>NZ_CAMPPN010000003.1:0-216158 GCF_946900935.1 Stenotrophomonas sp. Marseille-Q5258
CGCCTGGGGCAGTGGGGCGGCCGGGGGCGTGATGGCGCCCGCCGGTTCGGCCGCAGCGGGCGCTGCCGCCGGGCTGGCCGCGACATCTGCCGCTTCGGCGGCCACGGGTGCCGCAGCCGGGGCATCTGCCGCCGGCACCTCGAGAGCGGGTATGGGCGGGTCCTGCAGCCGCAGTTGCCAGGCGATCCCGACGGCGAACACCACCGAGGCGGCGATCCCCATCACGGCCGGCAGGCGCGAGCGCCGACGCCGTGGCGGCGCGTGCGGGGCGGCCGCGGCTGCGGGGGCGACCGGGGGCGCCTGCACCGCCGCGCGCGCAGCGGCGAGCACGGCGTCGTCGAGCGCCGGCGGCGGCGGGGTCGGCGCAGACCGTCCCAGCAGGCGGGCCAGTTCGCGTTCTTCGGGTGTCAGTGGCGTGCGGTCGTTCATGCGTTCATCCCCGCGCGCAGCTTGTCCATCGCATAGCGCAGCCGCGACTTGACGGTCTCGCGGCCCACGCCGGTGATCTCGGCGATCTCCTCCAGGCTGAGCTCCTGTTCCAGCCGGAGCTGCAGCACGTCGCGCTGGTCGGCGGGAAGCTGCTCCATCGCCAGTTGCAGGCGACGGCGCTGCTCGAACTCGGACAGCTGGGTTTCCGGCGTGCGGCTGTCGCTCATGCGCGCCACGCGTTCGTCGGCATCGCCGGGCGGCGGCGGCCGGTGCCGCGCCGCACGCCAGTGATCGTTCAGCCGGTTGTGCGCGATCCGGAACAGCCACGTGGTGAAGGCGGCCTCGGGCTGCCAGCCGGTGCGGGCAGCGATCACCCGCTGCCAGACGTCCTGGAACAGTTCGTCGGCGAGCGCGGCGTCGCGCAGCTGTCGCAGCAGGAAGCTGTACAGCCGGGCACGATGGCGCCCGTAGAGAACCTCGAACGCAGGCAGGTCCCCGCCGGCCCAGGCCAGCATCAGCGCTTCATCGGTTGGCAGGGCCACGGCATCCACGGCGCACAGAGTAAGCGGTGCGGGTGCGTCCGCAAAGCGTGGCGGTGGCAGGGAGGTGGCCGGCGGCATGGGGAGAGCGGTTCCAGGTGACGTTCCAATAACGTCCATCTGCAACAATCGGGGTTGCCACCCTTCCATTGCCCCCCGGTCCCCGCGTTATGCTCGGGGGACAGGGGAGGTGCCGGGCATCCGGTGCCAGTAGAGACGAACATGCTGTCCAGTCAGGTAGTGACGCCTTCAGTGGACCCGGACCGTGACGCGCAGGTGTCCGCCGATCTGGCGCGCACCCTCTGCGCGGTGCTGCCTGTCGGCAGCAGCCTGCATCTGGCCTGGCGCGACCCGGTGCTTGGCGACGGGCTGCAGTCCGAACCCTTCGATCGCTCGATGACCGCCGGTCACCTGCTCGACGCGGCGCTTCCCGCGCCGGGGCAGCTGCAGCGATGGCAGTTCGGGGACACCCGGCTGGCGATGCGGGTGCTGAGCCAAGGGGAGCCGGTGCCCCTGGACGCAGGATGGTGGGGGCTGGCGCGGCGTGCCGTGCAGGACGCCATTGCGCTGACCCGACAGCGCCGCGAGATCCACTCGCTGGAAATCTCCAAACGCCTGCAGCAGGCGCTGTATGAAATCGCCGACCTTGCCGGCGCGGACCTGGAAATGTCCGAGATGCTGCGTCACGTGCACAGCGTGCTCAACTCCCTGATGTACGCGCAGAACTGCTTTATTGTCGAGTACGACGATGTGCGGCGCCGGGTCCGGTTCCTGTACTTCGCCGACCAGCAGGACAGCTTTGTCGCCGATCCTGACCGCAGCTACGAAGAGCACGAGATGCCGCGCAGCCTGACCTTCGCGCTGCTGCGTCACGGGCAGCCGTTGAGCGGTCCGTCGCGCGAGCTGCTCGCTGCCGACAACGACGAACCCGATCCGGATCGGGGGCCGGAAAGCCTGGACTGGCTGGGCGTACCGATGCTGCGCGAAGGCCGGGTGTGTGGCGCCATCGTGGTGCAGAGCTATGAACACCGCGCGCGTTACGGCGAAGCCGACCGCGCACTGCTGGGCTACGTCGCCCAGCACATCCAGACCGCGATGGACCGCCGCCAGGCACAGGTGCAGCTGGAGCGCCAGGTGGAGCGGCGCACGCTGGAACTGCAGCGCGCCAACCGCAGCCTGCAGGACGAAGTGGTGGAGCGGCGCCGCGCCGAGAAACTGCAGCTGGCGCTGTTCAACATCTCCGAGATGGCGATGAGCGCCTCCAGCCTGACCGAGTTCTATGTCCAGGTGCATGGGGTGGTGGGCACGCTGCTGGATGCGCGCAACTTCTATATTGCGCTGGTCAACGAAGGGGGTGACGGGTTGGAATTCGTCTACTCGGTGGACGAGTACAACGCCTCCCGCGCACCGCGCCCCTTCAGCGAGGGTCTCACCGAGTACATCGTGCGCAACCGCCAGCCGCTGCTGGCCACGCGCGACAACATCGATGCACTGCGCGCGGCCGGCGCGGTGCGCGAGTTCGGTGCGCGTTCGCATTGCTGGCTGGGCGTGCCGTTGCTGAGCGACGACGACGTGGTCGGCGTGATCGTGGTGCAGAGCTACTCGCCGGACGTCAGCTTCACCGCCCACGACCAGCGCCTGCTGACGTTCGTGGCGCAGAACATCGGCAACGGCCTGGCCCGCCAGCGCGACCAGGAGCGGCTGCGCAACGCGCACGCCGAGCTGGAACTGCGGGTGGAGGAGCGCACCCGTGAACTGGCCGATGTGAACGAAAAACTGCTGGGCCAGATCGGCGAGCGCCTGCGCGCGGAGCAGCGGCTCACCCACCAGGCCATGCACGACGCGTTGACCGGTCTGCCCAACCGGCTGCATCTGCTGGACCGGCTGGAGGATGCGATCGCCCAGGCGCGTCAGCCCGACGGATCGGCCTTCGCGGTGCTGTTCCTGGACCTGGACCGCTTCAAGCTGGTCAATGACAGCATTGGCCACGCCGCCGGCGACCAGATGCTGGTCGAGGTGGCCAAGCGGATCGTCTCGATGGTCTCCAGCGAGGACGTGGTGGCGCGGCTGGGCGGCGACGAGTTTGCGATCCTGCTGCAGTGCCGTCACGGGTTGTCCTCGGCGGTGGAGTTCGCGCAGCGGATGCTGATGGCGCTGGAAGAGTCGATGTGGGTCAAGGGGCGCGAGCTGTTTCCGTCCGGCAGCCTCGGCATTGCCATGTGGCATCCGCGCTACCGCAATGGCGAGGAACTGGTGCGCGACGCCGATGCGGCGATGTACCGTGCCAAGGCGCAGGGCAAGGACCGCTGCGCGGTGTTCGATGAAGCCATGCGCGAAGAGGCGCTGCGCAGCCTGGACCTGGAAGCGGACCTGCGCCGGGCCATCATCAACCGCGATTTTCTTCCCTATTACCAGCCGATCGTGCGCCTGTCGGACGGGGAGGTGGTGGGGCACGAAGCGCTGCTGCGCTGGCAGCACGAGCGGCGCGGTCTGCTGCTGCCGAGCGCGTTTCTCGACCTGGGCGAAGAGAGCGGCCTGATCGAACAGGCGGACTGGCTGCTCTACGAGCAGGTGATCGGGCAGCTGGCACGCGGCGGACGCGGCTATCTGTCGGTGAACGTGTCGCCGCGTCATTTCCGGTCGGCCGATTTCAGTTCGCGTCTGTTTGGCCTGATCGAGGCAGTCGGCGCCGACCCGCACCGGTTGCGGCTGGAGATCACCGAGGTGGCGCTGCTCGATGACGGCCCGCGCACGCTGCGCATCCTGCAGACGCTGCGCGAGCGGGGTGTGCTGGTGCAGCTGGACGATTTCGGGACCGGCTTTTCAGCGCTGTCCTATCTGCACCGGTTCCCGATCTCCACGCTCAAGATCGACCAGAGTTTCATCGCAGGTCTGCACGGCCAGGACATCCAGAGTACCTATGCGCTGGTCCAGGGCGTGCTGTCGCTGGCCCGCACGCTGGGCATCGAAACGGTGGGCGAGGGTATCGAGAACGCCGCCCAGCGCGACACGCTGCTGCAACTCGGCTGCGACTATGGCCAGGGTTACCTGCTGGGCCGCCCCGCACCGATGGAAACGGCGTAGCGCCGGGGTCTCCCCGGCACGTTCACCAGGCACGACGGAGATCCAGCGGGGCAGCGCCCCGCGCCACGGTGTCACCGCAAGGCGTTGCGGCGCTTCTCGTCGATCCACTTGGAGGCCTGCGCCGGTTCGTACCCGCGCATCCACTCCAGCATCGCGTCGATGTCCGACCCGTACCAGAGGTCGGCGCGCTGCTCGGGATGCAGGAAGCGCTCTTCCACCATGCGGTCGATCATGCCGATCAGCGGGGCGTAGAAACCGTCCACGTCCAGGAAGGCGCACGGCTTGTTGCCGATGCCGAGCTGGCGCCAGGTGAGCATCTCGAAGATCTCTTCCATCGTGCCGAAGCCGCCGGGCAGGGCAACGAACGCGTCGGACAGGTCGAACATGCGCGACTTGCGCTCGTGCATCGAACCGACGATTTCCAGCTCGGTCAGGCCGCGGTGGGCCACTTCCCAGTCGGCCAGCTGCTGCGGAATCACACCGGTGACCTCACCGCCGCCAGCCAGTACGGCGTTGGCCACCGTGCCCATCAGGCCGACGTTGCCGCCGCCGTACACCAGGCGCAGGCCGTCGCGGGCGATGCGGTCGCCCAGCGCGATGGCGCGCTCGGTGTAGATCGGCTTGCTGCCGGGGTTGGAGCCACAGTAAACGCAAATCGACTTCATTGGATCTTCCTGTGTTCGGAGGTGACGCGGCGGAAACGAAAAAGCCCCGCCGATGACCGATGTTCCGGTCTCGTGACGGGGTTCGTTCCGCAGATGCGATCGGCGATTTTAGCGCGTTCGCCGGGCCGGGGCCAAACCGGACCTGACCGGGTGGTCAGGTCCGCTGTCGGCTTACGCCGCCTGCGACTGCTCCCTGCGCGGGCCTTCCTTCAGCGCCCGTCCCACCAGGCCCACCAGCAGGTCCAGCTCGTCGCTGTCCATGCCGAAGTGCGGGGTGAAGCGCAGCGAGTTCTCGCCGCCGTGGATCACATTGATGCCGTGGTTGCGCAGCCACTCTTCGGTGGAGCCGGCGCCGTAACACTTGAACTGCGGGGCCAGCTCGCAGGAGAACAGCAGGCCGGTGCCCTGCACCTTGGTGATCAGCCCGCCCAGCTCGCTCCTGAGTTGTTCCAGCTTGCGCACGGCTTCCTCGCCGCGCACGCGGATGTTCTCACGCACCTGCGGCGTCAGCAGCGACAGGGTGGCGCAGGCGACGTCCAGCGCACGCGGGTTGGAGGTCATGGTGTTGCCGTAGATGCCCTTGCGGTACAGCTGGGCGGCGTGGTCGGTCACGGCCAGCACCGACAGCGGGAACTGGGCGGCGTTGAGTGCCTTGGAGTAGGTCTCCATGTCCGGCGCGTCCAGCCCTTCGAAACCGGGGTAGTCCACGATCGACAGCACGCCATGCGCACGCAGGCCGGCCTGGATCGAATCGAGCAGCAGCAGGCTGCCGTGCTGGCGGGTCAGCTCGCGGGCCAGGGCGTAGAACGATGGCGGCACCGAACGGCCCGGATCGCCTTCGCCCATCACCGGCTCCAGGAACACCGCTTCGACGAACCAGTGGTTCTGTTCGGCCTCGGCGAACACCCGCTTGAGCGCGTCTTCGTCATAGGGCGCGATCGCGATCACCGAGTCCTCGCCACGATAGCTGGCCAGGTGCTGCATGTAGGTTTTGCGGCTGGAGTCCGAGTACAGGCCGGGGCGGTCGGTGCGGCCGTGGAAGCTCCCCTTGACCACGACACGCTTGATGGTGGCCCCGGCGTGGCGGGCGCCTGGATCGGTCTGCAGCTTGGCGTTGACGTCGGCGATGCGTGCGGCCAGGCCGACCGCTTCGGAACCCGAATTCAGGCACATGAAACGGCTGTACGGGCAGCCACCGCGACGGTGACCGATCTCCTGGCGCAGCGCGGCGATGAAGCGCTGCTGGGACAGGCTCGGGGTCATCACGTTGGCCATCACCTGCGGGGCCGACATGGCCTCCATCACGGCCGCAGGCGTATGTCCGAAGCCGAGCATGCCGTAGCCGCCAGCGTCATACAGCACCGCGCCCTTGAGCGTGACCACCCAGGCGCCGCGGGCGGCCAGGGCCACGTACGGCGTCACCGCGTCATCGGCATAGAAATTGACGAAGCCGTCCTGCATGGCGTCGATCTGGGCGCGCTCGTCCAGCGGCAGCAGGGCACCCAGGTCGGCGCGCACGCGCTCGAACTCGGCGGCGGCGGCGTCGATGGCGGCGACCAGGTCCGGGTGGCCGGCGGCCAGGCGTTCGAGGGTGGCGTCATCCAGGCCGGTGGTCAGGCGGGCGCCCGGCTGGGCGCGAAGGGGGGCGAGACGGTCGATGAAGCTCATTGCAGATCTCCTGAAACGATTGGCGGCACGGCGGAAAAGCAAAACGCGCGTCTATTCGCGCGCGCTTCGGGCATTCCTGCTCGTGCATCAGACTTCCAACTCGATGCTAGCACGCGGTTTTTCGCGCGATAACCCCGCAAAACGCTGCTGCATAGCAGCATTTTGCGCGACGTTTGGCCAATCCTGCGTTGCCATCGAGGGCCAGTCGTACAATGGACGACATTGCCTACACGTTGCCGTGCGCTGCCTTGAAGAAGTCCGATTTCAACTACGAACTGCCGCCTGAACTGATTGCCCAGGCTCCGCTTGCGGAGCGCTCGGCCAGCCGCCTGATGGTGGTGCCGCCGGCCCCGGCCGCGTTCGAGCATCGCCATGTGCGCGACCTGCCCGATCTGCTGCGCGCCGGCGACCTGCTGGTCTTCAACGATACCCGGGTGATTCCGGCGCGTCTGTTTGGCCAGAAGGCCAGCGGCGGGCGGGTCGAGATCCTGATCGAGCGCCTGCTCGGCGCCCAGCAGGCCCGCGCCCAGGTCGGCGCCAGCAAGTCGCCCAAGGCCGGCAGCCGGATTGCGCTGGACGCCGGGGGCGAGGCCGAGGTGCTCGGCCGCGACGGCGAGTTCTACGTCCTGCAGTTCCACATCCCCGAAGCACTGGAGCAATGGCTCCTTCACGCCGGGCGCCTGCCGTTGCCGCCCTACATCCAGCGCGAGCCCGGGCTGGACGACCGCGAGCGCTACCAGACCGTGTTCGCCCGCGAGGTCGGTGCGGTGGCCGCACCCACCGCCGGGCTGCATTTCGACGAGGCGCTGCTGGCCGCCCTGGCGGCGCAGGGAGTGGCCTTCGGCCATGTGACCCTGCATGTGGGCGCCGGCACGTTCCAGCCGGTGCGCGTGGATGACCTGAACGAACATGTCATGCACCGGGAATGGCTCAATGTCGGTGCCGAACTGGTCCAGCAGGTGCGTCGCACGCGCGCGGCCGGGGGCCGGGTGATCGGCGTGGGTACCACCGTGGTGCGTGCCCTGGAAAGTGCGATGCGTGATGGCGAACTGCTGCCGTATGCCGGGGAGACCCAGATTTTCATCACGCCGGGCTACCGGATCCGCAGCGTCGACGCGATGGTGACCAACTTCCACCTGCCTGAAAGCACGCTGCTGATGATGATTTCGGCCTTCGCCGGGCAGGCGCGGGTGTTCGATGCATATCGGGCGGCCATCGAAGAGAAATACCGGTTCTTCAGCTACGGCGATGCCATGCTGCTGTTCCCGCAGGGGGAATGACCGGGCCGGGGCAGGGCAGGGCGGCCGTGCCCCCGCCGACGCGGCAGCACGTTTTCGGCGACAATGGGCAATTATTTGCCCGAACGCCTGCTCCATGTCCCGACTCCAGTTCCAGCTCCAGACCACCGACGGCCGCGCCCGCCGCGGCCGCCTGACCTTCCC
The DNA here is from genome assembly GCF_946900935.1 of Stenotrophomonas sp. Marseille-Q5258. Classification (NCBI taxonomy): domain Bacteria; kingdom Pseudomonadati; phylum Pseudomonadota; class Gammaproteobacteria; order Lysobacterales; family Lysobacteraceae; genus Stenotrophomonas; species Stenotrophomonas sp. Marseille-Q5258. The sequence continues at coordinate 7,828 of NZ_CAMPPN010000003.1, forward strand.
GCGCGGAACCGTCGAAACCCCGGCCTTCATGCCGGTGGGCACCTATGGCACGGTCAAGGGCATCCTGCCGGAGCAGATCCGTGCGCTGGGCGCGGAGATCATCCTCGGCAACACCTTCCATCTGTACCTGCGCCCGGGCCTGGACGTGATCGCCGACCACGGCGGACTGCATGGCTTCGCGCGCTGGAACGGGCCGATCCTGACCGACTCCGGCGGCTTCCAGGTGTTCTCGCTGGCGCACCGCCGCAAGATCACCGAGCAGGGCGTGACCTTCGCTTCGCCGACCGACGGCGCACGCGTCTTCCTCGGGCCGGAGGAGAGCATGAAGATCCAGAAGGTGCTCGATTCGGACATCGTGATGATCTTCGACGAATGCACCCCGTACCCGGCGACCGAACCGGTGGCGCGCACTTCGATGGAACTGAGCCTGCGCTGGGCCCAGCGCAGCCGCAATGCGCACGATGCGCTCGGCAACGATGCGGCCCTGTTCGGCATCGTCCAGGGCGGCGTGCACCACGACCTGCGCACCCGCTCGGCCGAGGGCCTGCAGCAGATCGGCTTCGACGGTTACGCCATCGGCGGGCTGGCGGTGGGCGAGCCCGAGCACGAGCGCAACGCCATGCTGGACCACATGCACCCGATCCTGCCGGCCGACCGCCCGCGCTACCTGATGGGCGTGGGGCGCCCGGAAGACCTGGTGGAAGGCGTGGCGCGGGGCGTGGACATGTTTGATTGCGTCATGCCCACCCGCAACGCCCGCAACGGCCATTACTTCACATCGTTCGGCACCGTGCGCATCCGCAATGCCCGTTACGAGCGCGACATGGACACCATCGAGCCGGGCTGCGGCTGCCACGCCTGCAGCAGCGGCTACACCCGGTCCTACCTGCGCCACCTGGACCGCTGCAATGAGATGCTGGCGCCGATGCTGGGCACCCTGCACAACCTGTATTACTACGAAAAGCTGATGGCCGACATGCGCGCGGCCATCGCGGCGGGAACCTTTTCAGCCTTCCGCGAGTCCTTCTATGCGGCCCGGGGTGCCGCCACGCCGCCGCTGTAAGCGGCAGCGGCGTCCCCGAATCCGCGCGCATACCCTGCCAAACGGCCCAAGGACGAACTCCCGGGGCCGTGGCATACTTCGCGGCTGACCCCTGTTTCGCGGCGACACCCCGCTCCCCCTCGGAACGGGGCGCCTCCAACCCAAGGACACACTGTATGAACCTGATCGCCTTCCTGATCCCCGCCGCACACGCCCAGTCCGCTGCCGGCCAGCCGCCGGGTGCCTCCTGGACGACGTTCCTGGTCCCGATCGTCCTGATCGCGGTCATGTACTTCCTGATGATCCGCCCGCAGATGAAGCGCCAGAAGGAACACAAGGCGATGCTGGAGAAGATCAAGCGCGGCGATGAAGTGCTGACCAACGGCGGCATCGCCGGCGTGGTGACCGACATCGGCGACAACTTCATCACCATCGAAGTGGCCGACAACGTGCGCATCCGCGTGCAGAAGGGCGCCGTGGGCAACGTGCTGCCGACCGGCACGCTGAAGTCGGCCAACTGATCCACTCCCTTTCCGTTCAACCGCGGTGCCGGGACGGGCACCGCGCGGGACCCAAGCAATGCTCGAATTTCCACGCTGGAAGTACTTCCTCATCCTGATCGTACTGGCGGTCAGCGCGCTGTATGCGCTGCCGAACATCTACCAGAAGGACCCTGCCGTGCAGATCACCGCCAACCGTGGCGGGCAGATCGACGACGCCCTGCGCGACCGCGTGCTGGGCGACCTCAAGCAGGCCGGCGTGGAACCGCTGTCGGTGGCCAAGGAGGGCGACAGCCTGATCGTGCGCCTGCCCAGTCTGCAGGCGCAGACGGCCGCCAACGACGCGCTTCGGGATGAAATGGGCGAGGACTACGTGGTCGCCCTGAACCTGGCCTCCACCGTGCCCACCTGGCTGAGCGATCTCGGCGCCAAGCCGATGGTGTTGGGCCTGGATCTCCAGGGCGGCGTGCACTTCGTGCTGCAGGTCGACCAGAAGGCCGCGCTGGACAAGCGCCTGGATGCCTACGCCGAAGACGTGCGCACCAGCCTGCGCGACGCCCGTATCGCCTACCAGTCGGTGGAGCGTCGCCCGGACAACACCATCGTGGCCAGCATCAGCCCGTCCGCCGGTGCCGATGCTGCCGCCCGCGCCCGTGACGTGATGTACAAGGCGCAGCCGGCCCTGGGCTACGACGTGGCCGGCAACCGCGTCACCGTGAGCGTGCCGGAAACCGAGCTGACGTCGATCGCCAACGGGGCCATCGAGCAGAACGTCAACACCCTGCGCAACCGCGTCAACCAGCTGGGCGTGGCCGAGCCGATCATCCAGCGCCAGGGCGCCGACCGCGTGGTCGTGCAGCTGCCGGGCGTGCAGGACACCGCCGAAGCCAAGCGCATGATCGGTGCCACCGCGACGCTGGAATACCGCGCCGTGGTTGAAGGCAACGCACAGGACGCCATCACCAGCGGCCGCATTCCGCCGGAGGCCAAGGTTTACCAGCAGCGCGACAATCGCGGCCCGATCCTGCTGAACAAGCGCGTGATCGTCACCGGTGACCAGATGGTTGCCGCGCAGGCCACCACCGACCAGAACGGCCTGGCCGCGGTCAGCGTGACCCTGAACAACGTCGGCGGCCAGCGCATGTTCGACTTCACCGCGGCCAACGTGAACAAGCCGATGGCGGTGGTGTACACCGAGCGCATCCCGACCGTCAACGTGGTCGACGGCAAGGAAGTGCGCAGCTTCCGCGTCAAGGAGGAGGTGATTTCGGTCGCCAACATCAACGGCGTGTTCGGCAAGAACTTCCAGACCACCGGCCTGGACAAGGCGGAAGCGGAAAACCTGGCCAAGCTCCTGAAGTCCGGCTCGCTGGCCGCACCGATGGACTTCGTCGAAGAGCGCATCGTCGGTCCCAGCCTGGGTGCGGAGAACGTCGAGCGCGGCGTGACCGCCGTGGGCTTCGCCTTCCTGTTCACGCTGGTCTTCTTCACCGTGTACTACCGCATGTTCGGCGTGATCACCTCGGTGGCCATGCTGTTCAACCTGCTGATCGTGGTGGCGGTGATGTCGCTGTTCGGCGCCACGATGACGCTTCCCGGCTTCGCCGGCCTGGCGCTGTCGATCGGCCTGTCGGTCGACGCCAACGTGCTGATCAACGAACGTATCCGCGAAGAACTGCGCGCCGGCGTCCCGCCGAAGGCGTCGATCGTCGCCGGTTACGAAAAGGCCTCGGGCACGATCCTGGACGCCAACCTCACCGGCATGCTGGCCGGCGTGGCGCTGTACGCCTTCGGTACCGGTCCGCTGAAGGGCTTCGCGGTCACGATGATCGTCGGCATCCTGGCCTCGATGTTCACCGCAATCACCGTCTCGCGTGCGCTGGCCGTTCTGGTCTACAGCCGCCGCAAGAAGCTCAAGTCCCTGGCCATCTGACGGGAAGAGAATCGAAACCATGAAACTGTTCCCGTTGCATCTGATTCCGAACGACACCAAGTTCGACTTCATGCGTACCCGCTGGGTGGCGATCACGCTGGCCGCGCTGGTGTTCATCGCCGCCGTGGGCTGCATTGCCTTCAAGGGCTTCAACTACGCGTTGGACTTCACGGGCGGCACGGTGGTCGAAGTGCGCTTCGACAAGCCGGCCGACGTCGATGCCGTGCGTGAGCACCTGGAGGGGGCCGGTTACGGTGGCGCCCAGGTGCAGAACTTCGGCAGCGGCAGCAACCTGCTGATCCGTCTGCAGCCGCAGGCGATGGGCGAGGGCGAGAACGCCGGCGAAGCCAACAACCGTACCGCCCAGGCCGTCCAGAAGGCGATCTCGGTGGAAGGCAACCGGGCCACCATCGTCGGCGCCGAGTTCGTCGGCCCGCAGGTCGGCAAGGAGCTGGCGCTGAACGGCCTGTACGCCGCGCTGTTCGTGCTCGTCGGCTTCCTGATCTACATCGGCTTCCGCTTCGAGTGGAAGTTCGCGATGGTCGCCATCATTACCACCCTGTTCGACGTGCTGGTGGTCGCCGGCTACTTCTCGCTCAGCGGTCGCGAGTTCGACCTGACCGTGCTGGCGGGCCTGCTGTCGGTGATGGGCTTCTCGATCAACGACACCATCGTGGTCTTCGACCGTGTCCGCGAGAACTTCCGCAGCCTGCGCGTGGAGCCGCTGGAAGTGATGAACCGCTCGATCAACCAGACCCTGTCGCGCACCATCATCACCTCGCTGGTGTTCTTCCTGTCGGTGCTGGCGCTGTACCTGTACGGTGGCGGTTCGCTGGAAGGGCTGGCGCTGAGCCAGATGATCGGCGCGGTGATCGGTACGCTGTCCTCGATCTTCATCGCCTGCCCGCTGCTGACGATGGGCGTGCTGGCCGTGACCAAGCAGGACCTCCTGCCCAAGGCCAAGGACGTCGAAGCCCTCGCACGCCGCCCGTAAGCGGCCTGCACCGCAACACCGGAAAAGCCGCGCCCTGCGCGGCTTTTTCGTTGGGGACTGGCTCTTCGGCTCTTCCCTTCCGGCCCGACCCACTTCGGGGCGGGTGAGGTCATGCCAGTGGCAGGACCGTAGGCGGCATGGATGCCGCCTACGAGCCCCCAAGGATGGGTTCACGGCGTGTCCTGACACTGGCATGGCCTTACCCGCGCTCCCTGACAGGGGCCTGCCATACACCCCCGTCGGTTGTGCAACGCGCCCCCGCGCACTACGATCCCATGCGTTCCGCGCAGCCGTTCCGATGGCGCGCCGCCCTTTTCATCGCGCAGGCCGTGCCTGCGCCTGTTCCCATCGAGGTCTTCATGGTCATCAAACCGCGTGTGCGCGGCTTCATCTGCGTCACCACCCATCCGGTCGGCTGCGACGCCGCTGTCAAGCAGCAGATCGACTACATCCAGTCCAAGCCGAAGATCGTCAACGGCCCGAAGAAGGTGCTGGTGCTCGGCGCGTCCACCGGCTACGGCCTGGCTGCACGCATCACCGCCGCCTTCGGCAGCGATGCCGCCACCCTGGGTGTGTTCTTCGAGCGACCCGGCACCGACACCAAGCCCGGCACCGCTGGCTGGTACAACTCGGCCGCGTTCCACAAGTATGCCGGGCAGGCCGGTCTGTACGCCAAGAGCATCAACGGCGATGCGTTCTCCGACGAGGTCAAGGCCAAGGTCATCGAGCTGATCCGGCAGGACCTGGGCCAGGTCGACCAGGTCGTCTACAGCCTGGCCGCGCCGCGCCGCAAACACCCCAGGACGGGTGAAGTGATCAGCTCCACGCTCAAGCCGATCGGTGCGCCGATCACCCTGCGTGGTCTGGATACCGACAAGGAAGTCATCACCGAAACCACGATCGAACCGGCCACGCCGGAAGAGATCGCCGGTACCGTGGCCGTGATGGGTGGCGAAGACTGGCAGATGTGGATCGATGCGCTGCTGGAAGCCGGCGTGCTGGCCGAGGGTGCCACCACCACCGCGTTCACCTATGTGGGTGAGGAGATCACCCAGGCGATCTACTGGAACGGTTCCATCGGCGCAGCCAAGAAGGATCTGGACCAGAAGGTGCTGGGTCTGCGCGCGAAGCTGGAGACGATCGGCGGCGACGCGCGCGTGTCGGTGCTCAAGGCGGTGGTGACCCAGGCCAGCTCCGCGATCCCGACCATGCCGCTGTACCTGTCGCTGCTGTTCAAGGTGATGAAGGCCAAGGGCACCCACGAAGGCTGCATCGAGCAGCTCGATACGCTGTACGACATCCTCTACGGTGGCAAGGACACCGGCACCGCCACCGAGCGCCTGCGCCACCAGCTGCTTGCCGACGGACACCCGGTGGAGCTGGTCGATGAAGCCGGCCGCCTGCGCGCGGACTACAAGGAAATGGCGCCGGACGTGCAGGGTGAAGTGGTTGCGCTGTGGCCGCAGGTGACCAATGAAAACCTCTACGAGATCAGCGACCTGGCCGGCTACAAGGCCGATTTCCTGCGTCTGTTCGGTTTCGGCGTGGAAGGCGTGGACTATGAGGCGGACGTCGCCACCGACGTGGCCATCCCCAACCTGGTCGACATGACCTGATAGCGCACGCCGACCCTTGGTCGGCTGTGATGCGATACGACATGCCGCCTTCGGGCGGCATTGTCGTTGTCGGCGTTGCGTTGACGCACGCGTCTGCTTCTTCCGTGCGAGGCGGGCGGATACTCCCGCTCTCGATGCTCACGTCGTCACGGCAGCCAACGGCAGCCTGGCCGTTTCATCCGCGGCTACCGCGGCACTGTGGAAGGCCCCCGCGCGCGGCCGACCCGCACTCCGGCGACAGCGCCCGCCTCAGGCGAAGTCGAAGTTCATCAATGGACCGGCAGGCCCCACGAACTCGCCCTGCACGTAATCCACGCCGGCACTGAACAGCAGGCTCATCGAATTCGCATCGGCCACGAACTCGGCGATGGTTCGGATGTTGGCCGACTGCGCGCGGGCGGTGATTTCGCTGATCTTCTCGCTGTGCTCGCGCGTGCGTGCGAAATCGCTGGTGAAGTCGCGGTCCAGCTTCAGGAACTGCGGCTGGAAATGCGCCAGCAGCTGGAACGAATCCAAGCCCGAGCCAAACTGCTCCAGTCCGATCCGGCAGCCCAGCGGCGCCACCTCGGCCAGGAACTGCTGCGCATTGCGCAGGTGCGTGAACACCTTCGCTTCCGGCGCGTGCAGCCACAGCCGCTCGCCGGGTACCCCGTTGGCCAGCAGCTCGCGGCGCAGGGTGGCGATCATCTGCGGATCGTTGAACGATTCCGGTGTCACCTTCACCATCATGTGTGTTGGATGGCCGGCGCGTTCGCGCTCGCCCAGCACCCCGATCGCATGGGCCACCACCCAGCGGTTGATGTCGGCCAGCAGCCCGTGCTCCTCGGCGATGCCCAGGAAGGCCGTCGGGCTCAGCAGCTCACCGTTGTTCTCCAGGCGCAGGTAGGCCTCGTACAGCTCCAGCGCCTCGCCCTGCAGGTTCAGCACCGGCTGGTAGTGCAGCTGGAACCCGTCGCCGGCCAGGGCTTCACGGATACGCGCCACCCAGCGCTGGATGCGTTCTTCCTCGACCCGGTCGACTGCGGCGGGGTCGAAGATGCGCGTGGTGTTGCCCAGCTCCGACGCTGCGTGCGTGCACTCGGTTGCCCGCGCGAGCACCTGGCCGATGCTGGCAATCTTCTCGCCGACCTGTACCCCGCCGATGCTCACCGTCACCGTGGCCGAGCGGTCGCCGATGCTGAACACCTTGGCGGCGTAAGCCTCGCGGATCTGGTCGGCCAGCGCCACGGTGTGCGCGTAGGGGCCCTCGGTCAGCACGGCGAAGCTGTGCTCGCCGAAGCGCGCCAGGCGCGCGTCATCGCCGACGGTGTCGGCCAGCACCTGGCCCAGCGCGCCGATCAGCACATCGGCCGAATCCAGGCCGATGTCCGGCAGCAGGCGCGCGTAGTGGTCCGGCTCGATCAGCAGCAGGCCAAACTGGCCTTCGCTGCGACCGGCCTGGGCCACCGCATTCTCCACGTGCAGCATGAACGTCGGGCGGTTGAGCAGGCCCGTCACCTGGTCGCGCTGGCGCAGGTCCTCGACCTCGCGGGCCAGCTCCGGGTCGAACTCCATGCGGCGGCGGAACACCACCTGCAGGCACGACTCGCCCTCATAGCTGGCCTGGGTGAACTCCATCGTCGCCGGAAACACGGCGCCGTCCTGGTTGCGCGCGTCCACCTGGTACTGCGGCGGCGGCGCGTCGCCCCTGCTCAGCGACTTGAGCAGCTGTTTGAAGCCGTCCACGTGCTGCGGCGCCACCATGTCCAGCAGCGAGATGCCTTCCACGTCGTCGAACGCCTCGTAGCCGAACATCTCCAGATAGGCTTCGTTGGCGCGGATGTGCATGCCTTCGTGGATGTAGGCGATGGGATCGCGCGAGGACGAGATCAGCGCGTCGCAGCGTCGCTCGGTCTCACGCATCTGCGCCTCGATCCGGCGCAGCCCGCGGCGCGCCTGCAGGTCGGTCCACTCGTTGCGGACCACTGCCAGCAGGTGCTCGGGGCGGTGGCGCAACGCGATGGCCCGGATGCCGTTGGCACCGGCTTCCACCCATTCGTTCTCGTCCAGGCGTTCGGCCAGCAGGATCATCGGGATGTCCTTGCCGCTCGCCGCGATCTGCTGGGTTACCTGCAGGAGCGGAATGCTCTGTCCAGGGGCGGCCAGGATCAGGTCGATCGGCTGGCTGCCCAGCACCTGCGCCAGCTCCTCGCTGTTCTGCGGGCGCGCCGGGCGCACCGCGATGCCGCTGTTGCGCAACGTGCTGACGATGGTCTCAGCGTTCTCCCCGCTGTCGTCCACGATCAGCAGGCGGACGGTCATGTCATTCGCGTTCTGCATTCACTACTCCCCAGACTGCAAACTTGATACACGATGCGTGGGATTACGTCCATGCTGACGGCGGTACTCGCGGTACTCGATCACGGAATCGTCGGCCTAGACCACCTGGCCGGCGGCATGGCCGCAGGCCCACGCCCATTGGAAGTTGTATCCGCCCAGCCAGCCGGTCACGTCCAGCACTTCGCCAATGAAGTGCAGGCCCGGCACCAGCTGCGATTCGAATGTGCTGGAGGACACCTTGCGCGTGTCCACCCCGCCCAGGGTGACCTCGGCGGTCCGATAGCCCTCCGTGCCGCTGGCCACCAGCGGGAAGTCCTGCAGCAGGGCGGCCGCCTCGCGCAGCTGGCGCTCGTCGATCTGGCGCACCGGACGGTCCGGCAGCCAGTGCTCGCACAGACGCAGTGCCAGCCGGCGTGGCACCACCTCCGACAGCACGGTGCGCAGCTCGGCGGCGCCGCGGTCGCGCTTCATGTCGCGCAGCCAGGTCTCGGCATCGCGGTCGGGCAGCAGGTCCAGGCGCAGGTCGTCGCCGGGCTGCCAGAACGAGGAGATCTGCAGGATCGCCGGGCCGCTGACGCCGCGGTGGGTGATCAGCATGGAATTGCGGAACGCGACGTCGCCGCAGCGCGCTGCGACCGGCAGGGCGACCCCGCTCAGGTCGTGGAAGCGTTCCTGATGCGTGCCACTCAGGGTCAACGGCACCAGGCCGGCGCGCGTGGGCAGCACGGTGTGGCCGAACTGGCGGGCCAGCTCGTAACCGAAACCGGTGGCGCCCAGGCTGGGGATCGACAGGCCGCCGGTCGCCACCACCAGCGATGCGGCGTGGAAATGGCCCTGCGCGGTGTGGACGTGGAAGCCGTCGGCGCCGCGCTCCACCTTGTCCACGCCGCAGTCAGTGCGGATCTGCACGCCTGCCGCCTGGCACTCGTCCACCAGCATGCGCACGATCTGCTTGGACGAGACGTCGCAGAACAGCTGGCCCAGTTCCTTTTCGTGATAGGCGATGCCGTGGCGTTCGACCATCTCGATGAAGTCGCCGGGCGTATAGCGTGCCAGCGCGGACTTGCAGAAATGCGGGTTGGCCGACAGGAAGTTGGCCGGGGTGGTGCCGGTGTTGGTGAAGTTGCAGCGCCCGCCACCGGACATCAGGATCTTCTTGCCGACCTTGTTGGCATGGTCGATCACCTGCACGATGCGACCGCGCTGGCCCGCCGTGAGCGCGCACATCAGCCCGGCCGCACCGGCCCCGATGACCAGCACGTCGCAGCGGATCACGCTCATGCCTGCGGTTTGCGCTTGCGCCAGACCGGCGTCACGGCCAGTTGCGCCTTGTCCGAGAGCAGCTGCACCTCGCCGTCCTGGATCAGCACGTCCCAGCGCATGGTGCGCTCGACCTGTGCACCCCATTCGGCGACGAAGTCGGCCGGCAGATCCATCACCTCCAGCACTGACAGCTTGTTGGCCGCTGCGGCGTTGCGCTCCCACCAGATATCGGTGGCGCGCCCGCCGTAGGTGATCAGCTGCACCGCGCGAGAACGGCCGGCGGCCTTGCGCAGGCGCGATTCGTCCGGCTGGCCCAGTTCGATCCACAGCTCGATGTCGCCGGTGTAATCGCGGCGCCACAGATCCGGCTCGTCGTCCACGCTCAGCCCGCGGCCGAATTCCAGGCGGTCATCGGCATTCAGGGCGAAGGCCAGCAGCCGCACCATCAGGCGGTCGTCGGTCTCCGACGGGTGCTGGGCCAGGGTGAGCGTGTGGGTGGCGTAGTAGCCACGGTCCATGTCGCTGATCTGGAGTTCGGCCTTGCGGATGGTGGCGGTGAGGGCCATGGGGGTACCGTAAACAAAGAGCGCCATGATAATGCGTGGGCCATGACCCCGTCCGATCCCGTTTCCGCCGATGTTGCCGCCAGCCGCCTGCAGTTGCCCCCGGGCGATTGGGGCTGCCTGCTCGACGGGCTGTGCGCGCGCTTCCCGCGCATCGACCGCGCCCAGTGGGTTGACCGTTTCGCGCGTGGACGGGTGCTCGATGTGCAGGGCAGGGCGCTGGCGGCGGAGCAGCCCTGGCAGGTCGGTCTGGAGATCCGTTACTTCCGTGAGGTGGAGGGTGAACCGGCGATCCCGTTCGTCGAGTCGATCCTGCATCAGGACGACGACCTGCTGGTGGCCGAAAAGCCGCATTTCCTGCCGGTCACGCCGGCCGGCGGGCACGTTCGCGAGACCCTGCTGGCGCGGCTGGTGGCGCGTACGGGCAATCCGCACCTGGTGCCATTGCACCGCCTGGACCGGCTGACGGCGGGGCTGGTGCTGTTCTCGACCCGCCCGGCCACGCGCGATGCCTACCAGCGGCTGTTCCGCGAGCGTCGCATCGACAAGACCTACCAGGCCCTGGCCCCGGCACTGCCGGCGTTGCAGTTCCCGCTGGAGCGGCACAGCCGGCTGGTGCCGGGCGAGCCATTCTTCCGCATGGCCGAAGCGGCTGGCGTGCCCAACGCACGCACCCGGATCGAGGTGATCGACGCCGGCGGCCCGGTGTGGCGCTATCGGCTGGACCCCGAATCCGGGCGCAAGCACCAATTGCGCGTGCACATGGCCGCACTGGGAGCCCCGATTCTCGGCGACGACCTGTACCCGGTGCTGCGCACAGAGGGGCAGCGGGATCCCGGTGAACCGCTGCAGCTCCTCGCCCAGGCGCTGGCGTTCGTCGACCCCCTCAGCGGTCAACGCCGCAGCTTCACCAGCGGCCGCCAGCTGATCGTGTAGCGCCCGGCTGGCACGCGCAGCGCGGGCGTTGCGGTGGCGGACCGGAGAGCAGCCGGGCAGGCCCGGCTCTACGGTGAGGCATTGGGAGCAGACGTAGAGCCGGGCTCTGCCCGGCTGGCGCGCGCAGCGCGGCCCGCAATAGAGTCAGCTTCCTGAACGATGGGCGAGCCAGCGGTCCAGCGCTGCGGCGAAGCGCTGGCGATCGCGCGCGTCCAGCGGGGGTGGGCCGCCGGTCTGGATACCGGCGCCGCGCAGCTCCTCCATGAAATTGCGCATGGACAGCCGCTCGGCCATGTTGTCCGGGGTGTACAGCTGCCCCCGCGGATTCAGGGCCACGCCGCCCTTTTCCAGTACCAGCGCGGCGAGCGGGATGTCCTGGGTAACCACCAGGTCGCCGGCTGCCATGCGCTCTACGATCACGTTGTCGGCCACATCAAGCCCCGGCGGGACCTGGATGGCGGTGATGCAGCGCGAGGGCGGGGTGCGCAGCCACTGGTTGGCGACCAGTGTCAGCGGAATCCTGACGCGTTCAGCCGCGCGGAAAAGGATCTCCTTGATCACGCCAGGACAGGCATCGGCATCCACCCAGATGCGGGAAACGGCAGAACTTGAATCGGGCATTTGGCTGATCTTAAGGTAGGAAAAGTCTGAATGGGGACTCAGATTTCGTGTAGAATTGGTCAATCCCTTGTCCTGTCAGGCGGGACGGGGGGATGGCTGAATAAATCAGCTATCGCTTTTTCGGTAAAACACGAGTATCGTCCCCCACACTGTGTTTGCTAGGGTCACCGTGAATCGTGGCCTGGTGCAGTTGATCTCACGATCTGCTCATCGATCCGCTTTACCAACGCCTGCAACTCAGTCTCGGCTCCGATATCCGGCGGCCGCGATTATTTCAACTTTTGTTTCAGGAGTTAGTACATGTCTGATCGTCAGCAGGGCACCGTGAAGTGGTTCAACGACGCCAAGGGCTTCGGCTTCATCACCCCGGAAAGCGGCCCGGACCTCTTCGTCCACTTCCGCGCCATCCAGGGCACCGGCTTCAAGTCGCTGCAGGAAGGCCAGAAGGTCACCTTCGTCGCCGTCCAGGGCCAGAAGGGTATGCAGGCTGACCAGGTGCAGGCGGTCTAATCGACCCCTGCTACCGTAAGGTCGCCATGAACGCCGGAAGCGAAAGCTTCCGGCGTTTTTTATTGTCTTCTCCACGGCGCGGTGTACGCGACGGCGCACGCTCGTGACGTCACCGCGGCAGGCGCGCGGTTACGATGCGGGTTTGAACGCGCGGAACGATCGATGATCAAAGTGCACCATCTGGACCACTCGCGCTCGCAGCGCGTGCTGTGGATGCTTGAAGAGCTGGGCCTGCCATACCAGGTCGTGACCTATCAGCGCGATCGGAAGACCTGGCTGGCGCCGCAGGCGCTGCGCGATGTCCATCCGTTGGGTAAATCGCCGGTGCTGCAGGACGACGCGCTGGTCCTGGCCGAATCCGGTGCGATCCTGGAGTACCTGGCCGACCGCTACGACAGCGCCCGTCAGTTGTCCCCCGAACTGCTGCCTGCACAGGCCCCCGAGCGCATCCGCTATCGCTACTGGATGCACTACGCCGAGGGCTCGGCGATGCCGCCGCTGCTGCTCAGCCTGGTGTTCGCGCGGGTGCGCAAGGCGCCGATGCCGTTCTTCGCGCGACCGATCGCCCGCGGCATCGCCGACAAGGTGATGAAGGGATTCGTCGGTCCACAGCTGACCCTGCACCTGGACTGGATGGAGCGTGAGCTGGGCAGTGCGCCGTGGTTTGCCGGCGAGCGATTCACCGCCGCCGACATCCAGATGAGCTTCCCGATCCAGGCCGCCGCCTCGCGTGCGGGCAGCATGGCGGCCTACCCGAAACTGCGCAGTTTCCTGCAGCGCATCGAGCAGCGCCCGGCGTACCAGCGTGCGGTGGAGCGTGGGGGCGCGCTGGACCTCGGCGCCGGCGCCGGTTGAGCTTGCGGGGGGGCGCCTGTGCCCCCATCTGCTGGTCATGAGCACTGAGCCGCTGCGTTTCGACAACCGTTTCATCCGTGATCTGCCCGGCGACGAGGAGACTGGCCCGCGGGTGCGCGAGGTGCGCGGCGCGGCCTGGTCGTCGGTGCTGCCGACGCCGGTGACGGCCCCGCGCCTGTTGGCGTATGCGGAGGAGGTCGCCGCGCTGCTGGGCATCGGTCCCGAGCTGCTGGACAGCGCGGATTTCCCGCGCGTGTTTGGCGGCAATGCGCTGTATGCCGGGATGCAGCCGTGGGCAGCCAACTACGGTGGCCATCAGTTCGGACATTGGGCCGGCCAGCTCGGCGACGGCCGTGCGATCTCGCTGGGCGAACTGATCGCACCCGACGGCGCGCGCTGGGAGCTGCAGCTCAAGGGGGCCGGACGCACCCCGTATTCGCGCGGTGCCGATGGGCGCGCGGTGCTCCGCTCGTCCATCCGCGAATTCCTGTGCAGCGAGGCGATGCACCATCTCGGCGTGCCGACCACACGCGCTCTGAGCCTGGTGGGCAGTGGCGACGCCGTAGTGCGCGACATGTTCTACGACGGTCATCCGGCGCCCGAACCGGGTGCGATCGTCTGCCGGGTGGCCCCCTCGTTCATGCGATTCGGAACCTTCGAACTGGCGGCCTCGCGCGGCGATACCGCGTTGCTGCGGCAGCTGGCCGATGTGTGCATCGCCCGCGATTTCCCGGCGCTGGCCGATGCCGGCGCCGCGCGTTACGCGGCATGGTTCACCCAGGTCTGCGAGCGCACGGCGAGGATGGTGGCGCACTGGATGCGGGTGGGCTTCGTGCACGGGGTAATGAACACCGACAACATGTCCATCCTGGGGCTGACCATCGACTATGGCCCGTACGGCTGGGTCGAGGATTACGATCCCGACTGGACCCCCAACACCACCGACGCACAGGGCCGGCGCTACCGCTTCGGCACCCAGCCGCAGGTGGCGTACTGGAACCTGACCCGCCTGGCGCAGGCGCTGTCGCCGCTGTTTGACGACGTCGCGCCATTGCATGCAGGGCTGGCCCGGTTCCAGGACGTGCATGCGCAGTGCGAGCGCGACGACATTGCCGCCAAATTGGGTCTGGACCAGTGTCGCGACGACGACGTGGCGATGATGGCCGCGTGGCTGCAGATCCTGCAGGACGGCGGGATGGACATGACGCTGGCGTTCCGCGGCCTGATCGGGCTGGACCCGCAGGCGCCGTCGGTGGACGTTCTGGAGGATGCGTTCTACAGCGCCGAACGCCGCACGGCGGTGCTTCCGGCGCTGCAGGCATGGCTGCAGCAGTACGCCGCGCGGCTGCGCGCCGACCCGCTGGACCGCGCGGCGCGCGAGCAGGCGATGGCGCGCGCCAATCCGCTCTATGTGCTGCGCAACTGGCTGGCGCAGGAGGCGATCGAGCAGGCGGAGCAGGGCGACCTCAGCGGCGTGCACACGCTGCTGGAGGTGCTGCGGCATCCATACGACGTCCAGCCGGGGCGCGCGCACTATGCGGGCAAGCGCCCCGAGTGGGCGCGCGACAAGGCGGGCTGTTCGATGCTCTCCTGCAGTTCCTGACGCCCCCTGCAACGCTGGGTCCCACCGGCGGCGGAGGCAGGTGAGCGGCCCGGTGGGCGGGTCGGGTTACCCTATGCCGCCCACCTGCTTTACCCGATCCCCATGACCGATTCTCCCACCACGCCCGCCTGGGCCGGCCGCCTGCGCGATATCGCCGATTTCCCCAAGCCCGGCATCCTGTTCAAGGACATCATGCCGCTGCTGGCCAACGGCGAGGATTTCGCTGCGGCCGTCGATGCAATGGTCGCCCCCTGGCGCGACGCGCGCCTGGCGGCGGTGATGGGCATCGAATCACGTGGTTTCATCCTGGGCGCGGCGATGGCGCGGGTGCTGGGCGTGGGCTTCGTGCCGGTGCGCAAGCCGGGCAAGCTGCCCGGCCGGACGTTGAAACAGGACTACACGCTGGAATACCGCACCGACAGCATCGAGGTGCATGCCGACGCGCTGCCGGCCGGTGCGCGGGTGCTGGTGGTCGACGACGTGCTTGCCACGGGAGGCACGCTGCTGGCGGCGTTGTCGCTCGCGCAGCAGTTGCAGGTCGAGGTGGTCGGTGCAGCGGTGCTGGTCGAACTGGCCGGACTCGGCGGCCGCGAGCGTTGGACCAGCAACGTGCCGCTGCTGGCCAACCTGGTCTACTGACCCCGTCCCGCGGCGGCCGCTCCCTTACATCTTCCGCACGCGGAAGCGACGGCCCTTGATTTTGCCCGCTTCCAGCCGTGCGATCGCACGGCCGACGTGCTCGCGCGCGATGGCCACGTACGACCGCGTCGCGTAGATGTCGATCTTGCCGATCACCTTGGCGGACAGCCCTGCCTCGCCGGTCAGCGCGCCGAGGATGTCGCCGGGGCGCAGCTTGTCGGTCTTGCCGCCGTCGATCCGCAGCGTCTCCATTGCCGCCTGCGGCAGTACGGCCGGACGCGCGGTCGCCAGCGGGGTTTTCTGCCAGTCCAGCGGCGCGCCCTGTGCCGCTTCCAGCGCGTCGGCGCGGTTGCGCTCGCGGCCGGTGACCAGGCTGATCGCCAGGCCGGTGGCACCGGCACGACCGGTGCGGCCGACGCGGTGTTCGTAGGTCTCGATATCGGTCGGCAGCTCGTAGTTGATCACCGCCGCCAGGTCCTGCACGTCCAGTCCGCGCGCGGCCACGTCGCTGGCCACCAGTACGTTGCAGCTGCGGTTGGCGAAGCGCACCAGCACTTCATCGCGGTCGCGCTGTTCCATCTCGCCGTGCAGGGGCAGGGCGGAGAACCCGAACTGCTGCAGCGACAGCGCCACCTCGTCGACGTCGCGCCGGGTATTGCAGAACACCACCGTCGACTCGGGCGTGTACTTGAGCAGCAGGCCCGCCAGCGCCTTCTGCTTCATCGCCAGCTCGGTCTCGCAGAACAGGTGGCGGATCGCGGGCGCATGGTCGGCGCCTTCCACGGTCACTTCGACCGGGTCACGCAGCAGCACACGGGCGATCTCGCGGATCTCGTCGGGGAAGGTGGCCGAGAACAGCAGCGTCTGGCGATCCTTGCTGGTGCGCCCGGCGATCTCGCGGATGGGCTCCTCGAAGCCCATGTCGAGCATGCGGTCGGCTTCGTCCAGCACCAGCGTCTTGACTCCGCCCAGATGCAGGGCGCGCTTGCGCCCCAGTTCCTGGATGCGGCCCGGCGTGCCCACCACCACATGTGGATCGTGGGCCTCCAGCGAGGCCAGCTGCGGGCCCAGCGGCATGCCGCCGGTCAGCACCACCAGCTTGAGATTGGGAATGCCGGTGGCCAGCTTGCGGATCTGCTTGCCGACCTGGTCGGCGAGCTCGCGGGTCGGGCACAGCACCAGCGCCTGTGCGCGGATCACGGCCGGGTCCAGTGCCTGCAGCAGGCCAAGGCCGAAGGCGGCAGTCTTGCCGCTGCCGGTGGGCGCCTGGGCGATTACGTCACGACGGTCGAGGATGGCCGGCAGGCTCTGCGCCTGCACGGGGGTCAGGCGGGTATAGCCCAGCGCGTCGATGCCCGCCGCCAGCGAGGCCGACAGGGGCAGTTCGGAGAATTCATTCATGGCACATTCTACCCGTTGCGCCAGCCACCGGGCGTGTGCCGGCAGGCTTGAGGCCGGATCGTGCGCCCGCAGTCCCTCCCCGGCCTCCTCCCGTGCACCGTAGCGGTCCGGCACCCGGCGGTACGGGACAGCAGGCGGCGACGATCAACAACGGCAATGCGTTCACGGTCCATCTGCGCAGAGGGCATGGGGACGGTGCTCACCCCAGCAGTGCGTGCACGCCCAGGTTGATGCCCAGCCCGCCGGCCAGCAGCCAGGCAAACAGCAGCAGGGCGAGCAGCAGCGGTTTCATGCCGGCCTGACGCAGGGCCGACACATGGGTGGTCAGGCCCAGCGCGGCCATCGCCATCGCCAGCAGGACGGTGTCCACCTGGATGGCCAGCGCCACCAGCCCGGCCGGCAGCAGCTGCAGCGAGTTGAGCCCGGCCACCGCGACGAAGCCGAAGGCAAACCACGGCACCACGATCTTCGCCGGTGCCGCGCCCGGTCGGACGCCCTGCCTGCGGGCCAGCAGCAGCGACAGCGCGACAAGGAACGGGGCCAGCATCATCACCCGCACCATCTTGGCAATGACCGCCGTGTCCGCGGCTCCCTCGCTGACCGCGCGCCCGGCGGCGACCACCTGGGCCACCTCATGCACGGTCGAACCGGTGAACACGCCGTACAGCGTTTCGCTCATCGGCACCCAGGCATGGGCCAGGTTGAGCTGGTACAGCGCCGGGTACAGGAACATGCCCGCGGTGCCAAACACCACCACGGTCGATACCGCGACGGTGACCTGCTCCGCTCGCCCGCGCACCACCGGTTCGGCGGCCATCACTGCGGCTGCGCCGCAGATCGAGCTGCCCGCGCCGATCAGCAGTGCAGTACCCCGGTCAATGCCGAACCAGCGGGTACCGGCCAACCAGGCCAGCGCGAAGGTGCTGGTCAGCACCAGCGCATCGACCAGCACCCCGGCCACGCCGACCTGGCCGATATCCTGGAAGGTCAGGCGCAGCCCGTACAGCACGATCCCGGCGCGCAGCAGCCATTGCTTGGAAAAGCCCACCCCGGTCGCGGCCGGCGCTGACAGAGGGGGGTACACGGTATTGCCCAGCGCGATGCCGAACACGATCGCCAGGGTCAGCGCGCTGATGCCATGCGCCTGCAGCCACGGCAGGGTGGCCAGACCGATCGCCGCGGCGGCCACTGCGGCGGTCAGCAGCAGGCCGGGCACGCGGCTGCGCCAGCGCTGGGCGGCAGTGGTGGTGGCGGGCAAGGGAGCGGTGGACGCGTTCACGGCAGTCTCCAGGGGTGCTGGGTGATAGCCTGCGCCGGCCACATGAACCTGTAAAACGCATTATTCATATCATTTCAACCCGCTATATGGGTTAATTGGCCCATGCATCTGACACTGCGCCAATGGCAGGTTTTCGTCGGCGTGGCCGACGCCGGCACCACGGCGGCGGCCGGGCTGCAGTTGGCGTTGTCGCAGTCGGCCACCAGCGCGGCCCTCAATGAGCTGGAGGGGCAGTTGGCGGCGCCGCTGTTCGACCGGATCGGCCGGCGCCTGGTGCTCAACGCGCACGGCCGCGCGCTGCTGGACCCGGCCCGTGCGCTGCTGGTGGCCGCCGCCGACCTGGAGCAGCTGGCCGGCGTGGGCCGGGCGGGGGCGGCCGGGCCGTTGCCCCTGCAGCTGCGGATCGGCGCCAGCACCACCATCGGCAATTACCTGTTGCCACAGCGGGTGGCGGCGCTGCTGGCGGCCAATCCGCAGGCGGAGGTGGACCTGCGGATCGGCAACAGCGCCGAGGTGGTCGCTGCCGTGCAGCGGCTGGACGTGGACCTTGGCGTGATCGAAGGGCCCTGCCACGAAAGTGGCCTGCAGGTGCTGCCGTGGCAGCGCGACGCGCTGGTGATCGTGGCAGGTGGCAACGCCGAGCTGCCCTTGCACGTGGACCTGCCGACCCTGGCGGCAGCGCGCTGGCTGCTGCGCGAACCCGGCTCGGGCACGCGCGAGGCGGTCGAGCAGGCCCTGCTGCCGCACCTGCACCACTTCGGCCGGGCGATGCAGCTGGGCAGCACCGAGGCGATCAAGCAGGCCGCTGCCGCCGGGTTGGGACTGGCCTGCCTGTCGCGCCATGCCGTGGCCGATCTTGTGGCGTTGGGCACGCTGCGCATCCTGGACACGCCGCTGCCGCCGCTGTCGCGTCAGTTGTGGGTGGTGCGCCACCCGGGCAGGCGCGTACCGCCGCCGTTGGGCGACCTGTTGGCACTGCCCCCGGAGGCGTTCGCGCACGGGTCAGCGACGCGGTAGCCGCCAGCCCGTACAATGGTCGGATGCCTCTGATTACTCTGCAAAACGTCGACTTCAGCGTCGGCGGCCCGCTGTTGCTGGAAAAAGCCGAACTGTCGATCGAGCCGGGCGAGCGTATTGCCCTGATCGGCCGCAACGGCGCCGGCAAATCGACCCTGCTCAAGCTGCTGTCCGGCGACCACAAGCCCGATGACGGCGAAATCCGCGTGCAGCAGGGGGTGCGCATCACCCGCCTGGAGCAGGAAGTGCCGCACGGCGCGGCCGGCAGCGTGTTCGACGTGGTCGCCGATGGCCTGGGTGAGCTGGGCCAGTGGCTGGCCGAGTTCCACCACCTCAGCCACGCCGACGAATTCGACGGCGATGCGCTGTCGGATGTGCAGGCAAAGATCGACGCGGCCAACGGCTGGGGCCTGGACCAGCGCGTCAGCGAAACCCTGACCAAGCTGGATCTGGATGGCGAGGCCGAGTTCGCGCGCCTGTCCGGTGGCATGAAGCGCCGCGTGCTGCTCGGCCGTGCGCTGGTGTCTTCGCCGGATCTGCTGCTGCTCGACGAACCGACCAACCACCTGGACATCGAAGCCATCGACTGGCTGGAAATGTTCCTCAAGAACTGGAATGGCAGCGTGGTGTTTGTCACCCACGACCGTCGCTTCCTGCGTGCACTGGCCACCCGCATCGTCGAGATCGACCGCGGCCAGGTCACCAGCTGGCCGGGCGACTGGGCCAATTACGAGCGCCGCCGCGAAGAACGCCTCAACGCGCAGGCGCAGGAAAACGCGCGCTTCGACAAGCTGCTGGCCCAGGAAGAAGTCTGGATCCGCCAGGGCATCAAGGCGCGACGGACCCGTGACGAAGGGCGCGTGCGCCGGCTCAAGGCGATGCGCAACGAACGCTCGCAGCGGCGTGAACTCGGCGGCAACGTCCGCATGGAAGCAGCGCAGGCGGAGAATTCCGGCAAGAAGGTCATCGACGTCAAGGACATCTCGTTCGCCTTTGGCGAGCGCACGATGGTCAAGGATTTCAGCACCGTTATCCTGCGTGGCGACCGGATCGGCCTGATCGGCCCCAACGGCAGCGGCAAGACCACGCTGCTCAAGCTGCTGCTGGGCGACCTGCAGCCGCAGAGCGGCGAAGTGCGCGCCGGCACCAACCTGCAGATCGCCTACTTCGACCAGTACCGCTCGGTGCTGCGTGAGGACTGGACCGCGATCGAGAACGTGGCCGAAGGCCAGGACTTCATCGAGGTCAACGGCAAGCGCAAACATGTGCACGCCTACCTCCAGGATTTCCTGTTCACCCCCGAACGCGCGCGTGCGCCGATCACCCGTCTGTCCGGTGGCGAGCGCAACCGCCTGCTGCTGGCCAAGCTGTTCGCGCAGCCGTCCAACCTGCTGGTGATGGACGAGCCGACCAACGACCTGGACGTGGAAACCCTGGAGCTGCTCGAAGAGCTGCTCGGCGACTATGCCGGCACGCTGCTGCTGGTCAGCCATGACCGTGACTTCCTCGACAACGTGGTGACGTCCACGATGGTGATGGAAGGCGACGGCGTGGTGGGCGAGTACGTCGGCGGCTACAGCGACTGGCAGCGCCAGGCCGCACGCATGGCCGCCGCCGCAGCGGCGGTCCCGGTGGCGGCAGCCAAGCCAGCCGTGACGGCCGCGGCCCCCGCCGAAGCGGCGGCGCCCAAGCGCAAGCTCAGCTACAAGGACGCGCGCGAGCTGGAACAGTTGCCGTTGAAGATCGAGGCCCTGGAGAAGGACGTCGAAGGTCTTACCGCCGTGATGAACGACCCGGCCTTCTACCAGCGCAGCGCCGCCGACATGGCCGCGCACACCCAGAAACTCGGCAAGGTCCAGGCCGAGCTGGATGCGGCGTACGCGCGGTGGGAAGAACTGGACGCATGACCGGACGCGCGCATCAGGCGTCCACACACGGCCCCGTAGAGCCGGGTTCTACCCGGCTTGCTTCAGGCGTGCACGACAACAGCAGCCCCGTAGAGCCGGGTTCTACCCGGCTTGCCTCAGGCGTGCACGACAACAGCAGCCGCGTAGAGCCGGGTTCTACCCGGCTTGCCTCAGGCGCTTTGCCCCCGAACGAAGAGCAGCCGGGTAGAACCCGGCTCTACGCTGTTGCTTCAGGCGCTTTGCCCCCCGAACGAGGAGCAGCCGGGTAGAACCCGGCTCTACGCTGTTGCGTCAGGCGAACGGTCGCGCCGCGCGGTCACTTCAACCCGTGCAGGTCCCGCAGCTGGCTGGGTCGCGAGCCGAAGTATGCCGCCAGGTCGGCGATGTCCTGGTCGCTGAGGTCGGCTGCCTGCGGGGTCATCAACGCGTGCTGGCGGTCGCCGGCGCGGTAGGCCTGCAGGGCATGGGCAAGGTAATCCCCGTACTGCCCACCCAGTTTCGGGTAGGTCGGGTCGATCGGCTGGTTGCCGTCGGCACCGTGGCAGTCGATGCAGCTCTGCTGGGTGGCCTTGCCCTTGACCTGGGCCCGCGCTTCGCCGGCGGCGATGCGACCGGCCGGCAGGCCGGCGGAGGAGCCCGATCCGTGTTCACCACTGGCATGGCCGGGATCGGCGGCGGAATCTGCACTGTTTTCCACCTGCGACTGCGAACAGGCAGCCAGCAGCAGGGCAACGGACAGGGCGATGGCGTAACGCTTGAACGGCGCGGCTTTCGTCATGAGCGTGCTTATTTGGCGGTGGACAGGTAAACAGCGAGATCGGCGATCTCCTGTTCGCTGAAACTCATGGACTGCGCCTGCATCGTCGGATGCCTGCGCTTGCCCTGGCGGTATTCGCTCAGCGCCTGGCTGAGGTACTGCTGGGTCTGGCCGCCGATCTTGGGTACCCGGTAGCTGGGATAGGCGTTCTTGTAGCCGGTGATGCCGTGGCACCCCTGGCAGGTGTAGGCGAGCACGCGGCCATTGTCGTAGCGGCCGGTGAGGGCGGCAGGCGTGGCCGGCGCGGCGGTCGGTGCGGGTGCGGCAGGTACGGCGGGTACGGCGGGAGCAGTAGCGGCCTGTGCGGCGGCCCCGAGGGGCAGGAGGACGGCCAGAAGACAAGCGGCGAGCGGCTGCGGGCGCATGATGTCCTTTCCGTTGTACGGGTCTGGTCGTTCCGGCGTGGGGTACGGAACTGGCCCGAGTATAGCCTGCGTTTTCATCTAGCTGAAACCGGGGTTCCCGAGGGGGCGGCCCAAGGTCACCATGACCTTTGGGATATGGTGTGATCGTGACGTGGTGCATTACTTTGCTACCACACCTGCCCACGCATCCCCCAGGGACACGACGATGTCGCGAATTACTCTTCTGCACGGCCGCACCGGAACCTGCGCCGCTGCCCTGCTGATCACCACTTCCCTGTTGCTGAGCGCCTGTGGCGCCGGCGGTGGTTCGACCGAGGCCCAGGCTGCCGAGAAGGACCCCAAGGCCGCCAAGGCGGTCGAGGCGGTTCCAGTGGAAGCGGTCGCCGCAACCCGTCGAGCGGTCGCTGCCAGCTATACCGGTACCGCGGCGCTCGAGCCGCGCGCCGAATCGCAGGTGGTCGCCAAAACGTCCGGCGTGGCGCTGGCGGTGCTGGTGGAAGAAGGGCAGCCGGTGCGCGCTGGCCAGCCGCTGGTGCGCCTGGATCCGGACCGCGCCCGCCTGGCCGTGGCCCAGAGCGAAGCGCAGATGCACAAACTGGAGAACAGCTACCAGCGCGCCCAGAAGCTGGTTGGCCAGCAGATGGTCAGCGCCGCCGACGTCGACCAGTTGCGGTTCGATCTGGAAAACGCCCGTGCGCAATACCGCCTGGCGGCGCTCGAGCTGTCCTACACGACGGTGGTGGCGCCGATCTCCGGGGTGATCGCCTCGCGCTCGATCAAGACCGGCAATTTCGTCCAGATCAATACGCCGATCTTCCGCATCGTCGACAACTCGCGCCTGGAGGCCACGCTCAACGTGCCTGAGCGCGAGCTGGCAACCCTGCGCCCCGGCCAGCCGGTGACGCTGGTGGCCGACGCGCTGCCCGGCAAATCCTTCCCCGGCACCGTTGACCGCATTGCGCCGGTGGTGGATTCCGGCAGCGGCACCTTCCGCGTGGTCAGCGGCTTCGGCGAAGACGCGGCGGGATTGCAGCCGGGCATGTTCGGCCGCATCCGCATCGACTACGACCAGCGCACCGATGCACTGGTGATTCCGCGCCTGGCGCTGCTTGACGACGGCGAGCCGGCGGTGTTCCGCGTGCAGGCCGGCAAGGTCACGCGTGTACCGGTCACGCTGGGCTATGCCGAAGGCCCGTGGGTGGAAATCCGCGCGGGGCTGGAGGCGGGCGACCAGGTGGTCACTGCGGGCAAGGTGGCGCTGCGCGACGGCACTGCCGTGCAGGTGATCGGTACCAAGGCGGCAACGGTGGCCAAGGCGGCACCTGCCGCCAAGGCGGAGAACCGTCAATGACGTCGGCCGGCAACGACCACGGCAACGACCCGCACGCGGGCGATCGCCCGGGTGCCCACGGCGGCGGCCTGGTGGAGTTCGCCACCCGCCGCCGCGTCACCATCGCGATGTTCACCGTCACGCTGCTGCTGTTCGGCTTCATCGCGCTGGGCAATCTCAAGGTCAACCTGCTGCCCGACCTGAGCTATCCCACACTGACCGTGCGCACCGAATACACCGGTGCGGCACCGGCGGAAATCGAAACGCTGATCACCGAGCCGGTGGAAGAAGCCGTCGGCGTGGTCAAGAGCCTGCGCAAGCTCAAGTCGGTCTCGCGTACCGGCCAGAGCGATGTGGTGCTGGAGTTCGCCTGGGGCACCAACATGGACCAGGCCAGCCTGGAGGTGCGCGACAAGATGGAGGCGCTGAACCTGCCACTGGAAGCGAAAGCACCGGTGCTGCTGCGCTTCAATCCCTCCACCGCGCCGATCATGCGCCTGGTGATTGCGGCCAAGAGCGATCCGGCCACCGATGCCGACGCGATGCGCCAGCTCACCGAGCTGCGACGCTACGCTGATGAAGACCTGAAGAAGAAGCTGGAACCGGTCACCGGCGTGGCGGCGGTGAAGGTAGGCGGTGGCCTGGAGGACGAGATCCAGGTCGACATCGACCAGCAGAAGCTGGCCCAGCTCAACCTGCCCATCGACAACGTCATCAAGCGCCTCAAAGAAGAGAACATCAACATCTCCGGCGGGCGCCTGGAAGAGGGCTCGCAGCGCTATCTGGTGCGCACCGTCAACCAGTTCGCCGACCTGGAGGACATCCGCAACCTGCTGGTGACCACCCAGAGCAGCAACGGCAACGCCGCCGACGCGGCCATGCAGCAGATGTTCGCCATCGCGGCGTCGACCGGCTCGGACGCGGCCATCGCCGCCGCCTCCGCCGCGCAGAGCGCATCCAGTTCCAGCTCCACCAACATCGCCAACGGCGTGCCGGTGCGCCTGAAGGACGTCGCGAGCGTTCGCCAGGGCTTCAAGGAACGCGAGGCGATCATCCGCCTGGGCGGTCGCGAGGCGGTGGAGCTGGCGATCTACAAGGAAGGTGACGCCAATACCGTGGCCACTGCCGAAGCGCTGCGCAAGCGCCTGGAGCAGATCAAGGACCAGATTCCCGGCGACGCACAGCTGACCGTCATCGAGGACCAGTCGCGCTTCATCGAGCATGCGATCAGCGACGTCAAGAAGGACGCGGTGATCGGCGGCATCCTGGCCATCCTGATCATCTTCATGTTCCTGCGCGATGGCTGGAGCACGTTCGTGATCAGCCTGTCGTTGCCGGTGTCGATCATCACGACGTTCTTCTTCATGGGCCAGTTGGGCCTGAGCCTGAACGTCATGTCACTCGGCGGCTTGGCGCTGGCAACGGGCCTGGTGGTGGACGATTCCATCGTGGTGCTGGAGAGCATCGCCAAGGCGCGCGAGCGTGGCCTGGGCATCCTCGAGGCGGCCATTGCCGGCACCCGCGAAGTGAGCATGGCGGTGGTGGCCTCGACCCTGACCACCATTGCGGTATTCCTGCCGCTGGTGTTCGTCGACGGGATCGCCGGCCAGCTGTTCCGCGATCAAGCGCTGACCGTGGCGATCGCCATCGCGATCTCGCTGCTGGTGTCGATGACCCTGATTCCGATGTTGAGCTCGCTCAAGGGGCGTCCGCCGCTGGCCTTCCCGGCCGAGCCGGCGCACGCCACGTGGCAGCCGGAGAGTCGCTGGCTGAAGCCGGTGGCAGGCGGCCGTCGCGGTATCGGCACGCTGGCGCGCTGGAGCTTCTTCGGCGTGGCGTGGGCCGTGGTCCGCGTCTGGCGCCTGCTGGTCGCCGTGATCGGCCCGGTGATGCGCAAGGCCAGCGATGTGGCGATGAAGCCCTACGCCGGCGCCGAGCGCGGCTATCTGCGGTTGCTGCCCAACGCCCTGCAGCATCCGGGCAAGGTGCTCGGCCTGGCCGCGATCGCCTTCCTGGCGACCCTCGCGCTGGTGCCGATGCTCGGTGCCGACCTGATCCCGCAACTGGCCCAGGACCGCTTCGAGATGACCGCCAAGCTGCCGGCCGGCACGCCGCTCAAACAGACCGATGCGCTGGTCCGCGAGGTACAGCTGGCACACGCCGGGGATGACAGCATCGCGTCGCTGTACGGCGTCAGCGGCAGCGGTACGCGCCTGGATGCCAGCCCGACCGAGAGCGGCGAAAACATCGGCAAGCTGACCGTGGTGATGGCGGGGGGAGGCGATGCGCGTACTGAAGCGGCGATCACCGAACGCCTGCGCGACACCATGAAGCAGCACCCCGGCGTGCAGGTCGATTTCGCGCGTCCCGCACTGTTCAGCTTCTCCACGCCGCTGGAAGTGGAGCTGCGCGGCCAGGACATGGCCACGCTGGAGCGTGCCGGCCAGGCACTGGCGGCAATGCTGCGCAACAACCCGCACTACGCCGACGTGAAGTCCACGGTCGAGGAAGGGTTCCCGGAAATCCAGATCCGCTTCGACCAGGAACGCGCCGGCGCACTGGGCTTGACCACGCGCCAGATCGCCGACGTGGTGGTCAAGAAAGTGCGTGGCGACGTTGCCACCCGCTACAGTTTCCGCGACCGCAAGATCGATGTACTGGTCCGCGCGCAGGAAGGCGACCGCGCCAGCGTGGACAGCATCCGTCGCCTGATTGTCAACCCGGGCAGCAGCCGCCCGGTCACGCTGGACGCGGTGGCCGAGGTGGTCGCCACCAACGGTCCCAGCGAGATCCATCGCGCCGATCAGACCCGCGTGGCGGTGGTGTCGGCCAATCTGCGCGACATCGACCTCGGCGGTGCGGTGCGTGAAGTACAGGCAATGGTCGCCGCGCAGCCGGTCGGTGCCGGTGTGGGCATGCACATCGGCGGGCAGGGCGAAGAGCTGGCCAATTCCGCGCGCTCGCTGATCTTCGCCTTCGGCCTGGCCATCTTCCTGGTCTACCTGGTGATGGCCTCGCAGTTCGAATCGCTGCTGCATCCGTTTGTCATCCTGTTCACCATCCCGCTGGCGCTGGTCGGTGCGATCCTGGCACTGATGCTCACCGGCAAGCCGATCTCGGTGGTGGTGTTCATTGGTCTCATCCTGCTGGTGGGTCTGGTGACCAAGAACGCGATCATCCTGATCGACAAGGTCAACCAGCTGCGCGAAGCCGGCGTGCCCAAGCAGGAGGCCCTGGTCGAGGGCGCCCGTTCGCGCCTGCGCCCGATCATCATGACCACCCTGTGCACGTTGTTCGGCTTCCTGCCGCTGGCCGTGGCGATGGGCGAGGGTGCCGAGGTGCGCGCACCGATGGCCATCACCGTGATCGGCGGCCTGCTGGTGTCCACCCTGCTGACTCTGGTGGTGATTCCGGTCGTATACGACCTGCTCGACCGTCGCGGCGATGCCTACTACCGCGAACGCGGCCGCCACCTCACGCGGGCACCGCGCGGCCATGCCGCCGGCAGCGCACAGGAGCCGGCATGAGCGTCGCCGAGTTCTCCATCCGTCGTCCCATCACCACCATCATGTGTTTCGTGTCGTTGGCGGTGGTGGGGCTGATCGCCTCGTTCCGGTTGCCGCTGGAGGCACTGCCGGACATCTCCGCCCCGTTCCTGTTCGTCCAGGTGCCTTACACCGGTTCCACCCCGGAAGAGGTGGAGCGCAACATCATCCGCCCGACCGAAGAAGCGCTGGCGACGATGACCGGAATCAAGCGCATGCGCTCCTCGGCCACCTCCGAGGGCGCGAGCATCTTCATCGAGTTCACCGACTGGGATCGCGACATCGCCATCGCGGCCTCCGATGCGCGCGAGCGGATCGACGCGATCCGCACCGACCTGCCGGACGACCTGCAACGCTACAACGTGTTCAAGTGGTCCAGCAGCGACGACCCGGTGTTGAAGGTGCGCCTGGCCAGTACCTCGGACCTGACCGGCGCGTACGACATGCTCGACCGCGAGTTCAAGCGGCGTCTGGAACGCATTCCCGGCGTCGCCCGCGTCAATATTTCCGGCGCGCCCCCCAATGAAGTCGAGATCGCGATCAGTCCCGACCGTCTGACCGCGCACAACCTGAGCATCAACGACCTCAGCGACCGCCTGCGCACGCTGAACTTCTCGATCTCGGCCGGGCAGATCGACGACAACGGCCAGCGCGTGCGCATCCAACCGGTCGGCGAGATCACCGACCTGCAGGAACTGCGCGATCTGGTGATCGACACCAAGGGCCTGCGCCTGGGTGACATCGCCGAGGTACGCCTGAAGCCGACACGGATGAACTTTGGCCGACGACTGGATGGCAATCCCGCCATCGGCCTGGATATCTACAAGGAGCGCAGCGCCAACCTGGTGGAAGTGTCGCGTGCGGCGTTGGCCGAAGTGGAAGCGATCCGCAGCCAGTCATCGATGCGCGATGTGCAGGTCAAGGTGATCGACAACCAGGGCAAGATGGTCACCTCCTCGCTGCTGGAGCTGGCCGAGGCCGGTGCGGTGGGCCTGCTGCTGTCGGTGACGGTGCTGTTCTTCTTCCTGCGCCACTGGCCCTCCACGCTGATGGTCACCCTGGCCATTCCGATCTGTTTCGTGATCACCCTGGGCTTCATGTACTTCGCGGGGGTCACCCTCAACATCCTCACCATGATGGGACTGCTGCTGGCAGTGGGCATGCTGGTGGACAATGCCGTGGTCGTGGTGGAAAGCATCTACCAGGAACGCGAGCGCATGCCCGACCAGCCGGTGCTTGCCTCGATCATCGGCACCCGCAACGTGGCCATCGCGCTGAGCGCCGGCACCTTGTGCCACTGCATCGTGTTCGTGCCGAACCTGTTCGGCGAAACCAACAACATCAGCATCTTCATGGCGCAGATCGCGATCACCATCTCGGTGTCGCTGCTGGCCTCGTGGCTGGTCGCCGTCAGCCTGATCCCGATGCTGTCGGCGCGCATGAAGACGCCCAAGCTGGTGCATTCGGAGACCGGCGTGATCGCACGCCTGCAGCGACGCTATGCGCGCATCCTGCAGTGGACGCTGGAGCACCGCGGCTGGAGCGTGTTCGGCATCTTCCTGGTGGTGCTGATCAGCCTGGTGCCGATGAAACTCACCAAGATCGACATGTTCGGCGGCGAAGGCGGCAAGGACATCTTCATCGGGTACAACTGGAAGGGCGCCTACACCTACGTCCAGATGTCCGAGGAAGTGGCGCGGGTGGAGCGCTACCTCGACGAGAACCGCGAGAAGCTCTACATCACCCAGGTGTACTCCTGGTACAGCGAGCAGGAAGGCAGCAGCACCACGGTGACCTTCGATACCGAACATGCCGACAACCTGCCTGCGGTGCAGGAACTGCTGCGCAAGGGCCTGCCGCGTTCAGCGCGTGCGGATTACGTCGTCGGCAACCAGGGCGGCGATGGCGGCGGTGGCGGCAATCAGTCGGTGCAGGTGCAGCTGGTGGGTGATTCGACCAAGATGCTCCAGGAGATCGGCGAGGAAGTGCTGCCCCTGCTGGCCCAGCGCACAGAGCTGCGCGATGTGCGCATCGACAACGGCGAAAAGGGCAGCGAACTGGCCATCCATGTTGACCGCGAGCGTGCGGCCGCCTTCGGCTTCAATGCCGAGCAGGTGGCGAGCTTTGTCGGCTTGGCGCTGCGCGGCGCCCCCATGCGCGAGTTCCGTCGCGGCGATACCGAAGTGCCGGTGTGGGTGCGCTTTGCCGGTGCCGAGCAGAGCAGTCCCGAAGACCTGGCCAGCTTCACTGTTCGTACCGGTGACGGCCGCTCGGTGCCGCTGCTGAGCCTGGTCGATGTGACGGTCAAGCCGACCGCGACCCAGATCGGCCGCACCAACCGCCAGACCACGCTGACCATCAAGGCGAACCTTGCCGAGAAGGTCACGGTGCCCGAAGGGCGCAAGGCGATGGAGGAGGTGCTCAAGCCCATGAGCTTCCCGGCCGGCTACACCTTCACCTTCGATGGCGGCGACTACGGTGATGACAACGAGGCGATGCAGCAGATGATGTTCAACCTGCTGATCGCACTGGTGATGATCTACGTGGTGATGGCGGCGGTGTTCGAGTCGCTGCTGTTCCCGGCGGCGATCATGAGCGGCGTGCTGTTCTCGATCTTCGGTGTGTTCTGGCTGTTCTGGTTGACCGGCACCTCGTTCGGAATCATGTCCTTCATCGGCATCCTGGTTCTGATGGGCGTGGTGGTGAACAACGGCATTGTGATGATCGAACACATCAACAACCTGCGCCGGCGCGGGGCAGGGCGCACGCTGGCGCTGGTGGAGGGCTCGCGTGAGCGCCTGCGACCGATCATGATGACGATGGGTACGGCGATTCTGGCCATGATTCCGATCTCGCTGACCGACACGCAGCTGCTCGGCAACGGCCCGCCGTACTACCCGATGGCACGTGCCATTGCCGGTGGACTGGCGTTCTCCACGGTGGTCAGCCTGCTGTTCCTGCCGACCATCTACGCGATCCTGGACGACCTGAGCAGCGCGGTTGCAGGCCTCGTGCGGCGGGCGAGGGGATTGCCGCCGAAGGGCAGCGATGCGGTGATCGAAGCGGCGTGATGCCACGGGGTGCCGGCCGTTGGCCGGCCCCCCGAAAAAAAACGGCAGCCGACCAACGCTCGGCTCTACCTCGCGGTGGCGGTCAGCCGCCGACCTTGTGCCACACCTGGAACCCGGTCAGCCACAGGCCCAGCATGCTGCCGATGTTGGTCAGCATGAAGGTGAGCACCACCCGGGTAACGCGGTTGCGGTACCAGCCCTTGAGGCTCTGGGCGTCATCGCGGAGCTTGAGGAAGTCCTCATACGCCGGCTTGCGCAGGCGCGCTTCCACCAGGGCCGAGAACGCGCCGGTGGGGATGCTCAGGCGGAACGGCTTGAACGGAGCAACCACGATCGCCGTCAGAATGCTCAACGGATGGCTCCCCGCCAACAGACAGCCCAGGCCGGCCAGGCCGCCGGTGTACATCGCCCACGTCGCGAGCAGCTCGGTACCCACGCCCAAGCCGCCCCGGTAGAAGCCAACGGCGATGCCGGTCAGCACGATCGCCAGGATGGTCAGGGTGATCCAGGGGATGTTGCGCTTCTTCGGCACCTCTTCCAGCGAGGCACGCAGCGGGCCCGGCGCATCGGTATCGTTTTCCAGGTACCGCGCCAGTCCGGCCAGGTGACCGGCACCGACAACGGCCAGCACGTTGCGCTGCTCTGGATCGTGGGTCTCGCGCAGGCGGGTGGCCATGTAGCGGTCACGCTCGCCGATGATGGTTTCGTACAGCGCCGGGCTTTCGCTGGCGAACTCGCCGAAGCTGGCTTCGAGCATGTCGCCCTGCTTGAGCTTTTCGATCTCGTCCTCGCCCACGTCCTCGGAGGCGAACAGGCCGGCCCCCAGGCCCATAACGAGCTTGATCTTGCCGAAGAAACCCAGCCGCTGCGAGGCGCGCTTGAAGGTCAGGCCGACCTCGCGGTCGATCAGGTGCACCGGCAGGTGCCGCTCGTTCGCCAGGGCGACCGCCCGCTTGAGCTCCGCGCCCGGTTCGATGCCCAGCTGCTCCGCCAGGCGTCGCTGGTAGGCGGCCAGGGCCAGGTTGGCCGCGAACAGCGCCACACGCCCCTTGCGGATCACCTCGACCAGATCCAGCTTGGCCAGCGCATCGGGGTTGGTCAGCGCCTGCAGGCGCTGCGCGTCCAGCTCCACGGCCACCGCATCGAAGCGGCCGCTGCCGATCGCGCGCTCGACCGCGTCCACACTGGCCTGGGAGACGTGCGCGGTGCCGAGCAGGGTATAGCGCACGCCGTCGCGTTCGACCACGCGCACGGGTTGGCCGGCGAACAGTGTGTCGCCGGTGTCGTCGATCTGGGTATCAGTCATCGCATCATTCATTCGAAGGGGCGCTGTCGGCACCATCGCCGAGCGCGCGTTGCATCTGGACGGTGTCCAGCCAGCGGCCATGCTTGCGGCCGAGGCCGCGGAAAACGCCGACGGTGTGGAAGCCGAAGCGTTCGTGCAGTTTGATCGAGGCGGTGTTCGACGGCTCGCCGATCACCGCCACCATCTGGCGATAGCCGCGCGCCACGCACGCGTCGATCAGACCCTGCATGAGGGCCGTGCCGACCCCGTGTCCCTGGAACGCGGCATCCACGTAGACCGAATTCTCCACGGTCCACTGGTAGGCGATGCGGCCGCGGTAGGTGTTGGCATACGCGTAGCCGGCAACCCGGCCATCGACCTCTGCAACGAGGTACGGGAAGCCGCGCGACACGATGTCATGCATGCGTCGCTGCATCTCCGCCATGTCCGGTACGTCGTACTCGTAGGTATTGACGAAGTCGGTCACTTCCACCGCGTAGATGGCGGTGATGGCCGGGATATCGGCATCGTTGGCGTCGCGCAGCAGCACGGTCACGGTCACGGGTCAGAGGCCTGGGCGGTCAGTCGATGTAACGCTTGAGCAGGTCGCCGTAGGCGTCGATGCGGCGGTCACGCAGGAACGGCCAGATCCGACGGACATGCTCGCTGCGCTGCAGGTCCACGTCGCAGATCAGCACGGTCGGGTCGGTGCCGGCCTCGGCGATGAACTCGCCCTGCGGGCCGAGCACATGGCTGTTGCCCCAGAACCGGATGCCCGAGGCGCCCAGCGGCGAGGCCTCGTGGCCGACGCGGTTGCAGCTCAGCACCGGCACGCCGTTGGCGACGGCATGGCCGCGGTGGCTCAGCACCCACGCGTCACGCTGGCGGGTCTGTTCGTCCTGCTGGTCATCCGGGTCCCAGCCGATCGCGGTGGGGTAGAGCAGCAGCTCGGCGCCGGCCAGCGCCATCAGGCGCGCCGCCTCCGGATACCACTGGTCCCAGCACACGAGCACGCCCAGGCGGCCCACCGAGGTGTCGATCGGCTTGAAGCCGATGTCGCCGGGGGTGAAGTAGAACTTTTCGTAGAAACCCGGATCGTCCGG
Organism: Stenotrophomonas sp. Marseille-Q5258; assembly: GCF_946900935.1. Lineage (NCBI taxonomy): Bacteria > Pseudomonadati > Pseudomonadota > Gammaproteobacteria > Lysobacterales > Lysobacteraceae > Stenotrophomonas > Stenotrophomonas sp. Marseille-Q5258. Next base: position 40,342 of record NZ_CAMPPN010000003.1, read on the forward strand.
GATGTGCATCTTGCGGTACTTGCCCAGCAGCGTGCCGTCCTTTTCGAAGACGACGGCCGTGTTGTGATAGAGGCCGGCGGCGCGGCGCTCGAACAGCGAACCGACGATGACGACGCCATGCTTTTTCGCCAATGCGCCCAGACGTTCGGTGCTGGGGCCGGGGATGGGTTCGGCCAGGTCGAATTCATCGACCGATTCGTGCTGGCAGAAGTACGCGCCGTTGTGCAGTTCCTGCAGCAGGATCAGCTTGGCACCCTGGGCAGCCGCTTCAGCCACGCGCGTCTCGATCACGGCCAGATTGGCGGCCGCGTCACCGTGGTTGCGCTCCTGGATCAGGGCGACGGAAAGGGTGTGGCGTGAGCTCATCCGGGGCGGGTCCTGCAGGGGGAAAACCGCAGTTTATCGCGGATGGGTGCACGCGGCGTGCTGGGCGCTAAATGCGCGGCGATGGCATGGTGCCAGCCCGGCGAGCGCGCGGACCCCCGTGCGTTGCCGAAAACAAAAAGCGCCGGGCAAAAGCCCGGCGCCAGGTGGTGCGTCGACCAGGGAGTGGCGTTACGCCAGCAACCCTTCCGGCAACTGCATGGTGATGCAATGCAGGCTGCCGTTCTGCCAGATCAGCGAGCGGCAGGGGACCTGCACGATCTCGTGGTTCGGGTAGGCCTGGGCCAGGACGTCGCGTGCGGCGTTGTCGGCCACGTCGCCGTAGGCCGGCATCAGCACCGCCCCATTGAGGATCAGGTAGTTTGCGTAGGATGCCGCCAGCCGGCGGCCCTCGTCGATCACCGGGCGGGCCCACGGCAGCGGGAACAGGCGGTACGGCGCGCCGTCGGCGGTGCGCAGCGCGGCCAGTTCGTCGCCCATCGCCTGGAGTTCGGCGAAGTGCGAGTCGCTGCTGTCGTCGCAGGCCTGGTAGACGATGCTGTCCACCGAGGCGAAGCGGGCCAGGGTGTCGATATGGGCGTCGGTGTCGTCGCCCTCCAGATAGCCGTGGTCCAGCCACAGCACCCGGTCCTGCGCCAGCCAGGTTGCCAGATCGGCGCTGAGCGAGGCGCGGTCGCGGTCCGGATGGCGTTCGTGCAGGCACTGCCAGGTGGTCAGCAGCGTGCCGGCGCCATCGGTTTCGATGCCACCGCCTTCCAGCGCGAACGGAATGCTCTGCAGTTCCGCATTGGCGAACAGCCCGGCGCCATGCAGCACGCCCACCAGCTGATCGTCCAGGCTGGCGTCGAACTTGCCGCCCCAGCCGGTGAAGCGGAAGTCGAGCAGGCGGAAACCGCCATCGGCACGCGTGAGCGTGATCGGGCCGGAATCGCGCAGCCAGGTGTCGTCGTACTGCGCGGTGACGAACCGGACGCGGTCCATGTCGATGCGGTTGGAGCGCAGGCGCGCGTCGGCGTAGGCCTCCAGGTCATCGTCGGCAACGATGATCACCACCGGCTGGAAACGGGTGATGGCTGCCACCAGGGCGATGTAGGTGTCCTCGACGTCGCCCAGGCGGTCGGCCCAGTCGGTTTCGGCGTGGGGCCAGGCAATCAGGATGGCGGACTGGGGTTCCCATTCGGCCGGAAAGCGGAGCGTGTCGTTCATGATCTCGGTGCGATGGCCCGCCGGGCGGCGGGCAGTGGGAGGGTCAGCGGATCGGCGGTTTGGGCCCGATCTCATTGGCGTCGGCCTGGTTGGCAACCACATCGATCACCTTCTGCTTCTCGAAGTAGACGGTGAACTGCGGGTACACCCAGCGGTGGATGGTCGGCCACTGGCGCTTCTGCCCGCCGCGCGGTTCCAGGCGTTCACCCGGATCGCCGAACTGCGACTGGACCTGCTGCATGCTCTGGCCGCGCACGGGCAGGGCCACGGCGGGCTTCTCGCGGCTGCGGTCGATCAGCAGGGTGTCGGCATGCACGCTGGAACAGGCCAGCAGGGCCAGCAGCGGCAGGGTGGTCAGGTAACGTTTCATCTCGATCTACTCCCCAGTGGTCAAGAAAAAAGAAGGTGTCGCGGCCAGCGGCCGCGCCCCACCCGCCGATTACAGCAAAAACGGCAACAAAAAACCGCCCGGAGGCGGCTTTTTGTTCAGGCAGGTCGCGACCCGTGCGGGTGCGACTTCCTTCGGCTCAGCGCTGGCGAGCCTTGAAACGCGGGTTCGACTTGCAGATCACGAAGATCTTGCCACGGCGGCGAACGACCTTGCAGTCACGGTGACGGGACTTGGCCGACTTCAGGGAAGACAGGACTTTCATTGCATACCTCGGCGTAAACGTTGGATTCGGTTGGAGCGCGGCCGCGATATGCAGATGACAATCGGCAGGTGACGCTCGTTCAAGCCCGCCATTCTACCGGTCTTTTTTCCATCCTTTCAAGTGGTTGCACGAAAAAGGTCTCGGGCGGGGCCGGGCAGGGGCTAGAATGGCCCGTCAAAATCACCGGGAAACCCATGAACCAGCTTCCTTCCGTGCTCACCATCGACGGCCCGTCCGGGGCCGGCAAGGGGACCGTCAGCCGCATTGTCGCACGCCGGCTGGGCTGGCATTACCTCGATTCGGGCGCCCTGTACCGCGCCGTGGGCGTGGCGGCCAGCTGGGCCGATATCGACACATCCGACGCCTCGGCGCTGGTCCGGTGCACGTTCGATACCCATGTCCGTTTCATCGAATCGGCCGATGGCGGGCTGCGCGTGCTGGTCAACGATACCGATGCCACCGACGAGCTGCGCCTGGAGACCACCGGCGCCCTGGCGTCGGCCATTGCGGCCATTCCGGAGGTCCGGGCCGCCCTGAAGGAGCGCCAGCGCGCATTCAGGATCGAGCCGGGTCTGGTTGCCGACGGTCGCGACATGGGCACGGTCATCTTCCCGGATGCCCCATTCAAGGTCTTTTTGACCGCCAGCGCCGAGGAGCGGGCGGAGCGGCGGCATAAGCAGTTGAAAGACAAGGGGGTTTCTGTTAACTTTGAAGACCTCCTGCGCGAGATCATGGCCCGCGACGCCCGTGATGCACAGCGCACAGTGGCGCCCCTGAAGCCGGCAGACGATGCCGTCATCATCGACACCAGTGGTATCGGCATCGACGCCGTCGTTGCCAAGGTACTGGATCTGCTTCCGGTTTCGGGTGCCTGATCCTTTGTAAGGAGGGTCGTCAGTCCATCGACGGCAGTCGCACTACTGCAAGGCAACAACAGCTCCGTCCCGCAATGATGCGTGGCGGTTTTCCTACTTAACACACGACCTGCGTTTCCGGGGTCGACCAACAGGCGGGCAGTAAACGGAACCCTTGCGGGGACCAATGCCCATGTGTCCAACAGAGTAAATCTAATGACCGAATCATTTGCCGAACTGTTCGAAGCCAGTCAGGCCAATCTGGCCAAGCTGAAGCCGGGCGCCATCGTCAGCGGTGTTGTCGTTGAAGTCCGCGGCGACGTCGTGGTGATCAACGCCGGCCTGAAGTCCGAAGGCATCGTGCCGATCGAACAGTTCCGTAACGACGCTGGCGAGATCGATGTTGCCGAAGGCGACGTCGTCAAGGTCGCCCTCGACTCGATCGAGAACGGCTTCGGTGAAACCGTCCTGTCGCGCGAGAAGGCCAAGCGCGCGATGGTGTGGGACGAGCTGGAAGAAGCGTTGGAAAAGAACGAAACCATCACCGGCCGCATCAGCGGCAAGGTCAAGGGTGGTTTCACCGTGGACATCAAGGATGTCCGCGCGTTCCTGCCCGGTTCGCTGGTGGATGTGCGCCCGGTGCGCGACCCGGCCTACCTGGAAGGCAAGGAGCTGGAATTCAAGCTCATCAAGCTGGACCGCAAGCGTAACAACGTCGTGGTCTCGCGTCGTGCAGTCGTCGAAAGCGAGCACTCGGAAGAGCGCGAGCAGCTGATGGACAAGCTGCAGGAAGGCGCGATCCTGAAGGGTGTCGTCAAGAACCTGACCGATTACGGCGCGTTCGTGGACCTGGGCGGTATCGACGGCCTGCTGCACATCACCGACATGGCCTGGAAGCGCGTGCGCCACCCGTCCGAAGTCGTGAACGTCGGCGACGAGCTGGACGTGCGCGTGCTGAAGTTCGACCGCGAGCGCAACCGCGTTTCGCTGGGTCTGAAGCAGCTGGGCGAGGATCCGTGGGACAACATCGCCCGTCGTTACCCGGCCAACAGCCGCGTCTTCGGCAAGGTCTCCAACGTCACCGATTACGGCGCGTTCGTCGAGATCGAGCCGGGCGTCGAAGGCCTGGTGCACGTTTCGGAAATGGATTGGACCAACAAGAACGTCAACCCGTCCAAGGTTGTGCAGGTCGGTGACGAAGTCGAAGTCATGGTTCTGGATGTCGACGAGGAGCGTCGCCGCATCTCGCTGGGCATGAAGCAGGTTGCCGCCAATCCGTGGGAAACCTTCGCTGCCATCCACAAGAAGGGTGACAAGGTGTCGGGCCAGATCAAGTCGATCACCGACTTCGGCATCTTCATCGGCCTGGACGGCGGTATCGACGGCCTGGTGCACCTGTCGGACATCAGCTGGAACACCACCGGCGAAGACGTGGTCCGCAACTTCAAGAAGGGCGACACCCTGGACGCAGTGGTCCTGGCCGTCGATCCGGAACGCGAGCGCATCAGCCTGGGCGTCAAGCAGCTGGAGCAGGATCCGTTCGGCCAGTACATGGCGGCCAATCCGAAGGGTTCCAAGGTCGAAGGCGTGGTCAAGGAAGTGGACGCCAAGGGCGCTACCATCGAACTGGCTGACGGCATCGAAGGCTACGTGTCCGCTCGCGACGTTGCGAACGAGCGCGTTGACGACGCGACCCAGTTCCTGAAGGTCGGCGACAAGGTCGAAGCCAAGTTCGTGGGCATGGACCGCAAGGGCCGTACCCTGCAGCTGTCGATCAAGGCCAAGGACGACGCGGAAATGCGCGAAGTGCTGGAGGAATACCAGTCCGCTTCGGGTGGCACGACCCAGCTCGGCGCGCTGCTGCGCGCACAGCTGAACGGCAACAAGTCCGAGTAATCGGTCTTACCCGTTGCAGTAGTTTCCTGGACGGCCCGGACTTTTGTCCGGGCCGTTTCAGGGTCTGGTTTCCTCCCCAAGAGCCCGTAATGACCAAATCCGAGCTGATCGAAATCCTGGCGCGCCGACAGGCGCATTTGAAGTCGGACGATGTCGATCTGGCGGTGAAGTCGTTGCTGGAAATGATGGGCGGGGCGCTGGCCGGCGGTGATCGGATCGAGATCCGCGGGTTCGGCAGTTTTTCGTTGCACTACCGGCCGCCGCGCCTCGGGCGCAACCCCAAGACGGGGGAGTCGGTGGCATTGCCGGGCAAGCATGTCCCGCATTTCAAGCCGGGCAAGGAGTTGCGCGAGCGCGTCAGCGCCGTCGTACCGCTGGAAAGCGATCCTGCCTGAGCCGTCGCGTCCGTATCCCGGATGCATGTTTTCCGCCGTGTTGGCTGGTAGAGCGGAGTGCTAGTCCGCTACTCTTGAGGCCTTCCGGAACTGGAGCTGGTACATGAATATCGTACGTCTACTGGTCCTGCTGGCGGTTCTGGTGGTCGGGCTCATCGTCGGCGCGCTCAATTCGCAGCCGATCGCCATCAGCCTGGGCTTCACCCAGATCGCCACCACCACCGGCCTGGCCATCATCATTTCGCTGCTGTCCGGTGCCCTGATCGGCGGTGCCCTGGTCCTGGCCAGCATGGTCATCCCGCTGTATTCCAAACTGCGCAAGGCGCAGAAGGCTGCCCCCGTGATGGTCGCCACACCTCCTCCTTCTTCTACTTTCGACGGACGCTGAGCGCCGATGGAATTTGTCTCCGAGTGGTTCTGGTTCTTCCTGTGTCTGCCGTTGGCGGCGCTGTCGGGCTGGGTGATCGGCCGGCGCGGTGGCCAGCGTCATGGCGACAACCAGGTCAGCCGGCTCTCCAGCACCTACTTCCGTGGCCTGAACTACCTGCTCAATGAGCAGCCGGACAAGGCGATCGAGCTGTTCCTGCACATCGCCGAGCTGGACAAGGAAACCTTCGAGACCCAGGTCGCGTTGGGCCATCTGTTCCGCCGCCGTGGCGAGGTGGACCGTGCGATCCGCCTGCACCAGGGGCTGGTCAACCGCAGCGACCTCAGCGATGCACAGCGCGTCCAGGCGCTCCTCGCCCTGGGCGAGGACTACATGAAGTCCGGCCTGCTCGACCGTGCCGAAACCGTGTTCACCGAGTTGGCCCAGATCGACCAGCGCGCCCCGCAGGCGCTCAAGCACCTGATCGGCATCTACCAGGCCGAACGCGACTGGGAAAAGGCGATCGACAACGCCAGCCGCTTCGAGGAAGTCACTGGCGAGCCGATGGGCAAGCTGATCGGCCAGTTCGAGTGCGAACTGGCCGAGCGCTATCGCGGCGCCGACCGCGTCGACGACGCGCGGGCGGCCATCGCACGTGCCTACCAGGCCGATGCCATGTCGGTGCGTGCCGGCATCATCGAAGGCCGCCTGGAGTCCGACGTCGGGCATCACGAGGCGGCGGTCAGGGCGTTCGAGCGTGCCGCGCGCAACGATCCGGACTACCTGCCCGAACTGTTGCCGGCCCTGATGCAGAACTACCGCAAGGTCGGCGACCTGGCCGGCGCGCGCGCGTTCCTGTCGGAGATGACCGAGCACTACCGCGGCATCGCGCCCGTGCTGGCCCTGACCCAGCTGATGGAAGAGCAGGAAGGCGTGGCACCCGCGCGCGCCTACCTGGGCCGCCAGCTCAAGGACCGCCCGTCGGTCCGCGGCGAATCGGCGCTGATCGATCTCACCCTGGCCGATGGCGCCGATGCGACGGCCACGCTGCACGACCTCAAACACATCACCGACCAGTTGCTGGTCCGCAATCCGGCCTATCGCTGCACGCGCTGCGGCTTCGGCGCGCGGACGCACCACTGGCAATGCCCCAGCTGCAAGGAGTGGGGTACGGTCAAGCCGCTGCTGAACTACGCGGTGCTGTAAGTGGTGATCCCCTGGATCTGGCTGGCCGGCCTGGTGGCGGTCATGGCCCTCTCTGCGGCCCTGACCGGGTGCGCGCGCCGGTACGCCCTGCGCCGCAACCTGATGGATCAGCCGGGCGAACGGCGCAGCCACGGCGTCGCCACGCCCCGCGGTGGCGGCATCGCGATCGTGGCCACGCTGCTGTTGGCCTGCCTGGCGGCGGCGCTGATCTGGCCGTCCGCCGCCAAGGCGCTGCTGGTGTTCGCCATCGGGCTGGGGATGGTGGCGGGGATTGGCTGGTGGGACGACCACCACCCGCTGCCCGCCCTGCGTCGCCTGCTGGTGCATCTGGTCGCATCCGCGCTGCTGGCCGGTCTGGTCTGGCAGGTCACGGGCAATCTGGTGCAGTCGGTTCTGGCCCTGCTGTTCACGGTGTCGCTGGTCAACATCTGGAATTTCATGGATGGGATCAACGGCATTGCGACCACGCAGGCGATCCTGGCCGCGATGGCCTTTTCCCTCGTGCTGCCGTCGCCGTTCGGTCTGGCCGGCGTCGTGCTTGGCCTGGCCTGCCTGGGCTTCCTGCCGTTCAATTTCCCGCAGGCCCGCATCTTCATGGGCGATGTCGGCAGCGGCGCGCTTGGCTATGCCGTCGCGGCGCTGGTATGCCTGACGAGCGTGGTGACCGACATCCAGTGGGTGTTGCTGCTGGTGCCGCTGACCGGGTTCCTTGTGGACGCCGGCTTCACACTGTTGTCGCGCATGCTGTCGGGGCAGCGTTGGACGCAACCCCACACACAACACCTGTACCAGCGGATGGTGAAAAGTGGCGCAAGCCACAGTTTCACCACCGGTATGTACTTTGTTTTTGGTTTATTCAGTGTCGCGGTGTTTAATGCTTGCACACATTTGCAGCCGAGGTGGGAGGCTGCCGTGGCTGTCGCGTGGATGATCCTCGCGACCGGCCTTTGGCTACTCCTGCGCAAGGGAATGCGCCTTTAGAAGGACTGTGCTTTTTATGACGCCTTGGCAGGACCGTTTTACCGGCTTGATTCCGCGGGCCGCCATCGTCGCCCACGATCTGTTCATGGTCTGGGCGTGTTGGCAACTGCTGCATGCCGGCCGTTACTCCATGCTTCCCGATGCACCGGCCCTGCCGCTGTGGAACATCGACACCTCGCTGGTGTTGGTGATCCAGGCGGTGGTGTTCTGGCGCGTGGGCCTGTATCGCGGCCTCTGGCGCTTTGCCAGCGTGGCCGATCTGCTCAACATCTTCAAAGCCAGCTTCATCGGTCTGCTGGCCATCGTGGTGGCGCTGGCCTACAAGCGCTTCAATGGCGTGCCGATGTCGGTGCTGGTGATCTATCCGTTCGCCCTGTCGGCGCTGCTTGGCGCGCCGCGCCTGCTGTACCGTGCATGGAAGGACTACCAGGCGCTGCAGTCGGACGCCAGTGCGCGCCGGGTGCTGATCCTGGGCGCGGGGCAGGCGGCCGAAGCCCTGGTCCGTGACCTGCGCCGGTCCGGCGATTTCCATCCGGTCGGGCTGCTTGATGACGCGCCCCACCTGCAGGGCGCCAAGCTGCAGGGCCTGCCGATCCTCGGCACCTTGGACGATGCGCCGGCCGTGGTCCGTGAGACCGCCGCCAAGCTGCTGGTGATCGCCATTCCCTCGCTGGATGCGGTCGGCATGCAGCGCGTGGTGGCCCTGTGCGAAAGCACTGGCGTGCCGTTCCGGATGGTACCCAAGCTCAACGACATCCTGCTGGGCCATTCATTGCCCGGGCAGCTCAAGGAGGTGGCGATCGAGGACCTGCTCGGCCGCAAGCCGATCCTGCCGGACTGGGCTCTGATCCGTGGCTGGCTGGGCGGTCGTACCGTGCTGGTCACCGGCGCGGGTGGCTCCATCGGCTCGGAATTGTGCCGCCAGTGCGCGCGCCACGGCGCTGGCCGCATCGTGCTGCTGGAAATGAGCGAACTGCTGCTGCTGACCATCGAGGCCGAGCTCAAGCGCAGCTTCCCCGATCTGGACGTGGAGGCCGTGCTGGGTGACTGCGGTGATCCGGCGGTGATCCGCCATGCCCTGTCGCTTTCGCACGTGGACGCGGTTTTCCATGCTGCCGCCTACAAGCAGGTGCCGGTGCTGGAGCGTCAGCTGCGCGAGGCAGTGCGCAATAACATCCTGTCCACCGAAACGGTCGCGCGCGCCTGCGTCGAGGCCCGGATCGAGCACTTTGTGTTCATCTCCACGGACAAGGCGGTCGATCCGGTCAATGCGCTGGGCGCCAGCAAGCGCTACGCGGAGATGATCTGCCAGAGCCTGGATCAGAAGACCAACCACACCCGTTTCGTGACCGTGCGCTTCGGCAACGTGCTGGCCTCGGCCGGCAGTGTGGTTCCGGTGTTCCGCGAGCAGATCCTCAAGGGTGGCCCGGTGACCGTGACCGACCCGGAAGTCACGCGCTACTTCATGACCATTCCCGAGGCCTGCCAGTTGATCCTGCAGGCGGCCGCCTCGGCGTCGCATGGCGCGATCTACACCTTGGACATGGGCGAGCCGGTGCCGATCCGCGTGCTCGCCGAGCAGATGATCCGTCTGGCCGGCAAGCAGCCGTACAAGGACATCGCCATCATCTATACCGGGCTGCGTCCGGGCGAGAAGCTGCACGAGACGCTGTTCTACTCGGACGAGGACTACCGTCCCACGGCGCACCCCAAGATCCTGGAAGCCGGGGTGCGCAGCTTCGCGCGCGAGCAGGTGCTGGGCAACGTGCCCAAGCTGCGCGAGGCCATCGCCACCTACGACACCGATGCGATCAACAGCATCCTGTTTGCGACCATGCCCGAGTTCGCGCCATTGCCACAGGACGATAACGTCACCTCCGCTACAGTGCTGCCGTTCCCCGCACGAGAGGCCAACAGGCACTGATGAGCAACAAGCGCATTCGCAAGGCGGTATTCCCGGTAGCGGGTCTGGGCACCCGCTTCCTGCCGGCGACCAAGACCGTGCCCAAGGAGATGCTGCCGATCATTGACCGGCCGCTGATCCAGTACGCGGTCGACGAAGCGATCGAAGCAGGGTGCGACACCCTGATCTTCATCACCAACCGCTACAAGCATGCGGTGGCCGACTACTTCGACAAGGCCTACGAACTGGAGCAGAAGCTCGAGCGCGCCGGCAAGAAGGAGCAGTTGGAGCTGGTCCGGCACGTATTGCCGAACGGGGTGCGGGCGATCTTTGTCACCCAGGCCGAAGCGCTGGGCCTGGGGCACGCGGTGCTCTGCGCCAAAGCCATCGTCGGCGACGAGCCGTTCGCTGTCTTGTTGCCCGACGACCTGATCTGGAACCGCGGCGACGGTGCGCTCAAGCAGATGGCCGATGCCAACCAGGCCAGCGGCGCCAGCATCATTGCCGTGGAAGACGTGCCGCACGACAAGACCGGCAGCTACGGCATCGTGGCGACCGACGCCTTCGACGGCCGCCAGGGCCGGATCAGCGCGATCGTGGAGAAGCCCAAGCCTGAGGATGCGCCGAGCGACCTCGCCGTGGTCGGCCGTTATGTGCTGAGCCCGGCGATCTTCGACCTGCTCGAATCCACCGGCACCGGTGCCGGCGGCGAGATCCAGCTGACCGATGCCATCGCCGAGCTGCTCAAGACCGAGCGCGTCGATGCCTATCGGTTCGAGGGCACCCGTTTCGACTGCGGCACCCACCTGGGACTGGTCGAGGCCACCATCCGCTTCGCGCTCAACAACGAGAAGCTGGCTGGCCCCGCCCGCGAAATGCTCAAGAAGGCACTCGCCGACAGCTGACCGGGACACTTGGGTGCCGACCGCGGGTCGGTACGCAGCAACCCCACGAAGAAGGGCAGCCTCGCGGCTGCCCTTCTGCGTTCTGCCTGGCAACGCCCGGCGTTACAGCGATTCGAAGATGCCTGCTGCACCCATGCCGGTGCCGATGCACATGGTGACCATGCCGTATTTCTGCTGACGACGGCGCAGACCGTGCAGCAGGGTGGCGGTGCGGATCGCACCGGTCGCCCCCAGCGGGTGACCGAGGGCGATGGCGCCGCCCAGCGGGTTGACCTTGGACGGGTCCAGGCCGCAGTCGCGGATGACGGCCAGCGACTGCGCGGCGAACGCTTCGTTGAGCTCGATCCAGTCCAGCTGGTCCTGGGTCAGGCCTGCCTGCCTGAGGGCTTTCGGGATCGCGGCGATCGGGCCGATGCCCATCACTTCCGGGCGCACGCCGGCAACCGAGAAGCTGACGAAGCGGGCCAGCGGCGTGAGGCCATAGTCCTTGACCGCCTGTTCGGAGGCCAGCAGCACCGCACCGGCGCCGTCGCTCATCTGCGACGAGTTGCCGGCGGTGACGGTGCCGCCGAACTGGCCGTTGCGGAACACCGGGCGCAGCTTGGCCAGCCCTTCGGCCGACGAATCCAGGCGCGGGCCTTCGTCGGTGTCGACGATGCGGTCACGGGTGATGATGCGGCGGCCATCGGCCAGGTCCGGCTGGCGGGTGCGTACGTCGTAGGGGCTGATCTCATCCTTGAACTCACCGTTCTGGATGGCGGCGATCGCCTTCTGGTGCGAGGCGAGGGCGAAGGCGTCCTGCTCCTCACGCGACACCTTCCACTCTTCGGCGACCTTCTCGGCAGTGATGCCCATGCCATAGGCGATGGCGACGTGATCGTTGTCGAAGACGCTCGGCGCCATCGCGATCTTGTTGCCCATCATCGGCACCATCGACATCGACTCGGTACCGCCGGCCAGCATCAGGTCGGCATTGCCCAGCCGGATCTGGTCGGCGGCCATCGCCACCGCCTGCAGGCCGGAGGAGCAGAAGCGGTTGACCGTCTGTGCGGCGATGGTGTCCGGCAGGCCGGCCAGCAGCACGCCGATGCGCGCCACGTTCATGCCCTGCTCGGCTTCCGGCATCGCGCAGCCGATGATCGCGTCATCGATGCGGTTGACGTCGATGCCCGGCGCCTGTGCGACCACGGACTTGAGCACGTGGGCAAGCATGTCGTCCGGACGGGTATTGCGGAACACGCCCTTGGGCGCCTTGCCGACCGGGGTGCGGGTGGCGGCGACGATGTAGGCGTCCTGGATTTGCTTGGTCATTGCAGTGATCTCTCGAAATTTTTAGCCGGAGTGCCGACCCGGGGTCGGCACCCACCGTAGACAGGGGGCGCGGTCAATTGCGCAGCGGCTTGCCGGTCTTGAGCATGTGCGCGATGCGGGCCTGGGTCTTTTCCTGCTGGGCCAGTTCGACGAAGTGCTTGCGTTCCAGGGTCAGCAGCCACTCTTCGTCCACCAGCGTGCCGCGGTCGACTTCGCCACCGCACAGCACGGTGGCGATGCGCACGGCAATCTCGTAGTCGTAGGGGCTGATGAAACGGCCTTCGAGCATGTTGACCAGCATCATCTTGAACGTTGCGATGCCGACGTCGCCGGCGACCTGGATGCGGCGGGCCGGCATCGGCGGACGATAGCCGCCTTCGGCCAGCGCCTGCACTTCGGCCTTGGCGATGTACAGCGCTTCGTAACTGTTGAAGACCACCTTGTCGGTGGCGCGCATCAGGCCCAGCTCCTTGGCGTTGACCGCAGAGTTGGACACCTTGGCCATCGCCACGGTTTCGAAGGTCTTCTTCAGCTCGGCAAAGACGTCCCCGCCCGGACCAGCCGCCTGCGACGCACGCACCGCCAGCTCCTTCAGGCCGCCGCCGGCCGGCAGCAGGCCGACGCCCGCTTCGACCAGGCCGATGTAGCTTTCCAGTGCCGCCACGCTCTTGGCGCTGTGCATCTGGAACTCGCAGCCGCCGCCCAGGGCCAGGCCGCGCACGGCGGTCACCACCGGCACCAGCGAGTACTTGATCGCCTGGCTGGTGCGCTGGAAGTTGTGCACCATGTCCTCGAACTGCTCGACCTTGCCGGCCTGCAGCAGACCGAGCGCACCGGCCAGGTCCGCACCGGCGGAGAAGGGTTCCTTCTGCTGCCAGATCACCAGACCCTTGAAGTCCTTCTCGGCGCGCTTGATCGCTTCCTGCAGGCCATCGAGCACGTGGTCGGACACGGTGTTCATCTTGGTCTTGAAGCTGACCACGGCGATGCCGTCGCCGTCGTGCCACATGCGCACGCCGTCATTTTCGAACACGGTCTCGCCCGGGCTGAAGGTTTCGCCCAGCAGCGGGTCCGGGAAGCGCTGACGCTGGTACACCGGCAGCGACGAGCGCGGCAGCTTGGCGTTGCGCGACGGGCTGTAGCTGCCTTCGGCGGCGTGCACGCCATCGCGGCCATCGAACACCCAGTCCGGCAGCGGCGCATTGCTCATGCTCTTGCCGGCCACGATGTCATCGGCAATCCACTGCGCCACCTGCTTCCAGCCGGCAGCCTGCCAGGTTTCGAACGGGCCGAGCGACCAGCCATAGCCCCAGCGGATGGCCAGGTCGACGTCGCGCGCGGTCTCGGCGATGTCGGCCAGGTGGTAGGCGCTGTAGTGGAACAGGTCGCGGAAGGTCGCCCACAGGAACTGCGCCTGCGGGTGCTGGCTCTCGCGCAGCTTGGCGAACTTCTCGGCGGGGTTCCTGATCTTGAGGATGTCGACCACTTCCGGTGCGGCGGTACGGTCGGCCGGGCGGTAGTCCTGCTTCTCCAGGTCCAGCACGACGATGTCCTTGCCGACCTTGCGGAAGATGCCGGCGCCGGTCTTCTGGCCGAGCGCACCCTTGGAAATCAGCGCGTCCAGCCACTTCGGCGACGCGAAATACTGATGCCACGGATCGTTGGGCAGGGTGTCGCCCATCGTCTTGATGACGTGCGCCATCGTGTCCAGGCCGACCACGTCGGAGGTGCGGTAGGTCGCCGACTTCGGGCGGCCGACCAGCGGGCCAGTCAGGCCATCGACTTCATCGAAACCCAGGCCGAACTGCTGGGTGTGGAAGATCGTGGACAGAATCGAGAAGACGCCGATGCGGTTGCCGATGAAGTTCGGGGTGTCCTTGGCGTACACCACGCCCTTGCCCAGGGTCGTGACCAGGAATGCTTCCAGGCCCTCCAGCACGGCGGCATCGGTGGTGGTGGCCGGGATCAGCTCGGCCAGGTGCATGTAGCGCGGCGGGTTGAAGAAATGCACGCCGCAGAAGCGGTGACGCAGCTGCTCGGGCAGCACATCGGCGAGCTTGTTGATGCCCAGGCCGGAGGTGTTGGAGGCCAGCACGGCGTGATCGGCCACGAACGGAGCGATCTTCCTGTACAGATCCTGCTTCCAGTCCATCCGCTCGGCGATGGCCTCGATGATCAGGTCGCAGTCTTTCAGCTGCTCCAGCCCGGTCTCGTAGTTGGCCGGGGTGATCGCCTCGGCGTAGGACTTGCTGGCGAGCGGGGCAGGGCTGAGCTTGCCCAGGTTGCCGATGGCCTTGAGCACGATGCCGTCGGCCGGACCTTCCTTGGCAGGCAGGTCGAAGAGCACGGTATCGACGCCGGCGTTGGTCAGGTGGGCCGCGATCTGGGCACCCATGACACCGGCACCCAACACGGCGGCGCGGCGGACTAGCAGGGAATTGGACATGTCGTTATGCCTTTGTTGGTCTGGCAGCCGGGGAGCGCCCGGCGCTACGGGGTGGAAAGAGGCGTCGTCGAAGCATCGCGGGTTGCGCTGGCGCGGAACCCGGCTTCGGCGAAGTGGATCAGTTCGCGTGCCGCATGGGCACGATGCGCGGCTTCGGTGACACCGGCGGGTCGCTTGATCAGGCCGAAGTCGGCCATCGCGTAGGTCAGCGACCCGGCCAGGAAGTCCAGGCGCCAGTAGAGCTCTTCCTTGCTCAGGCCGGGGACGCAGGCGGCAATCGCCTTGCCGAAGTCGCGCAGGACGTGGCCGTAGTGGTCGGAGAGGAACTTGCGCAGGTTGTCGTTCTTCTCGGCGTAGGCCCGGGCGATCACGCGGACGAACGCGCCGCCGGTCTGGCGGTCCTGGGCCATTGCCAGGGCCGGTTCGACAAAGGCGGCCAGCACCGGGCGCAGTTCACCGGGGGACTCGCGACGGGCCGCCTCCAGCTGCGCCAGGCGGGCGGCGGTCATTTCATCCATGCGACGCCGGAACACCTCGTTGACGAGGTTTTCCTTGGAGCCGAAGTGGTAGTTGACCGCGGCGATGTTGACGTCGGCCTGGCTGGTGACCTGGCGCAGCGAGGTGCCGGCAAAACCGTGCTGGGCGAACAGCTCCTCGGCGGCGCCGAGAATGCGGTCCTTGGTGGAGAAGTGAGCGGGTTTGGCCATGAGGCGGGGCAGGTTCAATCAAACGATTGTTTGATACTAGACCGATGGCCGCACGCTGGCATTGTGCGACGCACAATGGGGGTGGGCATCCGTTCATCCCGGTCAACCCCCTGTCCGGCGACGCCTTTTGCCTTTCCACCACGCTGAACGCGACGGGCCGGCCTGTGGTTCAAGGGGGTGCGGGGCGGGGCCCGGCACTACCGCGCCGCCGGGTTACACGTTAGAATCGCCTCACGTATATCAGGCTAAGCCCGCGTTTTGACGCGGGTTTTTTTCATGCTAACCTCGGGCCGATCAGTGGCCCGCCCAACGGAGTACTTCCCATGGCGCTGGAGCGCACCCTTTCCATCATCAAGCCGGACGCCGTCGCCAAGAACGTCATCGGTGAAATCTACGCCCGCTTCGAAAAGGCCGGGCTCAAGGTCGTGGCTGCCAAGTACAAGCAGCTGTCGCGCCGCGAAGCCGAAGGCTTCTACGCCGTGCACCGCGAGCGTCCGTTCTTCAACGCGCTGGTCGAGTTCATGATCTCCGGCCCGGTGATGATCCAGGCGCTGGAAGGCGAGAACGCCGTGCTGGCCCATCGCGACCTGCTGGGCGCCACCAATCCGAAGGAAGCCGCTGCAGGCACCATCCGCGCCGACTTCGCCGAATCCATCGATGCCAATGCCGCCCACGGCTCGGACTCGGTCGAGAACGCCGCGATCGAAATCGCCTACTTCTTCGCCGCGACCGACGTCGTTTCGCGCTGAGAGTGATGCCGTGAACGAGGTCGTACAGCCTACCGCCATCCCATCCGTACTCGTCCCGGGTCCGGCTGTGGCCAAGCAGAACCTGCTCGACCTCGATCGCGAGGGTCTGGAGCGCTTCTTCGCCGAGACCCTCGGCGAAGCGCGCTACCGTGCCCACCAGGTGATGAAGTGGATCCACCACCACTACGTCACCGATTTCGATCAGATGACCGACCTTGGCAAGGCGCTGCGCGCCAAGCTGCAGCAGCATGCCGAGGTCCGCGTTCCCAACATCGTGTTCGACAAGCCCTCCGCCGATGGCACCCACAAGTGGCTGCTGGCGATGGGCACCGATGGCAAGAACGCCATCGAAGCGGTGTATATCCCGGACAAGAACCGCGGCACGCTGTGCGTGTCTTCGCAGGTTGGCTGCGCGCTGAACTGCACCTTCTGTTCGACGGCCACCCAAGGCTTCAACCGCAACCTGTCCACCGCCGAGATCATCGGCCAGGTGTGGGTGGCGGCGCGCCATCTGGGCAACATTCCGCACAAGCAGCGTCGTCTCACCAACGTGGTGATGATGGGCATGGGCGAGCCGTTGATGAATTTCGACAACGTCGTGCGCGCCATGAGCGTGATGCGCGACGATCTGGGCTATGGCCTGGCCAACAAGCGCGTGACCCTGTCGACCTCCGGCCTGGTGCCGCAGATCGACCGCCTGTCGGCCGAAAGCGATGTGTCGCTGGCGGTGTCGCTGCATGCGCCGAACGATGCGCTGCGCGAGACGCTGGTTCCGCTCAACAAGAAGTACCCGATCGTCGACCTGATGGCGTCCTGTGCGCGTTACCTGCGCGCCAACAAGCGCCGTGAGTCGGTGACGTTCGAATACACCCTGATGAAGGGCATCAACGACCAGCCCGAGCATGCGCGTCAGCTGGCGCGGCTGATGCGGCAGTTCGACAATGCCGTGCAGACCTCGCACGCTGGCAAGGTCAATCTGATTCCGTTCAATCCGTTCCCGGGTACCCGCTATGAGCGCTCCGGGGAGACGGAGATCCGCGCGTTCCAGAAGATCCTGCTCGACGCCCAGGTACTGACGATGGTCCGGCGCACCCGCGGCGACGACATCGATGCCGCCTGTGGCCAGCTCAAGGGGCAGGTGATGGATCGCACGCGCCGCCAGGCGGAATTCAACAAGACATTGCTGCAGGACGGGAAAGACCGGGATGCCGCTGCCTGATTGCCGATTGCCAGCCGTTGTTCTCTGCGCGCTGGCATTGGCCGGCTGCGGCAGACATGGCGCCCGACACCCGGCCGGGCAGTTGCCCGTCGCGCCGGTCTATGAAGTCCGCGACGACCCCGCCACCCGCAAGCGGGTCGGCTACCAGGATCAGGTCGTTCTGGCCTCCGAGGCGCTGCGCGCCGGCGGCCTGGATGTGGCCGACAAGAAGGCCCGGGCGGCAGTGAAGATCGACCCGTCGCGTCCCGAGGCGTACATGCTGCTCGCCCAGATCGCCAGCAGCCGGGGCGATGACGTCGCTGCGGGCAGCCACTACCGCAAGGCCGCCGACGTGGCGCCCAGCCGTGGCGACGTCCTGAACAACTATGGTGCCTGGCTGTGCACCCACGGCCAGCCCGCCGCCGCCCTGGAGTGGTTCGATCGAGCCCTGGCCGCCCCCGGGTACGCCACGCCGGCGTCGGCCCTGGCCAATGCCGGGGGGTGCGCACTGGATGCCGGGCAGCCCGAGCGCGCCGAGCGTGACCTCCGCGCCGCGGTACAGCTGGAACCGACCAATGCCTATGCGCTGGAGTCGATGGCCCGCAGCGAGTTCGCCCGCGGGCGTTTTTTCGAGGCCCGGGCCTTCTCGCAACGGCGTCTTGCGGCTGCACCGGCCACACGTTCCGTGTTACAACTTGCCTCACAAATCGAGGTGCAGCTTGGCGACAACGCGGCATCCAGTCGCTATCTGCAGCGAATTCGCAACGAATTTCCGCAGGATGCGGCTCCTAATCCCCGGGGTTGAAGCATTGTGATTGATGACCAGACTGTGAACGCTTTCGACACTGTGACCGGGTCCGGAGCTCGACTCCGCCAGGCGCGCGAAGCGGCCGGACTGACGCTCGAATCGGTGGGTCAGCAACTGCGCATGCCGGTGCAGGTGGTGCGGTCGCTCGAAGAGGAGCAATGGCAGCGCCTGGGCGCGCCGGTGTTCGTCCGTGGCCAGCTGCGCAGCTACGCCCGTCTGCTCAAGGTCGACATCAACGACCTGCTCGAGCAGGCCCATATCGGGCCGGTGGTGCCGCCGCAGCTGGTCAGCCACACGCATACCCCGCGGGCGCGCCGGATCGCCGAGAGCCTCGGTCGCCGGGCGCTCTATGTCGGCATCACCGCCGTGCTGGCCGTGCCGGTGTGGTTCGCCACCCGCGGCCATTTCGACGGGACCGCCAACACCCCCAATACCGCCTCGCTGGATGTCATTCCGGCAGCGGTTCCCGTGGCAGGGGGCGACACGCCGCCCGCCGCGCCGGCCCCGGTCAGCTCGGAACCGCCCAAGCCGGCGGCCCCGTATCTGGCGTCGCTGACCCCCGTGCCGCGTCCGGCCAGTACGGCCGCGCCGGCCGGCGCGTTGACCCTGCAGTTCAAGGGCGACAGCTGGGTCGATATCGCCGCTCCCGATGGCACTACCGTCGAGAAGGCGCTGGTGAAGTCCGGCGAAACCCGCAGCTTCACGCCGGGCCAGGTGGCCCGCATGGTGCTGGGCAACGCGTCGGCGGTCGAGGTTCAGCAGGGCGGCACTATCGTCGACCTTTCGCCGTACCAGCGAGCCAACGTGGCACGCTTTACGGTATCCTCTGACGGCTCCGTGGCTCCGGTTTCACACTGAGTCGCGTTCCCAATCCAATTCAACCAGCTCCTCCTGACGGGCGGGGCGAGAGTACGCATGGCGATCGACGATCTGCTCGACGAGCACGAACAAAGTGAACGCGTCCGCAGTTGGCTGCGGAAGAATGGTCTCAGCATCCTGGCCGGTGTCGCCATTGCGATCGCCGGCATCTGGGGCTGGAACGAATGGCAGGCCCGGCACAGCAACTCGCTGGCCGATGCCAACGTCGCTTACCAGGCCGTGCTCAAGAGCCTGGAAGAAAAGAATCTGGACGAGGCGGCCAAGGGCGTGAAGACGCTTGAAGGCGGCAAGGCCAATATCTATGCGGACCTGGCGGCGTTGCAGCTGGCCAAGGCGCAGGTGGATGCGGGCAAGGACGAGGCCGCCCTGGCGACCCTCCGCGCGATCAGCGCCGACGCCGAGTTCAAGCCGGTGATCGACCAGCGCGTCGCGCGCCTGCTGGTGGCAACCGGCAAAAGCGATGAAGCGATCAAGCTGCTGGGCAGCGCAGCCGACAGCGCCAGCCTGGAGATCCACGGTGACGCGTTGATGGTGCAGGGCAAGCGTGATGCGGCCCGCGAACAGTATGAGAAGGCGCTCAAGACGCTGGACGTGGCAGCGCCGCAGCGGCGTCTGCTGGAAACCAAAGTGATGGATGCCGGTGGCACCGTCACCGATCCTGCGGAGTCGGTGTAATGAACCAGATGGTCATGATCAAGCGCGTTGCCACGGTAGTCCTGCTGGGTGTGGCCCTGTCCGGCTGCTCCACCGTCAAGGGCTGGTTCGCCGGCAAGGACGCGGCGGCCAAGAAGGCGCTGGAACCGGCGGAACTGGTGAAGTTCGAGCCGACCGTCAAGGTCGACAAGCTGTGGTCGGTCAACGTGGGCAAGGGCGAGAAGCGCATCGGCGTCCGCCAGGGCCCGGTGGTTGCCGATGGTCGGGTCTACGCGGCCGCCATTTCCGGTGGCGTGCATGCGATCGATCTGCAGACCGGCAAGAAGGTCTGGACCTACGAGCCGGCCAAGGAAAAGAAGAAGCCCAAGCTGCGCCTGTCTGGCGGCCCGGGTGTCGGCGAAGGCCTGGTGGTGATCGGCACGCTGGACGGCCAGGTGATCGCGCTGGACGCCAACGATGGCAGCGAGAAGTGGCGCGCCAAGGTGCCGGGTGAAGTGATTTCCGCGCCGGCCGTGGGCCAGGGCATGGTGTTTGTGCGCAGCAACGATGGCCGCGTGACCGCCCTGGATGCCGGCAACGGTACCCAGCGCTGGTTCAACCCGCGCGAGCTGCCGGCCCTGACCGTGCGCGGCAACGCGCCGGTGGTGACCGGTCCGGGCGTACTGTTCATCGGCAACGACGATGGCAGCGTGGCGGCATTGGCCATGCAGGACGGCCGCACCGTGTGGGACCAGATGGTGGGTACCCCGGAAGGCCGCACCGAGCTGGAGCGCATGGCCGACGTCGATGGCGCGCCGGTGCTGGATGGCAACACCCTGTTCGTGAACAGCTTCAAGAACCAGACGATGGCGATCGAAGGCCCGACCGGCCGTCCGCTGTGGTCGCGCGATCACGGCGGCGCGGGTGGGCTGGCGGTGACCTCGGGCAATGTATTCGTCTCGGACAACAAGGGCGGCGTGTTCGGCCTGGACAAGGCCAGCGGCTCGGCCATGTGGTCGCAGACCGGCCTGGCCCGTCGCTCGCTGACCGGTCCGGTCGTGCAGGGGGATTACGTTGTGGTCGGTGACTACAAGGGGTACCTGCACTGGCTGCGTACCGACAATGGTGAGTTCGCGGCGCGCGCCAAGAGTGGCGGCGACGCCCTGCTGGCGCAGCCGGTAGCTGCCGATGGGATTCTGCTGGTGCAGAACGTTGATGGAAAGCTGACCGCATTCCGGTTGGCACAATAAGGAGTTACCGCGATGCTGCCCTTGGTCGCCCTGGTTGGACGGCCGAATGTCGGCAAGTCCACGCTGTTCAATGCGTTCACCCGTACGCGCGATGCGCTGGTCCATGACCAGCCCGGCGTGACCCGGGACCGTAATTACGGTGTTTGTCGTCTGAATGAAGACCACCCGTTCCTGGTGGTCGATACCGGTGGTATCGCCGGTGAAGAAGAAGGTCTGGCCGGTGCTACCGCCCGCCAGGCCCGCGCCGCCGCCGCCGAGGCGGACCTGATCCTGTTCGTGGTCGATGCCCGTGAAGGCGCATCCGCCCTGGATGACGAGATCCTGTCCTGGCTGCGCAAACTGTCGCGTCCGACGCTGCTGCTGATCAACAAGATCGACGGTACGCATGAGGACACGGTGCGTTCGGAGTTCGCCCGCTACGGCTTCAGCGAGATGCTGACCGTGTCGGCTGCGCATCGCCAGGGCCTGGACGATCTGCTCGATGAAGTCGTCGAGCGGCTGCCGGAGGAAGGCACCACCGAAACGCTGGACAACGACCCGAACCGCATCCGCATTGCCTTCGTCGGCCGTCCGAACGTGGGCAAGTCGACGCTGGTCAATCGCCTGCTGGGCGAGGAGCGCATGATCGCCTCCGAAGTGCCCGGGACCACCCGCGATTCGATCGCGGTGGACATGGAGCGCGATGGTCGCGAGTACCGGCTGATCGACACCGCTGGCCTGCGCCGCAAGGCGCGCGTGGAAGAGGTGGTGGAAAAATTCAGCGTGATCAAGACGCTGCAGGCGATCGAGCAGTGCCAGGTGGCCGTGCTGATGCTGGACGCCGCCGAAGGCGTGACCGACCAGGACGCCAGCGTCCTGGGTGCGGTGCTTGATGCCGGCCGCGCCCTGGTCGTGGCGATCAACAAGTGGGACGGGCTGACCGACTACCAGCGCGAGCAGGCCGAAGCGCTGGTGTCGCGCAAGCTGGGCTTCGTGCCGTGGGCCGAAGTGGTGCGCATCTCGGCCAAGCATGGCTCGGGACTGCGCGAGCTGTTCCGTTGCATCCATGCCGCCCATGCGTCGGCCACGCACGAGTTCAGCACCAGTGAGGTCAACAAGGCGCTGGAGATGGCCTACGAGACCAACCCGCCGCCGGCCATCCGCGGCCACGTGTCCAAGCTGCGCTACGTGCATCCGGGCGGCTCCAATCCGCCGACCTTCATCGTGCACGGTACGCGCCTGAAGGATCTGCCGGAGTCGTACAAGCGCTACCTGGAGAACTTCTTCCGGAAGCGCTTCAAACTTGTCGGTACCCCGGTGCAGTTCATCTTCCGCGAGGGGACAAACCCCTACGAAGGCAAGAAGAACGTGCTCACCGAACGTCAGATCAAGCGCAAGCGTCGCCTGATCAAGCACGTCAAAGGCAAGTGATGCAATGAAGAGCCGGCGCAAGCCGGCTCTTCCGCATTCCAGGGTTGGGGCGGGCCGCTGGCCGGCAAACCGCGCACGGCGCGGCAGGACCCGACTGCACCGGGAGGTCTGCGCGATAATGCACAGATGAGCACTGTCCCCGAGATCACCCCCGCCCAGGCCCGCGAACGCCTCACCCACGGCGCACTGCTGATCGACGTCCGCGACGCGCATGAGCGCGCCACCGGCATGGCCGAAGGCGCGCTTGGCATCGCCCGGGGCGACCTTCAGCGCGCACCGGCCACGCACCTGCCGGTACTGGACCGCGAGGTCGTGCTGATCTGCCAAAGCGGCAGGCGCTCCCTGGACCTCGCCACCACCCTGGCTGGTCTCGGCTATACCCGTATCGCCTCCGTGCACGGCGGCACCGCCGCCTGGCGTGCCGACGGCCTGCCGCTGGTGCAACCGCTGCAGAGCGATGCCGAGCGCGATTTCAACGAGCGCTATTCGCGCCACCTTCTGTTGCCGCAGGTGGGAGTCGACGGGCAGCGCAGGCTGCTGGCGTCGCGCGTGCTGGTGCTTGGGGCCGGAGGGCTGGGCGCGCCGGCCAGTTTCTACCTGGCCGCCGCCGGGGTAGGGCACCTGCGCATCGCCGATGACGACGTGGTCGAGCGCAGCAACCTGCACCGGCAGATTCTGCATACCGATGCCAGCGTCGGCACGCCCAAGGTGCTGTCCGCGCGCGAACGGCTGCTGGCGCTCAACCCCCATCTCGACGTGGACGCGGTACAGCTGCGGGTGACGTCCGCCACAGTTGATGCGCTGCTCGACGGGGTGGACGTGGTGCTGGACGGTTCGGACAATTTCCCGCTGCGCTATCTGCTCAACGATGCCTGCATCCGCCACGGCATCCCGCTGGTCTACGGCGCGGTGGAGCGCTTCACCGGCCAGGTCAGCGTGTTCGACGCGGGCCGCCAGCGGGGCGTCGCACCGTGCTATCGCTGCCTGTTCCCGGAGCCGCCGCCGCCCGGTTCTGCGCCGAACTGCGCCGAGGCCGGCGTGCTCGGGGTGCTGCCGGGCATGGTCGGGCTGCTGCAGGCCACCGAGGTCCTGAAGCTCCTGCTGGGCATCGGCGACTCCCTGGTCGGCCGGCTGCTGTCGTTCGACGCGTTGGCGATGCGCTTCCGCGAAACACGGCTGCCACCGGACCCCGACTGCCCGCTGTGCGCGCCGGGCCGTGCGTTTCCCGGGTACATCGATTACGCCGCGTTCTGCAGCAGCGTCTGAAGGCTGGTCAATCGCCGGCAGCGCTGTCGATAGGATGATCCTGCCATCCATGCGGGGCATTGTTCTGTTTTCAGTACAAATCAACGCACCCCGCGCGCTATTGCGTGCAAACGCTTTGCCCTATCGTGGGGGCATCTAGGTAGTCCGGGGAACATCCGCATGGCGGTGGAAGCAGGGGCCAGTGAGCTGGTAAAAGTGGTCGCGCTGCTTGGCGCGGCGGTGGTGATGGTGCCGCTGTTCCGCCGGCTCGGGCTGGGTTCGGTGCTGGGGTACTTCGCCGCCGGTCTGGCGATCGGTCCGTTCGGGTTTGGCTGGTTCTCCGATCCGCAGGCGATCCTGCATACCGCCGAACTGGGCGTGGTGATGTTCCTGTTCGTGATCGGCCTGGAAATGCGGCCGTCGCACCTGTGGAGTCTGCGCAAGGAAATCTTCGGCTTGGGCACCCTGCAGATCGTGGTCTGCGGCGCGGTGCTCACCGGCGTCTGCATGCTGTTCGGCTTCCCGCTGCCGGTGGCGTTCATCGGTGCAGCCGGCTTCGTGCTGACCTCGACCGCGGTGGTGATGCAGTTGCTGGCCGAACGTGGAGACATCGCGCTGCCGTCGGGCCAGAAGATCGTGTCGATCCTGCTGTTCGAAGACCTGCTGATCGTGCCGTTGCTGGCCGTGGTCGCCTTGATGGCGCCGGTGCATGCCGAGGTGGGCGGTGCGTCGCGCTGGGTCAGCGTCGGCATCGCTGCCGGTGCCATCGTTGGCCTGGTGCTGGTAGGGCGGTTCCTGCTCAATCCGCTGTTCCGCATCCTGGCCGCCGCCAAGGCGCGCGAAGTCATGACCGCCGCCGCATTGCTGGTGGTGCTGGGCGCCGCGCTGCTGATGCAGCTGGGCGGATTGTCGATGGCGATGGGCGCGTTCCTGGCCGGCGTGCTGCTCAGCGAATCCACTTTCCGTCATCAGATCGAGGCGGACATCGAGCCGTTCCGCGGCATTCTGCTGGGCCTGTTCTTCCTCAGCGTGGGCATGGCGCTGGACCTGACCGTGGTGGCCAACAACTGGCCGCTGATCCTCTCCGGCGTGCTCGCCTTGATGCTGGCCAAGGCAGTGTGCATCTACACCGTGGCGCGCATCCTGGGCAGCGACCACCACCAGGCGCTGGATCGTGGCGTGGTGATGGCGCAGGGCGGCGAGTTCGCGTTCGTGCTGTTCTCGGCCGCCGCGGCTGCCGGCGTGATCGGCGTGGAGGTCAACGCCAACCTCACCGCGATCGTGGTGCTGTCGATGGCGCTCACCCCGTTGTTCGTGCTGCTGCACGACACGCTGATGCCGGCCCGTGCGGTGTCGCTGGACGGCGTGGAAGCGGCCGACGGCCTGTCCGGCAGCGTGCTGCTGATCGGCTTTGGCCGCTTCGGCCAGGTGGCCAGCCAGTCGCTGCTGGCGCGCGACGTGGACGTGACCATCATCGACAACGATGTGGACATGATCCACAACGCAGAGCGTTTCGGCTTCAAAATCTACTACGGCGACGGCACCCGCCTGGATGTGCTGCACGCCTCCGGCGCGGCCACCGCGCGTGCCATTGCGGTGTGCGTGAACAGTGCGCAGGACGCGGACCGCATCGTCGAGCTGGTGGCCCACCAGTTCCCGCAGGCCAAGCTGCTGGTGCGGTCGTTTGACCGTGAGCATTCGCTGCGGCTGATCCATGCCGGCGTGGACTTCCAGATCCGTGAGACCTTCGAATCGGCGCTGCTGTTCGGCCAGGCCGCGCTGGTCGAGCTGGGCGCGGAGGAAGATGACGCGCGCGACATCGCCGAGCAGATCCGTCAGCGCGACGCCGAGCGTTTCGAGCTGGAGATGGCCGGTGGCGACCTGCGCGCCGGCGCGCACATGGTGTTCGGTACCGCGCTGCCCGGCGTGCCCACGCCGACCCCGTTCACCGCGCCCAGGCGCAAGGCACGCACCCTCAATGCGGACGAGGTACCCGAAGAGGAATGACGCGCGATGCGTAGTGCCGGCCGATGGGCGACTTCCGGGACAATCGGTGGTGTTGCGGAGCCGGCCGGCGGCTGGGCGACGCGATCCGGGCAAATCAGGGACAATACGTTCCCCGCCGCCGCCATGCCCCCGCATTCGATGAACGATTCCGCCCCCCGCCATTCCGCCCGCATCCTGGACGGACGCCGCATCGCCGAAGACCTGCTGGACAGCCTGAAGGTGCGCGTGGACGCGCGCCTGGCCGCCGGTGGCAGCCGGCCCGGCCTGGCGGTGGTGCTGGTCGGGGGCGACCCGGCCTCGACCGTGTACGTGCGCAACAAGCGCCGGGCCGCCGAGAAGGTCGGCATCGAGGCGTTCGACTACGACCTGCCGGCCGGGACCACCGAAGCCCAGCTGCTGACCCTGATCGACCAGCTCAACGCCGATCCGAAGATCCACGGCATCCTGGTGCAGCTGCCGCTGCCGGGCATCCCCGATGCCAGCCGCCTGATCCACCGCATCGACCCGCGCAAGGACGTGGACGGTTTCCACCCGGAAAACGTCGGCCACCTGGCCCTGCGCGAGTTCGGCCTGCGCCCGTGCACCCCGCGGGGCATCACGACGCTGCTGGGCCATACCGACCAGCCGGTGCGCGGCCGCAACGCCACCATCGTGGGCGTCAGCAACCACGTTGGCCGCCCGATGGGGCTGGAGCTGCTGATCGCCGGCTGCACCGTCACGAGTTGCCACAAGTTCACTCCCAAGGACGTGCTGGAGCAGTCCGTGCGCAATGCCGACATCCTGGTGGTGGCGGTGGGCCGCCCGGGCATCGTGCCAGGCGAGTGGGTCAAGCCGGGCGCAGTGGTCATCGACGTGGGCATCAACCGCCTGGACGACGGCCGCCTGGTCGGTGACGTCGGCTTCGAGGCCGCTGCCCAGCGCGCCAGCTGGATCACCCCGGTCCCGGGCGGCGTGGGGCCGATGACCGTCGCCACCCTGATGCAGAACACCATCGAGGCGGCAGAAGCCTTCTGATCCGGACGGCGGCACCCGTGCAGCCGGGCTCTGCCCGGCTGCACGAAACCCCGCCCCGTAGAGCCGGGCTCTGCCCGGCTGAGGGACCCCTGCAAACGTCGGCCGGGCCCGCCCGGCACTACGTGAACGCTGTTCGCGGGCGCGACACTGCGTCGCATCCGCCCCCTGCCCATCGGGCCAGAATCAGGGTAAAATGTCGCGCTTCCCCACATCTCGGGTATGCCGATGCTGCGCATCCAGGCTGAAGCACTCACTTACGACGACGTCTCGCTCGTCCCCGCACACTCCACGATCCTGCCCAAGGATGTCAGCCTCGAAACGCGGCTGACCCGCGACCTGCGGCTGAAGCTCCCGATCCTCTCGGCAGCGATGGACACCGTCACCGAAGCCCGCCTCGCCATCGCGATGGCCCAGCTCGGCGGCATGGGGATCATCCACAAGAACCTGACCGTCGAACAGCAGGCCGCCGAAGTGGCCCAGGTCAAGAAGTTCGAGGCCGGCGTCATCCGCGACCCGATCACCGTCGGCCCGGAAACCACCATCCGCGACGTGCTGGCGCTGACCCAGGCGCGCAACATTTCCGGCGTGCCGGTGGTGGATGGCGGTGGCCAGCTGGTGGGTATCGTCACCCATCGCGACATGCGCTTCGAGACCGAGCTGGACGACCCGGTCCGCCACATCATGACCAAGAAGGATCGACTGATCACGGTCAAGGAAGGCGCCGCGTCGGACGAAGTGCTGCAGTTGCTGCACCGCAACCGCATCGAGAAGATCCTGGTGGTCAACGATGATTTCGCCCTGCGCGGGCTGATCACCGTCAAGGACATCCAGAAGAACACCGACTACCCCAACGCCGCCAAGGACACCGCGACCCGTCTGCTGGTCGGTGCCGCGGTCGGCGTCGGCGGCGATACCGATCGCCGTGTCGAAGCGCTGGTCGCCGCCGGCGTGGACGTGCTGGTGGTGGACACCGCGCACGGCCACTCGCAGGGCGTGCTGGACCGCGTGCGCTGGGTCAAGAAGAACTTCCCGAACGTACAGGTCGTCGGCGGCAACATCTGCACCGGCGAAGCCGCGCTGGCGCTGCTGGACAGCGGCGCTGACGCGGTCAAGGTCGGCATCGGCCCGGGCTCGATCTGCACCACGCGCGTGGTCGCCGGTGTCGGCGTGCCGCAGATCACCGCGATCGACCTGGTCGCCGAAGCGCTGCAGGACCGCATCCCGCTGATCGCCGATGGCGGCATCCGCTACTCGGGCGACATTGGCAAGGCACTGGCTGCCGGCGCCTCGACCATCATGATCGGCGGCCTGCTCGCCGGTACCGAGGAATCGCCCGGCGAGACCGAGCTGTTCCAGGGCCGCTCGTACAAGAGCTACCGCGGCATGGGCTCGCTGGCCGCGATGGAGAAGGGGTCTAAGGACCGTTACTTCCAGGACGCCTCCAGCGCCGACAAGCTGGTGCCGGAAGGCATCGAAGGCCGCGTGCCGTACCGCGGTCCGGTCGGCGGCATCATCCACCAGTTGATGGGTGGCCTGCGCGCCACGATGGGCTACGTGGGCTGCGGCACGGTCGAAGACATGCGCAGCAAGCCGAAGTTCGTCAAGATCAGCGGCGCCGGCCAGCGCGAGAGCCACGTCCACGACGTGCAGATCACCAAAGAGCCGCCGAACTACCGCGCCTGATGCGGTACGCGCAAAGAGGAACGAGGAAGCTGATTCCCGTTCCTCTTTCTCTATCCGCCGCCGGTACCACCGTTTCGTTTTCCGTACTCCCTCCTGCATTGCCCGGGCGCCATGACCAACATCCATAACGACAAGATCCTCATCCTCGATTTCGGCGCGCAGTACACCCAGCTGATCGCGCGCCGTATCCGCGAGCTCGGCGTGTACTGTGAAATCTGGGCGTGGGACCACAACCCGGCCGAGATCGCCGCGTTCGGTGCCAAGGGCATCATCCTGTCCGGTGGCCCGGAATCGACCACGCTGCCGGGCGCGCCCGCCGCACCGCAGGAAGTGTTCGACAGCGGCCTGCCGATCTTCGGCATCTGCTACGGCATGCAGACCCTGGCCGCCCAGCTCGGTGGCGCCACCGAAGCGGCCGACCAGCGCGAGTTCGGCCATGCCGAAGTCAACGTCGTGCACCCCGACGCGCTGTTCAAGGGCCTGAGCGACCACGGCGGCGAGCCGAAGTTGAACGTCTGGATGAGCCACGGCGACCACGTCTCCGTTGCGCCCCCGGGGTTCACTGTGACGGCCGTGACCGATCGCATCCCGGTGGCCGCGATGGCCAACGAAGAGAAGCGCTGGTACGGCGTGCAGTTCCACCCGGAAGTGACCCACACCCTGCAGGGCCAGGCGCTGCTGCGCCGCTTCGTGGTGGACGTGTGCGGCTGCCAGACCCTGTGGACCGCCGCCAACATCATCGACGACCAGATCGCCCGCGTGCGCGAACAGGTGGGCGACGATGAAGTGATCCTGGGCCTGTCCGGCGGCGTCGATTCGTCCGTCGTGGCCGCGCTGCTGCACAAGGCCATCGGCGACAAGCTGACCTGCGTCTTCGTCGATACCGGCCTGCTGCGCTGGCAGGAAGGCGACCAGGTGATGGCGATGTTCGCCGAGCACATGGGCGTCAAGGTGATCCGCGTCAACGCGGCGGACCGCTACTTCAGCAAGCTCGACGGCGTGAGCGATCCGGAAGCCAAGCGCAAGATCATCGGCAACCTGTTCGTGGACATCTTCGATGAAGAGTCCAACAAGCTGAGCAATGCCAAGTGGCTGGCGCAGGGCACCATCTACCCGGACGTGATCGAGTCGGCCGGCAGCAAGACCGGCAAGGCCCACGTCATCAAGAGCCACCACAACGTGGGCGGCCTGCCCGAGCACATGAAGCTGGGCCTGGTCGAGCCGCTGCGCGAGCTGTTCAAGGACGAAGTGCGTCGCCTCGGTGTCGAACTCGGCCTGCCGCGCAGCATGGTGTACCGCCACCCGTTCCCGGGCCCGGGTCTGGGCGTGCGCATTCTTGGCGAAGTGAAGCGCGAATACGCCGAGCTGCTGGCCAAGGCCGATGCGATCTTCATCGATGAACTGCGCAAGGCCGACCTGTACGACAAGACCAGCCAGGCCTTCGCGGTGTTCCTGCCGGTGAAATCGGTGGGCGTGGTGGGCGATGCGCGTGCGTATGAGTGGGTGATCGCGCTGCGTGCGGTGGAGACCATCGATTTCATGACCGCGCACTGGGCGCACCTGCCGTATGACTTCCTGGGCACCGTGAGCAACCGCATCATCAATGAGCTGCGCGGGGTGTCGCGCGTGGTCTATGACATCTCCGGGAAGCCGCCGGCGACGATCGAGTGGGAATGAGTTGACTGACAAGGGCGCCGCGCGGCGCCCGCGCGCGGCGCAGCGCTGCCGCGTCTACCAGCGCGCCTCGAGTGTGCGGAACGGCTGCTGCAGGCGCACGCCGTTGGCGTCGTAATCGCTCACCGTGCGTCCATCCACGCGCACGTGGGTCGGGCGCGTGCGCGTTGGCCACCACACGCGCACGGCGGTATCGCCGCGCAGGCCGGGTCCGAGGGTGAGGCGCAGGGCACCGTCGCGCTGCCGCGCCTGCAACTGCAGGGTGCCGTAGGCGGTGGGCAGGCGGTCGATGGCGAGCCCTTCGCCAGCCACCCAGGCCGGTGGCGTGCCAGGCAGCAGCGACAGCGCGTCGTCGTCCTCGCGCATCAGCATGCCGAACAGCGTGCGGCCGTACTCCGCGCCGATCCAGGTGTGTGGCATGTCGCCCAGGTAGCGTGGGAACCGCTGCCGTGAGTGCACCACTTCGGCCAGCACCTGCCATTCCAGCGGGCGGCGGTCGCGCAGCAGACCCTGCAGCAGTTCCTCGGCGGCGGCGGGCTGGTCGAGGTGGACGTAGCTGAGCACGTTGCGGATTTCGTAGGGCGTGTAGGCGTACAGTGCGCCGGGCTGCGTGCGCTTGCGCACGTCATCCAGGTAGCGCGCGAAGGTGGTGCGCAACGCCGTGGGCGGCAGCACGTCCTGCGCGCCGGTGGGATCGAGGGCGATCGACACGCCGGTGGGATCGCCATCGCCGAGGTCGGCCGAGGAGGGAATGAAGTCGATGCCTTTCCACGCCATCGTGGCGCGGATCGACGCAGCCAGCGCATCGTGCAGCGCGGTGTACTGGGCGCGGGCCCAGGCGGCGGTGTCGTGGTCGCCCAGCGATTCGGCCAGCCATGCGCCGTCGTGCCAGCCTTTCAGGCCCCAGTAGTCATCCCAGTAGCTGTGGGTGGGCGAGGGGTAGCCCTCATGGCTGATTGATGGTGCGAGGATGCCGGCGAAGCGTTCCGGCGCCGGCTGGCCTGCCATGTAGCCCGGCACCAGGGTGCGCTCGCGCAGTTCCTGCAGGAAGCGCAGCGCCGCCTTCACCTTGGGCAGATACGCGCGCACCGATTCAGGACCGCCATCGAGACGGGCGACATCGGCGACCAGTGCGACGTACTGGCCCTGGCTGTCGTACTCGATGTCCGAGCCGAAGCCCGTGTTGACGCTGCCATCGGCGTTGAGGATCGGCGAGACCAGCCCGTTGGGGTGGACGCCGTGGTCGCTGTACCAGGCCAGGTAGTCGCGTGCGACCCCGGCCTCGCCCATGCGCAGCAGCACGGCCGAGGTCGCCATGCCGTCGCGGATGAAGGAGCGGTTGTAGTTGCGCGGCCCGGGCTGCATCGCAGGGCCGGTCTGGTTGATCAGCATGTAGGCGGCCTGCGCGCGCAGCATGTCCACCAGCGATGGATCGGGCAGGCGCAGTCCCACCTGGCCCAGGCGCGCCTGCCAGTCGGCGGCGGCGCGGTTGGCGAACATCCCGTAGGCGGCGTCCGGATCGCGCGGTGCATCACCCAGCGCTGGCGCGGGCGCCGGTGGCAGCGTGCCATCAGCGGCCGCAGCGGCGGTGCCGAGCGGAAAGGCGACCACCACCGAACGGCTGGCGCCCGGCGCGATCTGGATGCGGTAGGCCAGCGCGGCGGCGGCCAGGCCATCGGCATCCTGCGCCTGCTGCTGGGCAGGCAGGCGGCCGGTGGCGATGGCGGTGGTGATCTCGCTGCTGCCATCGACGCCGAACGGCGCGGCGCCTGCGGCATCGATGGCGGTCAGCGAGTGCAGCAGCGGGCGGCCGTTGACGCGCACCGCGCGGCCGTC
Source organism: Stenotrophomonas sp. Marseille-Q5258 (assembly GCF_946900935.1). Lineage (NCBI taxonomy): Bacteria > Pseudomonadati > Pseudomonadota > Gammaproteobacteria > Lysobacterales > Lysobacteraceae > Stenotrophomonas > Stenotrophomonas sp. Marseille-Q5258. The sequence continues at coordinate 71,942 of NZ_CAMPPN010000003.1, forward strand.
GATCGCAATCGAGCGGATCGGCGACAGGCCACCGTTCTGCCACGGTGGGTTCATCTGCATCGGCCGTACCGCCAGCGTCAATGTGCCGTCCACCGGCGTGCTGCCGGTGTTGCGCAGACGATGCCGGACGAAGGTGACCGGTTGGCCATCGAGCGCGATCGCGAAGGCCTCGCTCTGCAGCTCCAGACCCGGCTGTGGCATCCAGCGCGCGGACGGCATCGGCTTCCAGCCGTCGCGCAGCGCATGTGTCACCGGCTTGTCCGCCGCACCGGCAGTGTGGCCGTCGGCGTTGCGCCAGATCGGCTGCACCAACGGCGCGCCCTTGAAGGCTTCGATGTTGCCGTACTCGTCGAAGATCGATTTCTGCCGTCCGGCGTGCACGCCGACGGCGGTCCAATAGGTCTGCTGCCGGTGCAGCGAGGCTGGGAAAAGGGCACGCTGCGCCCCGCTGGCGGCGATCTGGTAGCGCTTCATCGGGGTCATCACCGCGGCCGGGCCGAGCAGGCGGAGGCGATCCACGCCGGGTGCATCGCCCTCTACGGTGAGCCGCAGTGCGGTGGCCGTCAGCGGCGCTGTGCCGGCCAGCAAGCTCTGCACGCGGCTGCCGGCGTGGGGGTCCCGCGCGATCTCGTGCCACCGGCCCTGCGCATCGCGCGCGTCCAGGCGTGCCGCACCGTGCGCGCCGGCCCAGTCCACGGCCAGGCCGGTGGTCGACTCGGCGCGCGGCAGGGCGATCGCCAGCGCGTGCGTACCGGCCGCGCCTGCGGGCACGGCGACGGCACCACCGCCCTGCCATAAGGCGGCGGCCTCGTCGGGGGAGAGGCCGGCCACCCGCGCACTCGCGCGTGCATCGAGGGGCTCCAGCTCGAAGATCGACACGCCCCAGTCGGCGGTACGCTTGGGACTGGCCAGGCGCAGGTAACGTGCCGGGCGGGGCGCGAAGTACAGCGTTTCGATGCCGCCCAGCGAATCGCGCATGGTGTAGGCAGGCTGCCACTGCGTGCCGTCCAGCGACGTCTGCAGGGTGTAGCCCTCGGGGTTTGAGACATCCCAGGTGAGTCGTGCGCCGCTCAGCGTGCTGGTCGCGCCGAGGTCCACCTGGAACCAGTGGCCCGGGCTGAAGGCGCCGCCGGTGACGGTCTTCGCGTCGCCATCGATGAGATGGGCCACCGCCATCGCCGGGACCTGCTGCGAGGAACTGCTGGCCTGCCACTGGCTGCGCGGCGGCAGGCCTTGGCCGATGGCGGTCGTGGCGAAGGCCAGGGCGGGAACCAGCAGCGCGCGCGCAATGCCGGCGGCGGGGTGGGGCAGATCGGTCCGGCGGGTGGTGGGCAGCCCCATCGATGCGCTCCTGGTTCCGCGACGCCCCGGCACTGGGGCAGGGTCACGCTAGCAGGGGCTGTAATCGTTTACATGACGCGTCGCAATATCCTCCTTCAGCGCCGGCTATGTGCCAGCCGGCTCGGCCTCCGCCAACGCCGGCCCGTAGCGCTGCTGCATCGCGTCGCGGTCCAGCACCACCTCGTAGGTCTGGTGGAAGACGGGCCCGTACAGCGAATGCTGCAGCGGAAACTGCACGGCGCGTGTGGTGACGTACTGGCGGATATCGGAAAGCTCCACGGGCGAGGCCAGCTGCCCGTACAACCGGTCGGCGGCCTGCTCGACGGTGTCGTAGAAGGTCAGGTCGTGTCGATGCACCGAGCGGCCTGCTTCAAACATCTCGGCCTTGGTGTAACGGTTGGCAAGGTAGTGGCAGATCATCGCGGTATCCACCACGGGAACCCCGTCGATCGGGAACCCGGCGTACACCGGCGAATTGGTCAGCACGCAGGCGGTGACGAAGGCATCGTCGGGAATCGCGCAGCCCTTGTCGCGCAGGCATTGTCTGAATGCCTCCAGGTGCGCGACGACGGCGGTACGCTTGCGCTCGATCTGGGCGGTCGCACCAGCCACGGTGTCATGGTAGTTGGTGAACTGCAGCGCATCGTCGGGCCAGAGGATGCACTTGGCCTCGAGGATAAGGATGTTGCGCCCGATCACGGCCACGATGTCGATCTCCTCGCTGCGGCCGCCGGGCGGGGTAAACGTGACGGCACTGTCCAGCACCGTGGCGCAGCCGACGAGCGGGCACGCGGCAGCGGCCTCCTTCAGTTCCTTGCGGCAATACACCTCGAACGGCGTTCCGCGTCGGTCGAGTTGGAGGCCGCCCTGGCGCATCCATCCCTCCACAATGCGCAGCAGACGCGCCGACAGGATGCAGGGCAGCATGAGAACCACCGCATCGCCGATCCGGACCAGCGGCTGGCACCAGAGGTCGCGTGTGGGCGAGCCGTCGAACGTCAACGCGTCCAGCGCAAGCTGCGCCTGTGCCGGCGCGATGCCCAGCGAACGGGCCACACTGGGCACCAGGACCCGAAGGGGAATCGAGGGCGCGCAATGCGCCGTGTCGATCTCCCCGCGCATCCTGAGCAGCCCGTCATTCATCAGCGTCCCGACCGCCTGCAGGAAGCGCCAGGTGTCGATCAACAGGGTGAGCGCAACGCCGTTGAAGCGGGGCAGCGGCTCATCCAGGAAGCCGCGGTAATAGCCAAGCTGCACGGCAAGTGCCTCGCCGAGCGCTGTGGCGGCCAGGTCAAGCACCCGTGCGTTGTTGCCGAGATCGATCCGCTCGATGCTGCCCACGCCATGCAGCTTCTTGGGCAGGATGATCCGGCTGATCTTCTCCCGCCGTGCCGCATCCAGTTCGCGCCACCACATCGCCATCTGCAGCCCGAACTGCAGCGACAGGTTGTTGCGGCGGTAGATCGACAGGATGCGCGCCGTCTCGCGCGCTGCATCGGACGGGCGGATGAACAGGCCGTCCCGCTCGGCGCTCACTCCATACGTGTTGCCCACGCAGTCGTGCCAGTACTCCACCGCGCACTGGTAGATGATGGCTTTGTTGATTTCGGTCGCGGTGGCCTCGAGGGTGTCCGCGCTGAAGGAGGTGTCACCCCGGGTATCGGCGCCGCGTGCCATCAGCTGGCGCAGCATGTGCCTGAGCCCATCGCCCATGCCGGTGATCAGCTCATCGGGTGCGAACAGTTCGCCGAGCACGGACGGGAGCTTCTGCTCCAGCAGGTCCGGAAGGTCGATGACCGGCGCACCGTTCCGACGCGTGCGGGTGCCTTCCATGTCGCGCTGCAGCTGGGCCAGGTTGCGGTTGCAGACCGCGACGGCCAGCTGGACGGCGGCGCCAGGGGAGACCTTGATGTCGTCCAGCGCGATCCAGGCGCGGAGCTGGCTGAGCAGCACATCGAAGAACAGCCCGGCCTGATGCACACGGGTATCGTCGTCATCGAACGCAGGCGTTGCCGCAGCCTCCCATGCCGCGCGGTCGAAGCCGCGCTGGCTGGGGCCGGCGCGTTTGCCGTAGCGGACATCATTGGCGAAGGTTCCCATTGTTGAACCGCTCCTTGTCGCAGGCGGTCATCGTGCCAGATGGGCGGCGGGATCAGGAACCGATCGCCTGCGCCCACCGCTTGACGCATCGTCAACCGCGCGCTGCGCCAACCTGACACGTCGCGGGTTCACGCGTACCGCCGCCGCGCGCAGACTTCTTCACGTTGCCGGCGCATCTCGCTGCCGGCGTAGCCGATCCGATGTGATCGATCCTGGGGAGCGTCATGATCAGCATTCCTGTGTCCGATACCGCCCACGCCCGCCTCGTGCGTGCATCACGCTGGCTGTGCGCCGTGGCCTACGTGGTGATCGTTGCCGTGTTCGCCTCCTCCGCCTTGGGCGGACACTTCCGGGCCCAGGCCATCCTCAAGGATGCGGTGACCGTGCAGGCGCCGGTCACGCTGGACTCCATCGACGAGAAGCGGCGCAAGGGGCGGGTCTCGCACACCTACCAGTTCCGTTATGCCTTCGATGTCGATGGCGTGCCGTACACCGGTCACTTCGCCACCAGCGAAGACAACGCCGCACCTTACCTGGGCGATGCGCCGCAGGTCACGGTGGCCTACGCCCGCGCCGAGCCGGCGCGGTTCGAACGACTGGATCGGCTGCAGGCGCAGCAGGGACTTGGTTCGGTGCTGGGGCGCCTGGTGGGCGCGCTGCTGATGTTGGCCGGCCTCGCGTTCCTGGTGCACCTGCTGGTGACCCGCCGCCTGTTCGTACGCCACGCAACGCCGGCCGCGGCAGGTTGAGCCAGGGCCATGACTGCACGGGTTGACAGCCAAACCGGGCCGGGTAAGTTGGCCGATTCCTTCCCGCTCTGGTCACCCGCCATGCCCGCTCCGGAATTCGCGGACCTGTTGTCCCGCCACATGCGCCGGATCCGGGCCAGCGCCGGTGGCGTGGCCAGCGAGATCGGCATCAGCCGCGAGGCAGTGAACAACTGGCGCTCGGGCGCATCGTTGCCCAGCCGCCGCCACCGCGACCGCGTGCTGGCCTGCGCCAACTACCTCCGGTTGACCGAAGCGGAGAGCAACGGCCTGCTGCAGGCGGCGGGCTTCGAGCCGGAGTTTCCGGCGGAAGGGGCCAGCAGCGCGGACGCGGCGGCCATCGCGCTGCCTGCGGTGCAGATTCCCGCGACGGTGGTGGGACTGTTCGATCGCCTGCAACAACTGCGACCGTATCCGGTGGCCCTGCTGCTGACCCAGGCGCACTGGGGCCAGCCACCCGAACGCGCGGCGATGCTGGCCGAAGCGGCGGCACGCTACGGCAGCGGGCGGGTGCTGCACCTGCAGCCACCGTTCCGCGCCGGTGAGGGCGACCAGGACTATTTCGCCTCGCTGGCCGCGCAATGCGGGCTGGAGGGCGTCAGCACGGATGCCGGTTTCGAGGCGGCGCTGGCGCAGCGCCTGCAGCAGCCCGGCGCGCTGTTCTGCCTGGTCAGCCGCTTCGAGCAGGGCGCCCCCGGCCCACGCGACGTGCTGGCAGGCATCCTGCGCAGTCTGAGCGAAATGTACAGCGGCAAGCTGCACCTGCTGATCTGCGGCGGGGCGGCGCTGGCCGATCTCAAGTATCAGGGCGGCGACCTCTCGCTGCTCAACATTGCCGCCACCGAGACCTGGCCGGAGTTGAGCGTGGCCGATCTGCGCCGCGCCAGCGCCGCGCTGCCGGATACCGTGCTCGCCCGCGCGCTGCAGATCTCCGGTGGGCATCCGCTGTTGGCCCAGGCGGCAGTGGCGCTGCTGGCCGATTCCGCCGTGCCGCTCACGGATGCGGCGCTGGAAGAGCAGTTGTCGGGCCACCCGCGCCTGTGGGACGCGCTGCTGCCGTTGCTGCGTGATGGCGCGGCACGTGCGGCCATCGGCAGCTGGCTGCCGCGTGAGCAGATCGCGCCCGCGCGGCCGTACCTGGTGGACCCCCTGCTGCGCCAGCTGTACTGGCACAACCTGCTGACCCCGCGGGCGCAGGGGCAGGGCAGTTGGCTGGAGTGGCGCTGCGGGGCGATCCGCCGTGCCGTGCGGCAGGTGATCGATTCGCTGGAGGATGTGCCGGCATGAGCCTGCCCCGATGGCGGTTGTGGCGCCTGCTGCTGATAGCGGCGGGCACCTGGTTCCTGGTCAGCCTGCTGTTCGCGCCGTGGCTCAACCCCTGGGCGGCCTGGCGGATGCAGCGCGACCGCGACTCGCTGGTGCTCATCCAGCAGGCGAACATCGACATGATGTTCCTGCGCGAGGAGGCGCTGAGCTACTGGCGGGTGCACGAGCAGTGGCCCGCGCAGGTGAGCGTGCCGGGCGTGCATGATCCCGCCGAGGCGACCGTACGCGCGGAGCTGCCGGCGCCGTGGGTGCTGCGTTTCCGCTTCACCGACCGTTTCCCGGCGCGGTCCGGCCTGCCCGGGACGGTGATCGAACAGCGGCTGGACCCGAAGACGCAGCACTGGAGCTGCCAGCCGGGTAACCCGTCGCCCCCGACGCGGTGGCTGCCGCCGAACTGCCAAACCAGCGCGCCGTGGACGATCGTGCACTGGCTGACACTGCTGCTTGGTCTGGCCCTGGCCGTGCTGCTGGCCGCTGCGGTGATCTGGTGGCGGCTGCGGCCTGCCGTCGCCACGATCGTGCGCGAGCCCCGCGCGCTGCTGTCCCAACCGCTGCAGCAGTTGCCCCGGCTGGACCGGCAACTGGGCTGGCTGCGCCTTCGCGGGCGGGTGCTCGGTGATGCCGGCGTGGCCGGCGTGCGCTGGCGGGAAGCGCTGCGCCATGTCGAGGCGGCAGCGGTACAGCGTGCCGCACAACTGGCCGCGCGGATCGGCGCTGTCGATGCCGCCGCACCCGGCTGGACGCTGCCCGGCGAGGTCCGGGAATGGACGCTGCCGGCCACCCTGCCGCTGGCCCTGGAGCGCCTGTGGCTGTATCTGCCCGACCCGGCGCTGTCCGGCGATGCGCTGGTACGGCAGTTGCGTGCGATGCCCAATGGACAGGACGTGGTGCTGGTGGTGAGCCCATCGCTGGCGGTGGAGCCGGCGCTGATGGCGTACGCCGACGATCCGGTGAACCTGTGCGTGTGCCTGGACCAGGCCGCGCAGACGCGCTGGCTGCTGCAACCGGCCGCGCTGGACGGGCTCGTGGCGCTGCTGGCCCGCCAACTGCAGGCGACGCGTATCTCGCCCTACCAGACCCACGGCGGCATCACCCGGCCGGCGGCGTTCTTCGGGCGCGAGGCGGTGCTGGCACGTGTGCTCAACCGCGAGCCGGGCAACTATCTGCTGGTGGGTGGTCGCCAACTTGGCAAGACCAGCCTGATGAAGGCGATCGAGCGCCGCTTCGTCGATCATCCCCGCGTGTCCTGCTGCTATCTGTCGCTGCGCGATCACCGTCTGACCGTGCGCCTGGCGCTGGAGCTGGGCCTGCCGGAGGCCACTGGCATCGACGCGCTGGTGGCGGCACTGACCGAACGCGCGGGAGGGCGGCGGGTGTTGCTGCTGATCGACGAGACCGACCTGTTCCTGCGTCACGAGGCGCAGGCGGGCTACCCGCAGCTGGCGGCGCTGCGCGCGCTGAGCGAGGAGGGGCGCTGCCATTTTATGCTGGCCGGCTTCTGGGACCTGTACGAAGCGGTCACGCTGGACTTCGCCTCGCCGCTGCGCAACTTCGGCGAGGTGATCCACCTGGGAGGATTGGAAGACGCCGCGTGCCAGGCGCTGGCCACTGTGCCGATGGCACGCCTGGGCGTTCATTTCGCCGAGCCGGATCTGCCGCGGCAACTCGTGGTCGCCTGCGGCCGGCGCGCCAATCTGGTGGCCATCGTCTGCCAGCAGCTGCTGGCCCAGCTGCAGCGTGGCCAGCGGCTGATCGACGCCGCCCAGCTGCATGCCGCACTCGCGGCGGAGCCGGTGTTCGATGCGCTGGCCGGCTGGGCGCGGTTGAGTCCGGACCCGCTGGCATGCCGGATCGACCGCATCGTGGTCTATCACCTCGCCAGTGCGCGTCTGTCCACAAGCGGTGTGCGGGCCACGTCATTGACGGCGTTGCTCGCGGTGTTCGACGCGGCCGGCGTGGGCGTGGACCCCGAACAACTGCGGCGGGCACTGGCGAGGCTGCAGCTGGCGTATGTGATCCGGCGCGACGACGATGGCGTGCAGTTCGTGTTCGCGGTCCCGTTGTTCGTCACCCAGTTCCAGCACGAGGAAGTGGCGGCATTGCTTCAACGGGAGCTGCAGGCCGTGGCAGGCGCTGGCGCGACGGGATGACGCGCCCCGTCGTGGCCGGAGACGCTGCAGTTGATTGCCGGCGGATGGGTGCAGCGCGCAGGTCGCGTGCGCGGCAGACAAGGTGGAGGAGGCGGCCGCGCGCCGCTGGCGGGCAGCCGGGCGCTGATCGGTCCTCACTCGCCCGGCGTTGCTGCCGAGGTGGCCGCCTGGCTGGCGGCGCGGCGCGCCAGCACCGCTTCGCGATGCGCGATGTAGGCATTGGCGGCGAGGATGATGCCGGCACCGATGACGGTGTAGCGGTCCAGCGTTTCGTTGAACAGCACCCAGCCGAACAGGCTCACCAGCGGCAGCTGCATGAAACTGATCGGGGTCAGCGCGGAAACCTCGCCCAGCCGCAGCGCCCGCGTCCACAGCAGTTGCCCGATGGTGCCCATCACGCCGGTGGCCGCCAGCCACAGCCAGGCCATGCCCGTCGGCCAGGTCCATACGAACAGCGCCGGCACCAGTGACAACGGCACCCAGAACACATACGTGTAGAACACCACCGTATCGGCACTGTCCACGCGCGTAAGCTGCTTGATCTGGATCGCCACCAGCGAACTGAGCACGGCTGCCGCCACCGCGACCAGCGTGCCGGGCGTGAAGCCCGCCGAGCCGGGGCGCACGATGATCAACACGCCGATGAAGCCGCAGATCACTGCGGCCCAGCGCCGTATCCGCACGGTCTCGCCCAGCCAAAGCACCGCCGCGATGGTCACAAACAGCGGTGTGGAGTAGGACAGCGAGATCGCCTGCGACATCGGCAGGTGGCCAATCGCCCAGAACCCGCACAGCATCGACGCCAGGCCGATCGCACTGCGCAGGAAGTAGCGCGGCAACTGCCGGGTCCGCAACGGCGACCGGCCCGGGCGCACCAGCATCGGCAACAGCGCCAGCAGGCCGAAAGCATTGCGGAAAAACGCCACTTCCTGGGTGGGCACGTAGCGGGTGGCATAGCGGATCGCCACGGCCATCAGCCCGAAGGCCAGCGTACTGCCGAGCATCAGCAGCGCCGCACGCGCGGGTGTGGGCGCGTGCAGGGCAACCGGCGGGCTCACCACTGGGCGCCGATCAGCCGGGGTTCGGGTTCGATGGGCACGCCGAAGGTCTCCAGCACCGAGGCGGAGATGCGCCGGGCCAGTGCCAGCAGCTGCTCGCCGCTGGCATTGCCGTAGTTGACCAGCACCAGCGCATGGCTGGGTGCCACGCCGGCGTCGCCGTCGCGGTAACCCTTCCAGCCGCAGGTCTCGATCATCCACGCGGCCGACACCTTGCGGCGGTCGTCCTGTTCGGCCGGGAACACCGGCAGTTCGGGGTAGTGCTGCAACAGCACGTCCACCTGCTCCAGCGGCAGCACCGGGTTCTTGAAGAAGCTGCCGGCGTTGCCGAGCACGTCCGGGTCGGGCAGTTTGCGGCGGCGGATGTTGATCACTGCGTTGGCCACATCGGCGGCCACCGGCAACTCCACGCCCATCGCCTGCATTTCCTCGCCGATGCCGGCGTAGCCGAGCCGCAGTTCGTGCAGCAGCGGCAGGCGCAGCTCGATCGCGGTGATCAGGTAACGGTCCGGTTCGTGCTTGAACACGCTGTCGCGGTAGCCGAACCGGCAGGCCTCGGCATCCAGCCGCACCCAGGTCTGTTCCACCCGGTCCCACGCGTCGACGGCCTGGATGAATTCACCCACCTGTGCACCATAGGCACCGATGTTCTGTATCGGGCTGGCGCCGGCGGTGCCGGGGATCAGCGCGAGGTTCTCCAGCCCCGACAGACCCTGCTGCAACGACCACATCACCAGGCCATGCCAGTTCACCCCGGCACCGGCACGGACCACGGTGTGGTCGGCACGGTGTTCGAGGATCTCGATGCTGCGGTTGCCGAACACCAGTACGGTGCCGGCCACGTCGCCGGCGATCAGCACGTTGCTGCCGCTGCCGAGGACCAGCAGCGGTTGCCGGGCCACCTGCGGCAGGCCCAGCACCTCCGGCAGCACGGCGGGTTCGACGACCTCCAGCAGCTGGGCGGCGACGGCGTCGACATGGAAGGTGTTCAGGGCCTTCAGGGAGGCGTTTTCAGTCAGGGTCCAGGCCGGCATCGATGCACTCGTCACAGGGGGGCCACCGCGCCGCGGCTGGGGGCTTCGCGGCGGCGACGGATCGCCTCCACGCACTCGTGCACCAGCTCCGGTCCACGGAAAATGAGGCCGCTGTAGCACTGCACCAGCGCCGCGCCGGCCGCCATCTTGGCGACTGCATCGGCACCGGACAGGATGCCGCCTACACCGATCAGCGGCATCGATTCTGGCAGGCGCGCGCGCAGGCGCCGCAGCACCAGCGTGGACTGGCCCAGCAGCGGGGCGCCGGACAGGCCGCCGGCTTCGGACGCGCGCGGGTCGCCGGCCACGGCACTGCGGTCGATGGTGGTGTTGGTGGCGATCACGCCGTCCACCTTGAGCTCGCCCAGCACGCGCGCGGCGGCGTCGATGTCGCGGTCGCTCAGGTCCGGGGCGACCTTGACCAGCATCGGCACCCGCTTGCCATGCCGCGCGGCCAGGCTTTCCTGGCTTTCGCGCAACTGCGAGATCAGCTGCCGCAGCGCGGTTTCCTCCTGCAGCTCGCGCAGGCCGGCCGTGTTGGGCGAGGAAATGTTGACGGTGATGTAGTCGGCCAACGGATACACCTTCTGCAGGCAGTGCTGGTAATCGTCGAACGCCTGCTCGTTGGGGGTGTCCTTGTTCTTGCCGATATTGATGCCGAGCAGCCCGTGGCGGCGCTGCGCGCGTTCGACGTTGCGCACCAGCGCGTCCACGCCAAGGTTGTTGAAGCCCATCCGGTTGATGATGGCCTGGTGCTTCGGCAGCCGGAACAGGCGCGGTTTCGGATTGCCGTCCTGCGCGCGCGGGGTGATGGTGCCGATCTCGACGAAGCCGAAGCCCAGCGCCAGCAGCGCGTCGATGTGCTCGCCGTTCTTGTCCAGGCCGGCCGCGAGGCCGACCGGGTTGGGGAACGTGAGGCCGAACGCGGGGGTCGGCATGGGCGCGGGGCGGCGGGCCAGCAGCGGACTGGTGCCGGTGCGGTAGGCCAGTTCCAGCGCGCTCAGGCCAAGGCCGTGGGCGCGTTCGGCGTCCAGGGAGAACAGGAAGGGGCGGGCAAGGGAGTACATGGGATCGAGTCAGTCCAGCGTGCCGATGAAGGCACGGGTTTGGTATTCAAAGGCGACCCGTCCATCCACCGCGTGGGCGTCGAACAGGCGTTGCAGGGCATCGAGCATCGGCGCGTGGCGCGGGTGGCCGGCCGGCGGTGCATAGGAGGAGGACAGCAGGCGGCCGCGCAGGCCTTCCAGATCCAGCCATTGGGCGTTGGGCAGCCGCGCCATGCCGCGCAGACCGTCGCCGAACCAGGCGCGCATGGTGTCGTCGTCCTGGTAGCGCTCGGCCACGGCGGTGTAGTCGGTGCCGAATTCGAGCAGCAGTTGTTCGTAGCCGATCAGGAACGGCGAGCTGTCCAGCAGGCGCGAATTCCAGAACACCAGCGCCAGGCCGCCCGGGTGCAGGATGCGCGCCCATTCCTGGCGCACCGCGTCGGTATCGAACCAGTGAAACGCCTGCGCGGCGGCGACCAGGCCGACGCTGTCGCGGGCCAGGGTGGTGGCTTCGGCGGTGCCGTCCACCACTTTCAGGCGGAGGTAGTCCCGGCTCAGCCACTGCTCGGCGGCGGCGCGCATGGCGGCGTTGGGTTCCACCGCGATCACCGGATGGCCGGCAGCCAGGAACAGGCGCGTGGAGATGCCGGTGCCTGCGCCGATGTCGGCCACCAGCGTATCGGGCGACACGCCGATGTCCTGGTGCAGCCAGTCGAGCAGGGCCGGGGGGTAGTCGGGGCGATAGCGGACGTAGTCGGCGACGCGGTTGCTGAAGCGTTCGGTGGAATCGGAATGGCTCATGGGCACCTCGTCATGGGAGAGCGACCGGCGGCGCTAGGCCGCCGAAGACCCGGGGCGCTGCCAGGGACGATGATAGGCGTTGCGCTGCCATCATCCCATCAGGACCTGGCCGCCATCGACAGTGAGCGTGTGGCCGGTGATCCAGCCCGCCAGCGGCGAGCACAGGAACAGCGCGGCCTGGGCGATCTCCTCCGGCCGGCCGAAGCGGCCGAACGGGATGCGTGCCAGGGTCTGGTCGTACAGGGCCCGGTCCTGTTCGCGCCGCCGTGCCCACAGGCCGTCGGCGAACTCGATGGAACCCGGGGCGATGGCATTGACGCGGATCCGGCGCGGCGCCAGCCCCAGCGCCTGCGAGGTGGTGTAGTGCATCAGCGCGGCCTTGGCCGCTGCGTACGGCGCGCCGCCGGGACGCGGCTGCTGCGCGGCGATCGACGCCAGATTGAGAATGCAGGCCTGCTCGGCGCGCTCCAGCCAGGGCAGCGCCAGCCGCGAGGTGCGCACGGCCGCCATCAGGTCGATGGTGAGGCTGGCCTCCCAGCCGGCCTCGTCGTCGCCCATGCCGTAACCGGTTGCGTTGTTGACCAGCACATCGATGCCGCCCAGCGCGTGGGCGGCGTCCTCCAGCCAGCGGCCGATGTCCTCCAGTCGCGACAGGTCGGCCACGCAGGCATGCAGGTCCAGACCGAGCGCCAGGGCATCGGCCCGCAGCGCGGCGAGCCCAGGCTCGCCCCGCGCGCAGACCGAGACGTGGGCGCCCGCCGCAGCGAACGCCAGCGCCATCGCCCGCCCGATGCCCTTGCTGCCCCCGGCGACCAGAACCCGGCGCCCGGTGTAATCCAGGCGCGGACCCTTCGGTTCACCGGCCGGTTCGCGGCTGGCGGCGGAATCGATCACAGGTCGAACTTGATGCCCTGGGCCAGCGGCAGCGAATCGGAGTAGTTGATGGTGTTGGTCTGACGACGCATGTAGACCTTCCATGCATCCGACCCGGATTCCCGACCACCGCCGGTGTCCTTTTCGCCACCGAACGCACCGCCGATCTCCGCACCGGACGTGCCGATGTTGACGTTGGCGATGCCGCAGTCCGACCCGGCCGCCGACAGGAAGCGCTCGGCGGCCTTCAGGTTGGTGGTGAAGATCGACGAGGACAGGCCCTGCGGCACGCCGTTCTGCATGTCGATGGCCTCGTCCAGGGTGCTGTACTTCATCACGTACAGGATCGGTGCGAAGGTCTCGTGCTGCACGACCTCATCGCTGTTCTTCAGACCGGTGACGATTGCCGGCAGCACGAAGTTGCCTGCGCGGTCGATGCGGGTGCCGCCGGTTTCAACGGTGCCGCCGCTGGCCTTGGCCTTCTCGATGGACGCCAGGAACTGCTGCACGGCGCCGTCGCTGTTGAGCGGGCCCATCAGGTTGGCCGGGTCGGTCGGATCGCCGATCTTGCCCTCCACCTGCTTGTAGGCCTTGATCAGCGTGGCCAGCACGTCGTCATGGATGGATTCGTGCACGATCAGGCGGCGCGTGGTGGTGCAGCGCTGACCGGCAGTGCCGACCGCACCGAACACGATGCCGGGGATGGCCAGCTTCAGGTCGGCGGTTTCATCGAGGATGATCGCGTTGTTGCCGCCCAGTTCCAGCAGGCAGCGGCCCAGACGATGGGCAACCTTCTCGGCGACCGTGCGGCCGACCTGGGTCGAGCCGGTGAAGCTGATCAGCGGCACGCGCTTGTCGGCCACCATCTTCTCCGACAGCGCGGTGCCGGCATCGTTGATCAGGAAGAACAGGTCCGGGAAGCCACCGTCGCGCAGCGCCGCGTTGCAGATGCGCATGGACGCGATGGCGGTCAGCGGGGTCTTGTTGGACGGCTTCCACAGGCAGATGTCGCCGCAGATGGTGGCCAGGAACGAATTCCACGCCCACACCGCGACCGGGAAGTTGAACGCGCTGATGATGCCGACCAGGCCGAGCGGCTGGTACTGCTCGTACATGCGGTGGCCGGGGCGTTCGGAATGCATGGTGTAGCCGTACAGCATGCGGCTCTGGCCCACGGCGAAGTCGGCGATGTCGATCATCTCCTGCACTTCACCGTCGCCTTCGGGCTTGCTCTTGCCCATTTCCAGGGCAACCAGCGACCCCAACGCGTCCTTGTGGGCGCGCAGCGCTTCACCGCACAGGCGCACGGCTTCGCCACGGCGCGGAGCCGGGGTGGTGCGCCAGATTTTGAAGGCTTCCTGGGCGCGCGCGATGATGGTTTCGTAGTCGGCGTCGGTGGTGGCGTACACCTGCGCGATCGCCTCGCCGGTGGTCGGGTTGACCGGGGTGATCACGCCGGCGTCGGTGGCGGTGGACCACTCGCCGTTGCCGAGGTAGGTGCCAGCGTTGGTCGCGTCGAGGCCGAGGGCCTTGAGCAGGTCAGAGGACATGCAAACTCCTGTTGCGAATCAAAAAGGGCGCAGCCGCTGGCAGGGTGGGGTGCGGCATGCAGAACCACCATTCTAACGTAGTGCCGCCTGCTGGCCGGCACCCCGGTGGGAGCCGGTAGAATAGGCGCCCAGCTCGCAAGCCCCCAGGAATCTGAATGAACGTTACCGTTGCGGAAGGTGTTGTCGTCGGGAACCGTCTCCAGTTCGTGCTGTTTGGCGGCCTGAACGTGCTCGAAGACCTCGACTCGACCCTGCACGCGGCCGAGCACTTCACCACGGTCACGTCCCGGCTCGGCATCCCGTACGTGTTCAAGGCGTCGTTCGACAAGGCCAACCGCTCCTCGATCAAGTCCTTCCGCGGCGTGGGCCTGGACGAAGGCCTGCGCATCTTCGAGGAGGTCAAGCGCCGCTTCGGCGTGCCGGTGATCACCGACGTCCATGAGGTTGCCCAGGCCGCGCCGGTGGCAGACGTGGTGGACGTGCTGCAGATCCCCGCGTTCCTGGCGCGCCAGACCGATCTGGTGGTGGCCATCGCGCAGACCGGCCGTGCGGTCAACATCAAGAAGCCGCAGTTCCTCAGCCCCACCCAGATCACCCACATCGTCTCCAAGATCCGCGAAGCGGGCAACGAGAAGATCATCCTGTGCGAGCGCGGTGCGCAGTTCGGCTACGACAACCTGGTCGTGGACATGCTCGGCTTCCGCGAGATGATCGAATCCACCGGTGGACTGCCGGCCATCTTCGATGTCACCCACAGCCTGCAGCGCCGCGACGCCGGCAGCGAGGCGTCCGGTGGCCGTCGGCGCCAGGTGGCCGAACTGGCCCGGTCGGGCATGGCGCTGGGCCTGGCCGGCCTGTTCCTGGAAGCCCACCGCGACCCGGACCATGCCCGCTGCGACGGCCCCAGCGCGCTGCCGCTGGCCGCCCTGGAACCGTTCCTGACCCAGATCAAGGCCGTGGACGACCTGGTCAAGGGCTTCCCGGAACTGGACATCCACTGACCCGCGCCCACCCGCAGCGTGGCGACGGCCTTGGTCCTGCCGCTGAATGTGGGTATCCTTCACGGCTGCACGCGCGCCATGCCGCGTGCAGCCTGCGGCATCGCGGCGCGCCCGCACCGCACATGGCCCCGTAGCTCAGCTGGATAGAGCGTCCCCCTCCTAAGGGGAAGGTCGCCCGTTCGAATCGGGCCGGGGTCACCATAAATCAAAGACTTAGACCATCACTCACGGTCGCCCGATGCTCTATTGCGCTCGGATTTGGTCGCAAATTGGCACAGTTGGCACAGCTAGGCCGCTCCCGCATTCACCCGAGTCCTGTTGCGGTCGCGCTGGGTCTGGGCCTTGTCTACGTCTACGCAGCTAAGACGTCGAGGCGTGGCACGACTAGGCCAGGAGAGAAGAATACCGCTTCACTTCCTCGATACTTCCTCTGGGCTGTGTAGTTGAGTGAGTAGCCAATCCCGCGAGAGGATTCGTACATTGCACGAATCTCTGGCGCGTCATCATATGAGACCACCCAAGGGGTCGCGAACGTGCTTGATTGCAGCTCGTTGGCGATACTCTGGTGGTCACTGGGCGAGTAGTAGTTGCGATATAGACCCTTTCCTTTAACGAAATAGGGCGGGTCGAGGTAGATTAGTCCACGACCTTCAACTATTTCGCTTGCACGGCGAATTAGGCTAAGTGCGTCCTCGCAATAAACTGAAATTCTGTGTGCTTGCTCGGCAATGAGCTCGATTCTCTTAATCAGAACATCTTTCTTGTAGCGGGCATCGAGCTTGTAGGTGCCACTCTGGGATAGTCCTCCAATTACGCCGCCCTTAAGTATTCCCGACCTGTTGGTGCGGTTGAGAAATAATGTCGCGAAGCCCTTCTCTGTCTGAGAAACATCAATAACTCCTCGAACAATATCTCGCCACTTGAACCATTCCTCCATGGTCACCGGCGTATCTCGAATCAACCTCAGTAGTCCGTCCGCGTCGGATACAACTGCCTGCCAAAAGGCATGCACTGCGGGATCTATGTCATTGATGTGAATGTGCGATGCCAGTCCGCTGAACAGCACATCTAGAGCTACGCCAGCGCCGCCGGCATAGGGCTCTAGGTAGTGCCCGCCGTCCAGTCCATTGACCTGCATCACGCGGCTGATCACTGGCGCGAACGCAGCTTTCCCGCCGGGGTAGCGAAGAGGTGTGAAGAGTCGGTTGGAGTACAAGGCTAGTCCTGGGCGGGGATGGGCGGAAGGCCAAGGCTGGAGTTTATAGTGTTCACACGATCAACAAAAGCCTTTACAAAGGCGGCTGAATCAACACCTTTTGCATAGTACGTGACGTACTTCTTGAATTCCTTTGGTGAATTATCTGCCCACGCTTTGCAGCGAGCTATCGAGACTATCTTTTCGTCCGCAATCGAGTTTGGCGAAAGCGCCTCCAGTCCAGCTTGTTTGAACTCGTCAAGGAATGCGTCGCGCTCTTTGTCGAAGTGAATGAAGAAGTCATCATCGTTCGCCAGTTCCACGATATGGAGAATTATTCTTCTCTCGATCGCAAGGTTTGCCGGATCCGGCAGCTTGATGAAGAGTGACTTATTCTTGATCTTCGCGGTGACCGTCTCGGCAACGTCGCCATCGAAAAGAACCAAGGAGCCTTCGAGAAGCAGCGGGAAAGAAGTGCAGAGTTTAGCTAGTTCACTGTACGCAGTACCGGGCTTGTCGCCATCAGGCGCCAGAGAGCTGTGAAACTCAACAAGGGCCAAAATACTTTGGGATCTAATAAGGCGCTTGGCATAATGGATTGCGTACTCGTCTTCACAGAAGACGTCAATCTTCCGTGCCTTTGCTGCGGCCTCAGGAGTTGATAGGGTCAATTCTCGAAAGGCTATCTCTGCTGGAGGGTTGTACAGTACTGGCGTATTCTTCCCTTTTGCCTTCCCCTTGCTGATGAAGTTCATCGCAATTCGGTTGGCCGCCATGTCCTTAGGATAGGTCAGGTAAGCGTGCTGTATAAGGTGGAGCGAGTGGGTGGTCACAACTACTTGAACATTGTTTTTCTGAGACCAGCGGTAGAGATAGTCAAACAGTCGATTCTGGGCGGCTGGATGGAGGCTGCTCTCGAACTCGTCAATGCAGAGGATGCCGTTTGAAGTGCCATCCTTTGCCAGGTTGCGCATGAAGCCCGCCAACTTATTGAATATTGCGCCAAGATTGTCTTCTCCGGACGAGATTGCGGTCCAATCATAAAGGGCTTCCGCGCCAGAAGGTGCGAAAGTCGTCTTCAATGACTTCTCTCGCACCGGCGTGAATGCGGTGTACTCGCTACTTGGGAATACCTTCTCATAGAAGTCGACCAGAGCTGCCGCCTCCTTTTTGTTGAGCTGGGTGTTCTCTTCGAGGTCTGGCTTGGCCTTCGTATCCACCATCGGGAATAGGCGCTTAAGATTCAGGAACGAAGTATTAAGGGCGAAGTTACCGTCTCCCTTTTCCGATCCCGATACGACAACGCGATGCCTATTTGTTTTATCGCCGACCCAGTAAATCCTTACCTGCTCGGAAAGCAGACCCTCTGGTGTCTGGAGGAGTAGGTCATAAGTATATTCATCCGTATCGTGATCTGGCGAAAGCCTAAATACGTTTGATAGAATCGTTTTCAAGGGTGCGCCGAACGCGTCGCGCGCATCGCTATCGAATGGATGCGCGATCAGCCCGAGGATTGAGGTCTTCATCGTTCCATTTCGACCGGAGATCACGGTTAGATGATTGCCGAGTCGTACATCTTGATTCTCGAGAGTTCGGAATTTATTGATTCTGATTCCCAAGATTCTCTGAATGGGAATTTCTTTATTGTCCTCATATCCAAGATCCGCCTTTGGCAAGGCGCCCTCAAAGCTATCCATGTCTCCAACGATCCTTCTGCAGCGGCGGCGAGTGGCCGAAGCATAGCCGAAGCGGATTGATGAGGGAGCAGGGCCTTAGAAGCGAAGCTTCGACACAGCCCGCTCATCGCCGTCGGGAGTCAGATGGGCGTAGTACTTCTCCGTCGTAGCGTAATCCGCGTGTCCTGCGAGGAGTTGCACGCGGCGCAGCGGCACGCCAGCCATTACCATGTGTGCGCAAAAGGTGTGCCGGAGCCGATGAAGGTGCCCACCTACGCCTGCCAGCTCAGAATCCCTCTTGAACCAGTCCGATACGGTGTCCTTGTGCACCGTGACTAGAGGATCGGGCAGGTGGCGCAGCGCCCACCTGGCATGGCGGTTGAGGGGAACCTCCCGCCACTTGCCAGACTTTGTGCGGCCTTCGCCGCTCTCGTCAGGGTCGCTCTCCACCAATAGGCGACTGGCCACTACCGAGCTTTTCTCAAGACCGATGATCTCGCCCCGCCGCAGCCCGGTGTGGGCCATGAAGAGCCACAGCGGCGCCCGCCCAGGGTTCGCGCGATACAGCCGGCGCATTGCCGCCCGGTCATAGAACTTGACTGCTACGCTCCGCACGCCGCGAGGCGCCTTCACTGAGGCCAGCGGGTTCACGTCCAGCTCTTTCCATTCGACGCCGCGGTTGAACGCCGCCTTCAGCCGTCGAATCTCCGTCCCCACAGTTTCCTTAGCCGCCTTGTCGTCCAGCAGCCTGGCGCGCTTGTACTGCTCCACCTTGACCGCTCGGATGCTGTCGATCGGCCTGTGGCCGAAGCGCTCGATGAAGCGCTTCACCTCGCTCCTGGCCTTCGAAATGGTGGTCGGGTGCTCGGCCTCGTACCAGTCCAGATACCACTCCAGGTAGTCGCGGACCTTTGGCAGCCGGGCAAGGATCCGGACACCGTGCGTCAGCTCTGCTTCTTTCGCGGCACGAATTCTCTCCGCCTCACGGGCGTCAGGTTGCCCAATGGACCGGCGAAAGCGTTCGCCGCCTTCCGCCCAGTCGAGGTAGGCCTTTGTGCCACGCCAGTAGAGTCGAACCTTTGCCATTCTTCCGCACCTTGGATCGCGGCATAGAGCGCCGCCTTCTCGTACAACTGCTTTCCCATGAAGCGTCGGGGTGTCAGTCCGTAGTTCAGGGCGTTTTTGCGAAACTGGCTGTTGGAAACGCCGCAGTAGTGTGCGGCTTCCTCGACCGTCAGCCAGTCCTTGCCCGACAGGCCGAGCTTCTCAGCCGCGCCCATAGGAACCTCCGGTTCGCGAGCCCGGCGGGGAGGCTAGGGTCATGCCGAAGTCCAACTGCACGACTTTGGCTGCGGCCGGCGTATCGATCGCGGGCAGAATCTTGCGCGCGCTGCGGGCGGGTCGGTTGATGCGCCGCCACTCCGCAATTGCCGCGTTGGGCTCTGCGTGCTTGCTGGTCGCCCTGCAACGGCATTCGACCAGGTGCCCGCCGCCTGCGGCGAGGCAGCGCAGATCGTAGATGTGGCGCGCGCTGTGACCGGCGGCGCATGCCGGCAGCCCCTCGGGGTGGCTGATGTGTCGCTGGGTCATATGGCACCTCGGTTGTGGCGGCGTGGCAAAGCTGTGCAACAATCCAGAGAATCGACAAGGAAATCGGTATGCCCATAGGACAGTTGGCCCACACCCATTTGCCGTACTGCATTCAGAAGACGGCGGACGGCAAGTGGCTTGTGCTTAACCGGAACTACAAGCCTCTTGGCGTCGTGAGCAAGGACTGGGTGGACTACGACAGCCACCCTGATCGTGTGCCTCTTGATCACATAAGCGTGGCCGCTCTGACCCGAGTCGCGGCGTACCAGATGGATGACGAAGAGGGCAATCCCGTCACCATCTTTTTCTATAAGGATGGGCAACGAATCGCCGACACCGACGTGGGCTGGAGTTCCTATGCCGAGGTCCTTCAGGTATTGGGTCGAGCGAAGGTTAAGTAGTGCCGTCATGCGGCATCCGCCATTGATGCCATTGGCAAAAGCACCTGCGGACGGATGCAGCTACGCGGAGCTTTACGAACTGCTCGCGGCAGCCGGAATGCCTGCGAAGGAGAACCGTGACCGCGTCATCTCGATTCTGCGCTACCTGGTCGCGCGCAATTACGTCGCGAGGGTGGGTGTTGCCGGGACCGCCCGTTCCAGTTTGACCGGGAAGGCGATGGAGAAGCCCCGCCTCAACGAGGCGCAGCAAGCCGAGCGGAGGCGGGAGAAAGGTCGGCGCCGCGCGGCGCGGCGGAAGGCACGACTGGAGCACTTTCGGTCCGAGCCGGTTGCGGCGCTCGGCGCACGCGCGGCGCTGATCCCCAAGCCGGCACGGAAGGCAGCAGGTCCGTCCGTCCTGGGGGAGACCGTTGCGGAGTTCGTGGCGCGCGGTGGCCGGGTACAGCGGCTGTCGGCGAGTTGGGAGCAGATGGAGCGGACTGCGGCATGAGCAGGGCGAAGACCTACGAGCGCGAGACGCTACCAGACGGTTGGGCGGCGCTGTTGCCCTGTCCCTTTTGCGACAGTCCCGCGCGCCTCACCATCGCGTTCTGTCTCTACCGACCCGACCGCGCGAGCAATGCCTGGGTAGAGTGCTCTCGGTGTGGCGCCACCGCTGGCAGCTTTGAGGTGGTGGAGAAGCCGATGACCGATTCGGAGATTGCGCGGAAAGTTCCGAGAGCATGGAATCGACGCGGTCGCACGCAAAACGCGGCGTGGAAGCTGGCCCGCATCGCCGCCATCCTCGGGTCTGACTTCGTTGAGCGAGTGGGCTCTCCGGAGGTGCAGGGTGGCTGAGCGCGCGCTGGAGCTGGTGCTCCCCTGGCCGAGCAAGGACCTGTCGCCGAACGCGCGTGTGCACTGGCGCGCTCGTTCGAAGGCGACGAAAGTCGCCCGCCGGACTGCTGTGATGCTGGCTTTTGAGGCCGGCTGGAAGAGCACGCAGCTGCCTGAGGGCAGGCTGCACCTGTGGATCGACTTCTACCAGACGCCGAAGAAGGTACTGCCCGACGACGACAACCTGCTGCTGCGATTCAAGGCGTACCGAGACCGGCGCGATCCCGCGCGTCCAGGAGGTCGCAGATGCCGTATCCCATTGGCCGGATGCTTGCCGTTCCCGTGGTGGTGGGTGCGCTGATGCTGCCGTTCTGCAGTCATGCCGCGATCCCGAGGGTGAATGCCGAGTGCCCGGGTGGCGTGCAGATCCACGCCGACGAGGGCGGTTCGGTCTATGTGGACGGCCGCGAGGCGGTGCTGAAGCGTTTCAGCGATACCTACTACGAGGCGCGTGACGACAGGAGCGGGCTGAAGGTGTCGCTGAGCACCGGTGCGGACGGATCGGCGCAGGTGTCCTATACCGGCAGGGGCGGGGCCAACGGCGTGTGCCAGGTAACCACCGCCACTGGCACCCCGCCACCGGCGCATCCTCACCATGACGACGCGCGCCGCGATGACGGGGACGATGACAACCTGCCCAATCAGGTGACCTGCGAATCGGACGATCAGCGGCAGACGTCCTGCGACATGAACACGCGTGGCACCGTGATCGTCGATCGCCAGCTCAGCCACGCCCGCTGCGTCGAGGGGCAGACATGGGGGCTCTCGCGTCACTCGGTGTGGGTGAGTGGTGGCTGCCGGGCGGTATTCCGCAATACGTCCGCGCCCACGCGTTCGTCTGCCGCCGCTGGCGGTGGCAACGCCTTGGCCGCCTGCAATGCCAGGAAGGGCGAGGACGGTACGCTGGTGACCCAGGTGCCGGTCGGTGAGCGCTACATGGAAGTCATCGTCGACTATGCCGACGGACGCCATCTGTGCATGGTCGGCAACGACGGCACGGTGTCCAGCCTGACCCGCATGCGCCAGCGCTGACGTTCGATGCCCCGCGTGGCACTCTTCCCCGATGCGGTCAGGGAGTGGCTCATGATGAGATTCAACGGCGGTGTGCTGGGGGCGGCCTGTCTGCTGCTGGCTGCGTGCGCAACCGGTCCGAAGGCGTCGGACAACGCGGTGTGCACGCAGATCGATGCGTGGGGAGAGGGGCTGTCGCCCGGACAATCCAGTTCGGTGGAGCTGGTCCGCGGTGGCGTCTGGATGGTCAACCATTACAAGCGTTGCACGCACGCCGAGGGCGACCTCGCGGCCACGCGGTTCTGCGCCTGGCTGATGGACAACACGTCCACCGAGTTCATGGAATACAACGTCAACCGCGCGCTCGCCTGCCTGCAGGGGCAGCGCATCGTGGGTTACCTGGGCAACACCGGCGTGGATGCCTGGTCGGGCACCGCACGGTTCACCCGGCTGACCGCGTCGGAGGATATGTTCCGGGTCGAGCTGCGCTATGCGCTCGACTACAGCGCGCCTTCGGAAGAGACCATGATGCAGCTGACACTGACGGCCCTGGACTGAGTTCCCGGCGCGACGTCAGCGCGGCAACGGCGCGGTGTCGCAGGCGACGCGGGTCATGGGGAAGTCCACGGCCCTGCCAGGATCATCTGCCGCGCCTTCGATGCGGGCCAGCAGACGGGTGTCGCCGTCGCGGTGATAGATCACTCGCTGGGGAAAGTCGTTGTCGGGGTTTTCGAAACGGGCTTCCTCCGCACTGATCCGGATCGCCCGGAACGCGGTGCGATCCTGACCCCCGGGCCAGGCAATGAATGCCAGCGCGCCGTCGTCCTGCCGGCGCAGTTGCATGAACTCGAAACCGACGGTGCGGCCGCCCTTGACGGTGCGGCCGATGCCGAACATCGTCCCGCCCGCGGGCGTGCTCCACTGCTCGCCGCTGCCAGCGTCGGCGCCGTCGCGCGCCCAGCAGCCGGCCAGCCACGCCAGAGGGGCCAGGTCCGATGCAGCCGGCGGGGCCGCCGATACGCCGGCCGCCGTGAGCAGTCCAAGGGTGAGCAGCGTTCTGCGCATGGTCGACGTCCCGCGGGGTGATCGGGGAAGTGTACGGCCGGATGCGTGTCCTCGCCCGTCGTTGACATGGCCAGGGCCATGCTCGGTGCATCTTTCTGCAGGAGTACCGCGCATGCGTGTCTTCGATGCCCACGCGCACGTCCGTGCCGGGTCACATGCCGTCGCGCAGGTGCCACAGCCCGGCCAGCCACCGACCGCGCCGCCGGCCCCGGTCGAAGAACCGATCCGGCAGGACCCGCCACCGCGTGAGCCGCCGAACGAAGTGCCCCCCGAGCGCGATCCGCCGCCTGACCCGCCGCCGCGCGAAGAGCCCCCCGGCGAGCCGCCGCCGGCCCCGCACGCAGCGCGGAGGTGCGCCGCCTAGTCGCGACGGGCGTGCGCGTCTGCGCGCGTGCGGCCGTTGCCGCGCAGTTCGGCGGTGACATCGTGAATCAACCCGGCAACTTCGTTGGCCAGGCGGCGGCTGTCGGCGACCGAGCCGTAGAAGCGGATCGTCCGGCCCGACATGAGCACCCTGGCCAGGCCGAGCTCACCTTTGAGTGCTTCCACCTGGCGGCGAAAGACCACGAGCCACGGGGCCGAAGGTTCGACATCCAGCATCGCGGTGATCGCCTCGTCTTCCTCAGGATCGACATCGGCCTGGAGATCGGGCACGTCGAAGCCCAGCAGGCGCGGCGCGCTGCGGTCTGGATCGGGTGTGTTCATGCCGGCATGGTACGCGCTCTTGGACATGGGTGCCTGCCGGTTCTGCAATTGATACCCCATTTCACATCTGGTGTGAGTGATAGGTTCTCTCTGCTGCACATGAAGGTGCAGTTTCACGAGGCCTGCGGCGGCGCCGTGGGCCTCATGACAACATCATGAGAGGACTGCAGATGAAACGGATGGCATGGCTGTTGATGGTGGCGGGCGTGGCAGGGTCGGGTGTGGCCGCTGCACAGGACGCGGAAACAGACGAGGAACTGGCGGTGGCGGTGAAGGCCTACATGGCCGGCCACGATCAGGTGACGATGGACGAGGCGGTACGCCGGCTGCAGGTCCAGGCTGAACTGGCTCCGTTCAGCGAGAATCTCCAGGGCGAGTTCGCCGAGCGGTTCACCGCGATCCGGCTGATGCACGCTCCCGACCAGTACATCCGCGTGGATCTCAAAGGCGATCGCCCGGTGCCGTCGCGGGTGATCCGCACGGCGAGCGGCGAGACGCGGGTGGAATTCCGTGTCGGACGCACCTTCACCCAGGAGGAGTTCCGCACACGGATCAAGGACACCGCCCCGTTGATCCGCAGCCTGATTCCGGGCGTATCGGGCATCACCGGCTTCGCGGGCGACAACCGCGTTGTGGTGAGTATCGAAGGCAATGCCGACGAGGCCGCCCGGTACGCGCGGGTGCTGCCGAAAATCGAGCGCGTATCCGGGTTGAAGGTGGAGCTGGAGCACTCGCAGGGCAGGGAAAGCAACGCGTCCAATGCCAGCGGCGGCGCGGTACTGCAGAACAACAATGACTACTGCACCACCGGCTTTGCCGTGCTGCACAAGGCCACCAACACCCGCGGCATCATCACCGCCGCGCACTGTCCGGATGCGCTGATCTACGGCAACTACGGCAGTACCCAGAACAACACCAAGGTGACCTTCCCGCTGACGTTCCAGAATGCCATTTTCGACGGCAGTCATGACGTGCAGTGGCACACCATCCCGGCGCCACACGGCGTGACGCAGGAAGTGTTCGGCAGTTCGAACAGCGAGTATGGCAAGCGCTCGATCTTGTTCATGTATGCCGCACCGATGGAGGACTCAAACCTGTGCTTCCGTGGCGCGGTGTCCGGCTACAGCTGTGGCCGGGTGGTGTCGGTGACGCACGTACCCGAAGGCACCTGCGGGGCGAGCATCGCCTGCAACCCGGACTGGGTACGGGTGGAGGGCAGTGCACTGTCCTGTACCGGCGGCGACAGCGGTGCGGCGGTGTTCTGGCAGAACTCCGGCTTCGGCATCGTCAAGTCCGGCAAGTGGACCGGCGTCGGTGCAGGCAACTGCGACAGACTGACGGTGATGCCGTTCGGCCGTGTGTCCGCATTGGGCCTTCGCGGCCTGTAGTCCACGCCACACGGGAGCAGGGCGTGTTCGCCGCCGCGTGGAGGCGGCGAACACGTCTCCGGCACGCGGCGTGAACATGGTTCAGACGATGCGATGACGTGGCTGAATCGCAGGATTTTCGTGTCACGCGGGCATCATCTGCAATGCGGAAAAGTCATTCCACCCGAGCAACACCACGGGCTTCCCGGAACAGACTGGAGTACACCGCAGTGACTACTGAATCGAAGACCACGCACAGCTTGAACGACCTCATCGAGATTGCCCGCGACGGCAAGGCGTTCTACACCGAGGCGGCGGGCAAGGTCGAAGACGCCGAGCTTGCGGCGCTCTTCACCCGCATCGCCGGCGTCAAGGACGAGATCGTCCGTTCGCTGAGCACGACGGTGCTCGCCGCCGGTGGCAAGCCCGCCGATCACGGCACGTTCGTCGGCAGCATGCAGCAGTTCTACGGCAAGGTGCGTGCGACGCTGGGCGACACGCAGTATGGCTATGTCGCCGAACTGGAAGAGTCCGAAGACCGCCTGCTGAAGGCGTTCAAGGATGCACTGACCGATGCCGACACTCCGCCGGCTGCACGCGACCAGGTGCAGCGCCTGCTGCCGCAGGTGCAGGAATGCCATGCCGTGATGCGCGACCGCAAGCATGCGATGAAGCGCTGACCACACCGACGCCCGTCGTGGCGCACGGCGGGATGTCCAACGAAAACGCCCCGGCAGGCCTGCCGGGGCGTTTTCATTTGGCGCAGTCCGGATCGGCGCGAACGGTATCGGTCGCCTCCGCCGGGGGGGCCGGGTGTCGCAGCGCGCTCACCCAGTCGAGCATCATGCAGTCGATCCGGGTGGCCTGCGCAGGCCACTGCCGTACCAGGTGCTCACGGATCAGGTCATACCGCGCCCACCGCTCCGCCTGGCGCATATCGCTACGCCAGAGCTGGGCGAGCGACTCGCGCGCGAACCTGAATTCCGCTTGCTGATGGGCAGTGGCGGGCATGGCGGCACGTGGTATCCAAGGGCTGCCGCGGGGGCGGCGTGGCGCACTGTGCGTCGATGCCGGAGAGGTTGCAACTACCGTTCGTCTGATTCCCGCGCCGGGTACGTGTTCATGAAGATCGACTGTCGGAAATCCGATGCCGGGGGCGTTACCGACGGTGACGTACGGGGGTGCGGGAATTGGTGCATACTCGGAACCAGAGACCGTTTTGGATCCCCTATGGAACACATGCGTTGGCTGACGCTTCGTCTTGGCAACAATCAATCCATCGGACCCAAGGCGCTGATGGACCTGTGGTCCAATGCGTGCGAGACAAACCAGTCCTCGGTGTCGCGTGAATCGCTGCCGGGCAAGTCCACCTCCTATGCCCTGCACGCGCCGACCTCGCTGGCCTATCCCAAGCGCGCCGAGCTGCGCATGCGCAAGCTGCTTGAAGAGGCCGGTTACACCTTCACGCTGGGCTCGCTGGCCGATCGGCCGGCGCCGCAACCGGTGCGCTTCCGCTGATCCGGCCTCAGCCGGCGTCCGCAGCGAGCGGGCGCCACATGATGCGCACCGGTACGCCACTGGCGTGGCGGGTCGATTCCAGCCGTTGCCACCCATGCCGGGCGTACAGGCCGCCATCATCGACCTCGGTCTGCAGGTAGAGGTCGCGTACGCCCAACGCCGCGCCGCGCGCCACCAGCGCGTCGATCAGCGTCGCGGCCAGGCCGGTGCCACGGTGCGAGGGCGCCACGTACACGCCGCCCAGCCAGTGCAGGCGCTCTGGACGCTCGGTGCGTTCGTGGAACTTCAGTTGCGCGGCGCCGACAGGTACGTCGTTGTCCACCGCGACCAGCAGCAGCGGCAGCTCGTCTGCCTGCAGGAACACCTCGAGTCGCTGCTGCTCATCGGCGAGCGTGTGCCCGGGCACATGGCACCCCCACGTGTCGAAGTACCACTGGGCGAGGAGGGGCATCCATTCGGGATGCTCACTGAGGACGTAAAACTGCATCGTGGCACCTGCATGAATGGCCGCCCGACTATAGCACCGGCCCGGCTGGAACCGCCGCCGTTTGCGCCCGGCTGACGCCGCGCCCACACTGGGACGTGCCGCCCTACGATGTTCCCCATGTCCGCCTCGCCCGCCTTCCACCTCCGCAGCTACGGCACCACCTCCAGCGTGGACCGCCACGACTTCCTGCAATGGGTGCTGCCGGTGCGCGGCGATCTGGCGTTCGAGCTGGAGGGCAAGGGCGTCGTGCTGGACCGGGTGCTGGGCGCCTGTGTGGTGCCCGATGCCGGTCATGCGCAATGCGCGCGGGGCGACAACCGCTTCCTGATCGTGGACTGCCCGCAGGCGCTGCTGGACGATGATGATCTGCAGGGGTGGCGGCGTCAGCCGCTCTTGGCGCTGTCGCGGCCGGTGCGCGCGCTGGTGGGCGAGGCCGTTGCGCTGGGCGATGCACAGGGGCGGGTGGCGGCGTCGGTGGCGCGGCGCGGACTGCCGCTGCTGCTGCAGTCGTTCGGGCGGGCCGGCGGGCGCGCACGCCTGCATGCGTTGTGCGCCGCCATCGATGCCGAGCCGGGGCAGGCGTGGCCGGTCGCGCGGATGGCGGCGCAGGCCGGTGTCAGCGGCAGCCGGCTGCATGCGCTGTTCCGTGAGGCGTTTGATCTGACGCCGCAGGCCTGGGTGGCAGCCAGCCGGCTGCGCTGGGCGCGTGCGCAGTTGGCCGGAAGCGATCTCCCGATCGCCCAGATCGCGGTGCAGGCCGGGTACTCCGAACAGAGTGCGCTGACCCGGGCATTGCGCCGCGAGTGTGGCGTCACGCCGACCGACGTGCGGCGCAACGCGCGGCAGTAGTTCCGGTCAAGACGGGCAGGGGCGGCGTGCCTACACTGCCGCGTCCAGACTCTGCAGGGCCGCCACAGGCGCATGAATCGATCGATCGGATGGGGTATCGCCAATGGCATCGCAGCCGGTGCGCTGTGGGGCGTGGTGTTTCTGGCGCCGGCGATGCTGGCCAGCTTCCGCGCCGACCAGCTGTCGGCTGGCCGCTATCTGGTGTATGGGCTGATTGCGGTGGTGTTGCTGGCGCCACGCTGGCGGCAGCTGCACGGCCGCCTGGGCATGGCCGAGTGGCGGGGCCTGCTGTGGCTCAGTCTGGCCGGCAACCTGGTCTACTTCCTGCTGCTGGCCACTGCCGTGCAGTGGGCCGGTGGCGCGGCGGCATCACTGATTGTCGGCCTGATTCCGGTGGTGGTCACCCTGGCCGGCGTACGCGAGGAGGGCGCAGTGCCGCTGCGCAGGTTGGCACCGGCGCTGCTGCTGTGCCTGTGCGGGGTGGCGCTGGTCGGCTACGAAGCGCTGCAGGCCGAACATGCGGAGGGGTCGGCCGCGCAACGTCTGCTCGGCCTGCTGTGTGCGATTGGCGCGCTGTTCTCGTGGGCGGTGTACTCGATTGGCAACAGCCGCTGGTTGGCGCGTCGTCCCGACCTGAGCGGGCATGACTGGTCGTTGCTCACCGGCGTGGCGACCGGTGCGCTGGCCCTGCTGCTGGTACCCACTGCCTTCTTCGCCGGGACGCCCGCGCACCCGCCGGCACAGTGGGGCCTGTTCTGGCTGGTCAGCGCCGGTGTGGCGGTGGTGGCCTCGGTGCTGGGCAATGCCTGCTGGAACCGGGCCAGCCGGCATCTGCCGCTGACGCTCACCGGGCAGATGATCGTGTTCGAGACCCTGTTCGCGCTGCTGTACGGATTCGCCTGGCAGCAACGCTGGCCCACGCACATGGAGGCGGTGGCGATCGTCTGCCTGGTCTCCGGCGTGCTGTTGTGCGCGCACGCGCATCGGCCGCCGCGGGCGGTGGCCGAGCACGCCGGCTGACCGCCAGGCCGCACGCTGCAAGGATGGTCACATTCGCAACCGTTTCGCCGAGGTTGCGTGGCGTTGGCCGCATCGGCTTTTTTGCAACGCAGCACTTGACAGTCGCGGGGCCGGCGTAGTTTTCTTGCCGCATGGACCTGCGTACCGCCACCGCCCTGACGTCGCTTCCCGCCTCTGCGGGTCGCGCGGTCGTGGCTGCCGGTACCACCACCATTACCACCGTCACCACTCGCCTGGTGCGGCCCGTCGTCTTCGCGTAATTTCCGAAAACCACGGCCCCGCACCCAGATCAGGTTGCGGGGGATGCCTTCAGCCTGAATGACGCGGGGCCTCGAATCGAGGTCAGCATGTCTTCTGCCGCCGTTCCCCCCTGTTCCGACGAAGCCCCTGTTGCTGCCGCGCCGTTGCGCGCGGTCACCGCGACCGTGGTCCACAAGTTCGGCGGTACCTCGGTCGCCGATGCCGAGCGCTACCGCCATGTCGCGCACCTGCTGCTGGCGCGCGAGGAGGCGACCCAGATCACCGTGGTGTCGGCGATGAAGGGGGTCACCGACGCGCTGATCGCCCTGGCCGGGCTGGCCGCCGACAACGCGCCCACCTGGCGGGACCACTGGCACGACCTGCGCGCGCGGCACCGCGGGGCGGCCGTGGCGCTGCTGGGCGAGCATGCCGGTGCGACCGTGGAATGGCTGGATGCGCGTTTCGACCAGTTGGCCGAAGTGCTGGGCGCGCTGGCAGTGATCGGTGAGCTGCCGGCCGAAGTGCTTGATCGGGTGCAGGGCCTGGGTGAGGTGTACTCGGCGCATCTGCTTGGGCACTACCTGCAGGCTTCCGGCGTGGCGTGCGAGGTGCTGGATGCGCGCGACGTACTGGTGGTCGACCGCGGCGAACTGGGCGTGGATGTGGACTGGGCCGTCAGCGCCCAGCGCCTGCAGCAGTGGCGGGTGGCGCACCCGGCTCCCCGCGTGGTGGCCACCGGCTTTGTCGCTCGCGATCGGCGCGACCGCGTGACCACTCTCGGCCGCAACGGCAGCGACTACTCCGGTGCCATTTTCGCCGCGCTGTTCAATGCCGATGAACTGCACATCTGGACCGATGTGGATGGTGTGCTGTCGGCCGATCCGCGCGTTGTCCCCGAAGCCGTGCAGCTGGAGGCGCTGAGCTACGACGAGGCCTGCGAACTGGCCTATTTCGGCGCCAAGGTGGTGCATCCGCAGACGATGTCGCCGGCCATCGAGCGCGGCTTGCCGATCATCATCCGCAACACGTTCCGGCCCGATCATCCGGGGACGCGGATCACGGCCGAGCGCACCGCGTCCGGCCCGATCAAAGGCCTGACACTGAGTCCGGATCTGGCGGTGCTGAACCTGGAAGGCACTGGCCTGATCGGCGTGCCGGGCACCGCCGAGCGCGTGTTCGCGGCACTGCGCAACGCGCACGTATCGGTGGTGATGATCTCGCAGGGATCGTCCGAACACTCGATCTGCTGCGTGGTCCGGCAGGCCGAAGTGGCCCGTGGACGCGATGCGCTGCTGCACGCGTTCGCCCATGAGCTGAGCCTGGGCCAGGTGCAGCGCGTGCAGGTCACCGACAACGTGAGCGTGCTGGCAGCGGTCGGCGACGGCATGGCCGGGCAGCCCGGCGTGGCCGCGCGGCTCTTCGAGTCGCTCGGCCGCGCGCAGGTCAACATTCTGGCGATCGCGCAGGGCTCGTCCGAGCGCAACATCTCGGTGGCGGTGGACAGCCGGCACGCCACCAAGGCGCTGCGTGCGGCACACGCCGGCTTCTGGCTGTCGCCGCAGACCTTCGCGGTCGGCGTGATCGGCCCCGGCAACGTCGGCGCAGCGCTGCTGGACCAGTTGCAGGGTGCGCAGGCGTCGTTGCTGGGCCGGGCCAACCTGGACCTGCGGCTGCGCGCGGTCGCCTCGCGCAGCCGGATGCTGCTGGATCCGCGCAGCCTGCAGGGGCCGTGGCGCGAGGCGTTGTCGGCCGGCGGCGTGCCCAGCGACCTGGACGCCTTTACTGCGCATCTGCTGTCGGCGCACCTGCCGCATGCGGTCATCATCGACTGCAGTGGCAGCGCAGACGTTGCCGACCGCTACGCCGGCTGGCTGGCGGCCGGCATCCACGTGGTCACGCCGAACAAGCAGGCCGGCGCCGGCTCGCTGGCGCGCTATCACGCCATCCGCGACGCCGCCGCCGCCAGCGGTGCGCGCTTCCGTTACGAAGCCACGGTCGGCGCCGGGCTGCCGGTGATTACCACGCTGCGCGACCTGGTCGATACCGGCGACGAAGTGCTGGCCATCGACGGCATCTTCTCCGGCACGCTGGCGTGGCTGTTCAACAAGTACGACGGGCAGGTAGCGTTCTCGGCGCTGGTGGAGCAGGCGCGCGGAATGGGCTACACCGAGCCGGACCCGCGCGATGATCTGTCCGGTGTCGACGTCGCGCGGAAGCTGGTGATCCTCGCACGCGAAGCGGGGCGCGAGCTGAGCCTGGCGCAGGTGCAGGTGGAGAGTCTGGTGCCCGAAGCGCTGCGCCAGACCAGCGTGGAGGGTTTCATGGCCGGGCTGGGCGCAGTGGATGCGGTGTTCGCCGAGCGCCTGGCGCAGGCGCGGGCGCGCGGGGCGGTGCTGCGCTACGTGGCGCGGCTGTCGGCGGAGGGCGCGGCGGTGGGGCTGGTCGAACTGCCGGCGGGGCACGCGTTCGCAGGCCTGCGGCTCACCGACAACGTGGTGCAGTTCACCACGCGCCGCTACTGCGACAACCCGCTGGTGGTGCAGGGGCCGGGGGCCGGGCCGGACGTGACGGCGGCAGGCGTGTTCGCCGATCTGCTGCGCGTGGCCGCCGGTGAAGGAGCGCGCCTGTGAGCGCAGGCACGGACCAGGCCCGGGCGTTCTCACCGGCGTCGGTCGGCAACGCGGCCGTCGGCTTCGACATTCTCGGCCATGCCATTGCCGGCATAGGCGATACCGTGACGGTGCGGCGGATCGATGCGCCCGAGGTGCGCATCGCGGCCATCCGCGGCACCCCGTTCGACCTGCCGTTGCGCGCCGAAGACAACACCGCCGGAGCCGCCCTGATCGCGCTGCGCGAGGCACTGGCGCTGCCGTTCGGTTTCGCGGTGGAGATCGACAAGGGCATCGCGCTGGGCTCGGGCATGGGCGGTTCGGCCGCATCGTGCGTGGCCGCGCTGGTGGCCGCCAACGCGCTGCTGGCGGTGCCGCTGGCGCGCGAGGCGCTGTATCCGTTCGCGTTGACCGGCGAGGCGGTGGCCAGCGGTGGCCGCCACGGCGACAACCTTGGCCCGATGCTGCTGGGCGGGGTGGTGCTGAGCACGGCCGACCGGCTGGTGCCGGTGCCGGTGCCGGCGGGGTGGCACAGCCTGCTGGTCCATCCCGAGGCGGTGCTGGAAACCCGGCGCGCACGCGCGGCCCTGCAGGGCGCGTACGCGCTGTCGGAGTTTGTCGCGCAGAGCGCCAACCTCGCGCTGGTCCTCAGCGGTTGCTACACCGGCGATGCGACGCTGGTGCGCGCCGGGCTGCGCGATGTGCTGGTCGAGCCGCGTCGTGCCGGGCTGATCGGCGGCTTCCACGCCGCCCGCGATGCGGCGCTGGCGGCCGATGCGATGGGGGCGAGCATTTCCGGTGCCGGTCCCAGCGTGTTCGCCTGGTTCGAAGATGCCGCTGCGGCGCAGGCCGCGCAGGCGGCGGTGCAGCAGGCGTTCGCCAATGCCGGGTTCGACAGCCAGGCCTGGGTGTCGCCGTTGAACGCGCCCGGCGCGCATCTGCTGTGAGCGCCGCGATCCTCTCCCTTTCCCCAGGATGTCCGATGAATTTCGTTTCCACCCGTCATGCCGCCCCCGCCGCTTCGCTGAGCCAGGCCATTGCTGCCGGGCTTGCGCCTGATGGCGGGCTGTACGTTCCCGCCCAACGTCCGGCACCGCAGGCATGGCGCGCGCGGGGCAGCCTCGCGCAGGATGCCGCAGCGGTGCTCGCCCCGTACTTCGCCGGCGATGCGCTGGCCGCGGCGCTGCCGGCGCTGTGCGCGCAGGCGTTCGATTTCCCCGCGCCGTTGCGCGCCCTGTCCACCCCGGCTGACCACGTACTGGAACTGTTCCACGGGCCCACGGCGGCATTCAAGGACTTCGGGGCACGCTTCCTCGCCGCCAGCCTGGCCCGGCTGCAGCGCGACCAGGCCCGCCCGTTGACGATCGTGGTGGCCACCTCCGGCGATACCGGGGCTGCCGTGGCGGCCGCGTTCCATCGCCAGCCGGGTATCCGGGTGGTGGTGCTGTATCCGGATGGGCGGGTATCGCCACGCCAGGCGCACCAGTTGGGCTGCTTCGGCGACAACATCCGCACCCTGCGCGTGGCCGGATCGTTCGACGACTGCCAGGCGATGGTCAAGCAGGCGCTGGGCGACCGCGCGCTGCAGGCGCAGGTGCCGCTGAGCTCGGCCAACAGCATCAGCCTCGGGCGCTGGCTGCCGCAGATGAGCTATTACGCGCACGCCGCGCTGGAACACCACGCCGCCACCGGGCAGGTACTGAACCTGGTGGTGCCCACCGGCAACCTCGGCAATGCGATGGCCGCGGTACTGGCGCGGTCGATGGGCCTGCCGCTGGGCCGGATCGCCCTGGCCACCAATGCCAATGATGTGCTGCCGCGTTACTTCCACGGCGCCGACTACGCACCCTCCGCCAGCGTGCAGACGGTGGCCAACGCGATGGACGTGGGGGCACCCAGCAATTTCGAACGGCTGCGCTGGTTGTATGCCGAGGACGACACGGCATTGCGGGCCGACTTCCGTGCCGATGCGATGGACGATGCGGCGATCCGGGCCCTGATCGCGCGGCGGTATGCGCAGGCGGGCGAGGTGTTCTGTCCGCATACGGCAACGGCGGTCGCCCTGCTCGAACGCCTGCGCGCGGAGGGGGTCGCGGGGGACTGGGCGGTGGCCGCCACCGCGCATCCGGCCAAGTTCGAGGGGGTGGTCGAGCCGTTGATCGGCCGTGCGCTGCAGGTGCCGCCGGCATTGGCCCGGCTGCTGCAGCGCCCGGCCAGCGCCGAACCCTGCGCGCCGGACTACGCCGCGTTGCGTGAGGTGCTGCTGCAGCCGTAACGCCCGTCAACGCCGGAGGGAGCCCGGCCGTGCGTCAGTACGCCTCGTCGGCCGACAGTTGGCGCAGCGCATCTTCGTCGAGGATCTCGACAGTGTTCAGATGGGGCAGGGCGATCAGGCCCTGCTGGCGCAGCTTGGTGAAGGTGCGGCTGACCGTCTCCATCGTCAGGCCAAGGTGGTCGGCGATGTCGCCGCGCCCCATCGGCAGGGTCACGCGTGTCCCGTCGCCCCCCAGCCGTGCCTCGCGCGCGGCCAGCCGCAGCAGGAAGTCGGCCAGCTTCTCGGCCGGTTGCAGACGGCCCAGCGCGAGCGCGGCGTCCTGCGCGGCATCCAGCTCCTGGCAGGCGCGCTGCAGCAGCTTGCGCTCCAGGTGCGGGAAGCGCGCGCGCAGGTCCTTCATCTGCGGCAGGGCGACCCGGCACACGCGGCTGTCGGCGATGGCCTCGATGTCATAGCGGTGGTGGTCGCTGCCGCTGAGGCCGAGATAGTCGCCCGGCAGTACGAAGCCGCTGATCTGACGGCGGCCGTCGGCCAGGGTGCGGACCAGGCGCAGCGCGCCGGCGGTCAAGGTATAGACATGATGGCGCGGCTCGCCGGCGCGCGCCAGGTTGGCACCCAGCGGCAGCGGCTGCGACACGGTGACCCGCTCCAGCGCCAGCACCTCGTCCGGCGCCAGCGCCGAGCACACCGCCAGATGGCGCACCGAGCAGTGCAGGCAGTCGCGCAGCGGCGAGCAGCCCGGCGTGGCAGGGTCTTCAACGGCGGAGAGGGCGTTACCGGGGTGAGGCCGGGTCATGTCGAACCAGGGAGCGGGGCCTGCCTATGATACGTCATGCGGTCGTTGGCCCGGGCCATGCCCGCCGGACGAGGTGCCGCCGCCCGGCTGCGGCTAGAATACGCAGCTCGCTCATCCCCCCGTTTTGCAGGAGTCCCGCAAGTGATCAAGCCCCGTACGCCGCCCGGCATCATGGAATTGCTGCCGCGTGAGCAGATCGCGTTCCAGCGCATGCTGGACGTCATCCGCCGCAACTACGAGCGGTTCGGGTTCCTGCCGGTGGAGACGCCGGTGTTCGAGCTGTCCGACGTGCTGCTGACCAAGTCCGGTGGCGAGACCGAGCGCCAGGTGTATTTCGTGCAGTCCACCGGCGCGCTGGCCAATGCGGCCGAAGCGGGCGACCGGAGCCTGCCGGAACTGGCCCTGCGTTTCGATCTGACCGTGCCGCTGGCGCGTTACGTGGCCGAGCACGAGCACGACCTGACCTTCCCGTTCCGCCGTTACCAGATGCAGCGCGTGTACCGCGGCGAGCGCGCCCAGCGCGGGCGTTTCCGCGAGTTCTACCAGTGCGACATCGATGTGATCGGCAAGGACAGCCTGAGCGTGCGCTACGACGCCGAGGTGCTGGCCGTGATCCACGCGGTGTTCGCCGAACTGAGCATCGGTGATTTCAGCATCCAATTGAACAACCGCAAGCTGCTGCGCGGCTTCTTCGAAAGCCTGGGCGTGGCCGATGGCGAACGCCAGCTGGCGGTGCTGCGCGAAGTGGACAAGCTGGACAAACGCGGCCCGGACTACGTGCGCGAGACACTGGTGGGCGAGGGCTTCGGCATTCCGGCCGGGCAGGTCGAGCGGATCCTGGCGTTCGTCGCGGTGCGCTCCAGCAGCCACGCCGATGCGCTGGCGCAGCTGGATGCACTGCTGGCCGACCCGGCCGCCAGCGACATGCTCAAGGCCGGCGTGGCCGAGCTGCGTGAGGTGCTGGAGCTGGTCAAGGCGCTGGGCGTGCCGGAGACCGCGTACTGCCTGAATTTCTCCATCGCCCGCGGCCTGGATTACTACACCGGTACCGTCTACGAGACCACGCTCACCGACCACCCGCAGATCGGGTCGATCTGCTCGGGCGGCCGCTATGAAGACCTGGCCAGCCACTACAGCAAGTCGCGTCTGCCCGGCGTGGGCATCTCGATCGGCCTGACCCGCCTGTTCTGGCAGCTCCGCGAAGCCGGGCTGATCGCCGGCATCGAGGACAGCAGCGTGCATGCGCTGGTGGCGCTGATGGACGACAACGGTCTGGCCCAGTCGCTGGACATCGCCCGCCGCCTGCGTGCCGGCGGCATCAATGCCGAAGTGCAGATGGAGCCGAAGAAGATCGGCAAGCAGTTCCAGTACGCCGCCAAGGCGGGCATCCGTTTCGTGGTGCTGGCCGGCGAGGACGAGCTGGCGCGCGGCGTGGTCGCGGTCAAGGACCTGCTGCGCGAGCAGCAGTTCGAGGTTGCCCGCGAGGAATTGGCCAGCGCCCTCCAGGTGGAGCTGGAACAGGCCAAGGTCATGCCGTGAGACAGGCCGCGGCCGGGGCGCTGATGGCACTCCTGCTGACCGGGTGCCAGAGCGACCCGGCGCTGCACAGCCTGCGCATCGGGCCGGGACACTACCGGCTGGAGGCGGACCGCTGCCATGTTCACCTCCCGGCGCCGCCGCAGCGGAATCCGCTGGAGCTGGATCTGGAAGCCCTCGCCGCGCGGACGTGCGGCGGCCGGGCCGGCCCGTTGGAAGCGCTGCAGCCCATTCCCAGCCGCCAGGGCAGTCTGTTCGGCGAATGCCTGCGCAGCGGCGCCCTGCGCGCCGAGGTGCGCTGCCAGCGCACCCCCCGGTAGAGCGGACCGTCGGTCGGCTTATCTGTCATCCGCCATCGTTCTTCGACCCCTCGGCACCGCCGCCCCCCGATACCCTGGCACCACGTCCGGTCGAGCCGCCCGTTGCTAGGCGGCGCTCCCGTCCGCCATCGCACCCCCTGAGCACCTACGCCCTGCGCGGCCCGCTGGCCAGCGCCCGGCGCTCCCCCACACCTGAATCCTTCCCGGTCCGCACCCGTCGGCGTTTGACTGCGGTCGTTTACTTGCGCTAATGTATTAGCGCGCTATTACATTCATACGATGAAACTACGCCCTATCCCCCGTGAAAAAGATGCCCAGGCCGACCTGTCGGCGCTGGCCCGCGCGTTCGCTGCGCTGTCCAGTCCGGCACAGGTGACCGCGTTCCTGCGCGACCTGTGCACCCCGGCCGAACTGGAGGCGCTGTCGGACCGCTGGAAGGTGGTGCCGCTGCTGCAGCAGGGCGTGCCGTATCGCGAAATCCATGAACTGACAGGCGTCAGCGTGACCACCACCGGCCGTGTCGCGCGTTCGCTGGAGCATGGACACGGCGGCTATGCCGCTGCCGTTGCCGCCACTGCGTCCACCTCCGAATCCACGTAGAGACCCTCCCCATGAGTGCAACCCAGACTGCCCCGGCACGCGACCGGCTGCGTATTGCCATCCAGAAGAACGGGCGGCTGGCCGAGCCTGCCCGCAGCCTCCTGACCGCCTGCGGGCTGAGCTGGCGGCAGAGCCGTGACAAGCTGTTCTGCTATGGCGAATCGCTGCCGGTGGACCTGCTGCTGGTGCGCGACGACGACATTCCCGGCCTGATCGCTGACGGCGTCTGCGATTTCGGCATCGTCGGCCGCAACGAACTGGACGAGCAGGGCGCCGCCCGTCGCCGGATCGGGTTGCCGCAGGCTTATCAAGCCCTGCGCGGGCTCAACTTCGGCCAGTGCCGGCTGATGCTCGCCGTGCCGGAGGAATGGGAGTGGCAGGGCGTGGCCACGCTGGCCGGCAAGCGCATCGCCACCAGCTATCCGGCGATCCTGGCCGACTGGCTGGAGGCGCGCGGCATCGACGCGCAGGTGGTGGAGCTGTCCGGCTCGGTCGAGATCGCCCCGCGCCTCGGCACGGCCGACCTGATCTGCGACCTGGTCTCCAGCGGCGCGACGTTGGCCGCCAACCAGCTGACGCCGGTGGAAACGCTGCTGGACAGCGAGGCGGTGCTGGCCGGTCCGGTGCGGACACCCGACGACGCGCGCGCCGGCCTGATGGCAATGCTGCTGCGCCGGCTCGATGCAGTGGTCAACGTGCAGGACAGCAAGCTGCTGATGTTCCGCGCCGCACGCGACCGCGTGTCCGAGCTGAGCCGGCTGCTGCCCGATGCCGATCCGCTGGTGCACCTGCCCGACGACGGTGGACACCTGCGCCTGCAGACCATGTGCCACGGTGCGTTGACCTGGCAGCGGCTGGAGGAGCTGGAGCGCGCTGGCGCCCAGGGGTTGATGGTGTTGAGCGTGGAGCGGTCGCTGGCATGAATCGTCTGCAATGGTCCCAATTGGATGCCGATGCCCAGGCGCAGTCGCTGCAGCGCCCCGTGCAGGCCGTAGCGGCACGCACCCGTGAATCGGTGGCGTCGCTGATCGCGGCGGTACGCGCCGACGGCGATACGGCGCTGCGCGAAATCAGCCTGCGCTTCGATGGCGTGGCCCCGGCAACCTTCGAGGTCGGCGAGGCCGAGTTCGCCGCCGCCGAGCGGGCGGTGTCGGCCGACCTGCGCAAGGCGATGAGCGAGGCCGCCGCACGCATCGCGATGTTCCACCAGGCCGGCATGAGCCAGGGCTATGCGGTGGATACCGCTCCCGGGGTGCGCTGCGAGCGCGTGGTGCGGCCGATTGGCCGGGTCGGCCTGTACGTGCCGGCCGGCAGCGCGCCGTTGCCGTCCACCGCGCTGATGCTGGGTGTGCCGGCGCGGTTGGCCGGGTGCCGCGAAGTGGTGCTGTGTACGCCGCCGCGCAGCGACGGCAGCGCCGATCCGGCAGTGCTGGTGGCCGCGCGCCTGACCGGTGTGCACCGCGTGTTCACGCTCGGCGGCGCACAGGCCATCGCCGCAATGGCCTACGGCACCGAGAGCGTACCGGCCTGCGACAAGCTGTTCGGGCCGGGCAACAGTTTCGTCACCGAGGCCAAACAGCAGGTGGCGCAGGACGGTGCGGCGGCCATCGACATGCCCGCCGGTCCCTCTGAAGTGCTGGTGATTGCCGATGCCGGCGCCAACCCCGCATTCGTCGCCGCAGACCTGCTTTCGCAGGCCGAGCACGGCCCGGATTCGCAGGTGCTGCTGCTCACCGATGATCCGGCCATGCTCGCCAGGGTGGCGGCGGCCGTCGACGACCAGCTCGGCCGCCTCTCGCGCGCGTCGATCGCGGTGCAGGCATTGCAGGCATCGCGCCTGATCCAGGTGGAGTCCCTGGCGCAGGCCTTCGAGATCAGCAACCGTTACGCGCCCGAACACCTGATCCTGGCGCTGCGCGAACCACGTGCCTGGCTGGACAAGGTCGAGGCGGCCGGCTCGGTGTTCCTCGGCGACTACACCCCCGAAGCGCTGGGCGACTACTGCAGCGGCACCAACCACGTGCTGCCCACCGCCGGTGCCGCGCGTGCCTACAGCGGCGTGAGCGTGGCCAGCTTCCAGAACCTGATCAGCGTGCAGTCGGCCACGCCTGCGGGCATCGCCGCGATCGGCGAATGCGCGCGCATCCTTGCCCGCGCCGAAGGCCTGGACGCGCACGAGAACGCGGTGACGCTGCGCATGGAGGCGGCCGCATGAACGCTGCCTCCATCCTGTCGCTGGTGCGCGACGATCTGCAGGCGTTTGCGGGCTACTCGTCGGCACGCAGCGGTGCGCTGGTGGGCGATGTGTGGCTCAACGCCAACGAATCGGCGTGGGCCAACCCGGCCGACGTGGCCGGTGGCGCGCGGCGCTATCCGGACCCGCAGCCGGCGGCATTGCGCGAGCGGCTGGCCGCTCTGTATGGCTGCGCGCCCGAGCAGTTGCTGATCGGGCGCGGCAGCGACGAAGCCATCGATCTGCTGGTGCGCGCCCTGTGCGAGCCGGGCCGCGACGCGGTGGTGACCACCCCGCCGGTGTTCGGCATGTACGCGGTGTGCGCGCGGCTGCAGAACGCGCCGCTGGTCGAAGTGCCGCTGATTGACCGCGGCGACGCGCTGGACGCCGACATCGACGCGGTGATCGCTGCCGCATTGGGCGGCAACGCCAAGCTGGTGTTCCTGTGTTCGCCATCCAACCCGGCCGGCAGCACGATCGCGCTGGCCGAGATCGAGCGTGTCGCGACGGCGCTGCAGGGCAGAGCATTGGTGGTGGTGGACGAGGCCTATGGCGAGTATGCGGAGCAGCCGTCTGCCACGACGCTGTTGAGCCGCCACGACAACATCGCCGTGCTGCGGACGCTGTCCAAGGCGCACGCGCTGGCGGCCGCCCGCATCGGAAGCCTGATCGCCGATGCCGCGCTGATCCAGCTGCTGCGCCGCTGCCAGGCGCCGTACCCGGTGCCGGCCCCCTGTGCGGATCTGGCATTGGCCGGTCTTGAGCCGGAATCCCTGGCCGTCACCGGCCAGCGCATCGCACAGGTCAAGGCCGAACGCGCGCGTCTGCAGGCTGGCCTGGCCGTGCTGCCCGGCGTGGTGCGCGTGTACCCCTCGCAGGGCAACTACCTGCTCGTGCGCTTTGCCGATGCACAGGCTGCGTTCGATGCGCTGCTCGCCGCCGGTGTGGTGGTGCGCGACCAGCGTGCCGCGCCCCAGCTCGGCGATGCGCTGCGCATCACCATTGGCAGCCCGGAGCAGAACGACCGCGTGCTTGCCGCCCTGATTGCCCGGAGGGCTGCCGCATGACCCCGATTCTGTTTGTCGACCGCGACGGTACCCTGATCGAGGAGCCAGCCGATTTCCAGATCGATGCCTACGAGAAGCTGCGCTTCGTCCGCGATGTGATCCCGGCGATGCTCAAGCTGCGTGACGCCGGCTATCAGTTCGTGATCGTCAGCAATCAGGACGGGCTGGGCAGCGAAGATTATCCCCAGGCCAGCTTCGACGGCCCCAACGACCTGATGCTGCAGATCTTCGCCAGCCAGGGCATCGTGTTCCGTGACGTGCTCATCGATGGCACCTGGCCGCACGACAATGCGCCGACGCGCAAGCCCGGCATCGGCCTGATGCTGCCCTATCTGCAGGACCGCAGCATCGACTGGGCGCGCTCGGCGATGGTCGGCGACCGCCCCACTGACATCCAGTTCGCGCAGAACATGAACATCCGCGGTTTCCAGCTGCGCACCGCACAGTTCGGCGGCGAGTGGGACTGGAACGGCATTGCGCACGAGCTGGCCGACGCGCCACGCCGGGCGACAGTGCAGCGCACTACCAGGGAAACCCGCATCCGCGTCGAGGTCGATCTGGACCGCGTCGCCGAACCGCGGATCCATACCGGTCTGCCGTTCTTCGACCATATGCTGGAGCAGATCGGCAAGCACGGCGGGTTCGCGCTGATCGTGCACGCCGAGGGTGACCTGCATATCGATGAGCACCACACCATCGAGGACACCGGTCTGGCCCTGGGCCAGGCCCTGCGCGAGGCGCTGGGCGACAAGCGCGGCATCGGCCGCTATGGCTTTACCCTGCCGATGGACGAGACCCTGGCCAGCGCCGCGCTGGATTTCAGCGGCCGGCCGTACTTCGTGTTCGAGGGCGATTTCAAGCGCGAACGTGTGGGCGACATGCCCACCGAGCTGGTACCCCACTTCTTCCGCTCGCTGTGCGACGCGGCCGGGCTCAACCTCAACCTCCGCGTGCAAGGCGACAACGACCACCACAAAGTCGAGGCGTGCTTCAAAGTACTTGCGCGCGCCCTTCGCCAGGCCTTGCCACGGCAGGGCAGCGCGATGCCCAGTACCAAGGGGGCGCTGTGAGCGAAATCGCCCTGATCGATGCCGGCGGCGCCAATCTCGGCTCGGTCCGCTATGCGCTGGAACGGCTTGGCGCGCGCGTGCGACTGGTGCGCGACGCGGCCGGCCTGCGCGGCGTGTCGCGGGTGATTCTGCCCGGTGTGGGTGCCGCGCCGCATGGCATGGCGCGCCTGCATGCGCAGGGGCTGGTGCAACCCCTGCGTGAACTGGAGGTGCCGTTGCTGGGCATCTGCCTGGGCATGCAGCTGTTGTTTGAAGGCTCCGAAGAAGGTCATGTCGAGTGCCTCGGGCTGCTGCCCGGCGTCGTCCGCCACCTGCATCCGGCCACCGGGATCCGGGTGCCGCACATGGGCTGGAACCGCCTGCTGCCGCTGCGCGATGCGCCGCTGATGCACGGCGTGGCCGATCGTGCCAGTGCCTACTTCGTGCACAGCTACGCCGCGCCATTGAACGAACACACCGTGGCAGCATGCGACCACGGCGGCCTGTTCGCGGCGGTGGTGCAGCGCGGCCGCCACAGCGGCGCGCAGTTCCATCCCGAACGGTCGGCCGCCACCGGTGCCCGGATCCTGCGCAACTTCATCGAGAACGCCTCCCCATGAGTTTCATCGTCTATCCCGCACTGGACATCCGCGACGGCCGCGTGGTGCGCCTGCTGCAGGGGGATTACACCCGGCAGACCACCTATGGCGACGACCCGCTGCCGCGCGCGCAGGTCTTTGCGGACGCCGGCGCGAGCTGGATGCACCTGGTCGACCTCGACGCCGCCCGTGCCGGCGGCTACACCCTCTCGCCCCTGCTCACGGCGATCACCGCGCAGACCGGGCTGAAGGTGCAGACCGGCGGGGGCGTGCGCTCGCGCGAGGATGTCGCGCGCCTCCTGCAGGCGGGCGCTGCCCGCGTGGTGGTCGGCTCCGTGTCGGTACGCGAACCGGATACGGTGATTGGCTGGCTGCGTGAGTTCGGCGCGGAGCGGCTGACGATCGCACTCGATGCCCGGCAGGCCGACGACGGCCGCTGGCTGCTGCCGGTGCACGGCTGGACCGAAACCGCCGACGTGACCCTGGATGCACTGGCCCAGCGCTATGCGCAGGCCGGCATGCGCCACCTGCTGTGCACCGACATCGCCCGGGACGGCATGCTGTCCGGGCCGAACATCGCGCTGTACCGGCACCTGTCGACGCTGCTGCCCGGCGTGGCCGTGCAGGCCTCCGGCGGCGTGCGCAGCGCCGCCGATGTTGCCGAGGCCAAGGTGGTGGGCTGCGGTGGCGCGATCCTGGGCAAGGCGCTGCTGGAAGGGCGCATGAGCCTGGCGGAGGCGCTGGCATGCTGAGCCGCCGGCTGATTCCCTGCCTGGACGTGCGCGACGGCCGCGTGGTCAAGGGCGTACGCTTCCGCGATCACGTGGACATGGGCGACATCGCCGAGCTGGCCCTGCGCTACCGCGACCAGGGCGCTGACGAGCTGGTGTTCTACGATATCGGGGCCAGCCCGGAGGGCCGTGCGGTCGATGTGGGCTGGATCGAGCGCATTGCACGTCTGATCGACATTCCGTTCTGCGTCGCCGGTGGCATCAGCGACGTGGAGACCGCCCGCCGCGTGCTGTATGCCGGCGCCGACAAGATATCGATCAATTCGCCGGCGCTCGGGCGCCCGGCATTGATCGAGGAACTGGCCGACGCCTTCGGCGTGCAGTGCGTGGTGGTCGGCATCGATTCGGTCCGCGAGCCTGATGGCCAATGGCGGGTGCGCCGTTTCAGCGGCGACCCCGACAAGACCCAGGCAGTGCCGATGCGCACGCTGGACTGGCTGGTGGACGCACAGCGCCGCGGTGCCGGCGAGATCGTGCTGAACTGCATGGACAGCGATGGCGTGCGCCGCGGCTACGACGTGGCCCAGCTTCGCCAGGCACGCGCGTTGTGTCAGGTGCCGCTGATCGCGTCCGGCGGCGCCGGGGACATGCAGCACTTCGCTGACGTGTTCGACCAGGCCGACGTCGACGGTGCGTTGGCCGCCAGCGTGTTCCACAGTGGCGCCATTGCCATTCCCGCACTCAAGCAGTTCCTGCGCGAGCAGCAGATCGAGGTCCGTGATGTCTATTGACGTATTCCCCTCCCGCGAGGCGCTGGCTGCACTGGATTGGGCCAAGGGCGACGGCCTGCTGCCGGTGGTGGTGCAGGACGCCGATACGCTGGCCGTGCTGATGCTCGGCTATGCCAATGCCGAATCGCTGGAGCTCACCCTGGTGACCGGCCACATGACCTTCTACAGCCGCAGCCGGCAGCGGCTGTGGACCAAGGGCGAGTCGTCCGGCAACGTGCTGGCGGTGACGGCCGTGCGGGTGGACTGCGACAGTGACAGCCTGCTGGTCAGTGCACGCCC
Organism: Stenotrophomonas sp. Marseille-Q5258; assembly: GCF_946900935.1. Lineage (NCBI taxonomy): Bacteria > Pseudomonadati > Pseudomonadota > Gammaproteobacteria > Lysobacterales > Lysobacteraceae > Stenotrophomonas > Stenotrophomonas sp. Marseille-Q5258. Next base: position 115,874 of record NZ_CAMPPN010000003.1, read on the forward strand.
GGCGGGACCGACCTGCCATACCGGCGCCGAAAGCTGCTTCGCGCAGGCGCCCGGCAGCTTCCTCGGGCGGCTGGATGCGCTGGTGCGGCAGCGCGCGCAGGACCGTCCGGCCGGCAGCTACACCACCTCGCTGTTCGAGGCAGGCACCCGTCGCATTGCCCAGAAGGTGGGCGAGGAGGGCGTGGAAACCGCACTGGCAGGTGTGGTGCAGGACGATGCGGCGCTGCTCGGCGAATCGGCGGACCTGCTGTTCCACCTCACCGTGCTGCTGCGTGCGCGGGGACTCGGGCTGGAGGATGCGGTGGCGGTACTGGCGGCACGGCACGCCGCCTGAGCGTTGAACCGGTGCGTTTAACGTTGGTGAAACGCACCGCAGGGGATGATGTGCGGCTTTACAATCGCCCACCCCGAACGGAACCCCCTCGATGACCCGCACTGCTGTCTGGCTGGCCTGCCTGCTGTTGACGACCGCCCCTGCTTGGGCTGCCGAGGTGACCGTGACCGGCAAGGTCTATCAGGAGCGCGACGGCAAGCCGGGGCGCGGTCCCACCGATCCGGGCCTGGCAGGCGTGCAGGTATCCAACGGCGAGACCATCGTGCGGACCGCCGCCGACGGAAGCTATGCGTTGCCGGTGCGCGACGGCCAGACGGTCTTCGTGATCAAACCGGATGAATACCGGTTCCCGGCGGCGTCCAACGGCCTGCCGGCTTACTGGCGTCACTACGCGCCACAGGGCTCGCCCAGGCTGAAGTACGACGGCATCGCCGCCACCGGCGCCGGCACCCGCCACTGGGATTTCGCGCTGGAGCCGGTCAAGGACGCCGCCTCGGCCCGCGATGGCTTCGAGATGCTGGTGTTCTCCGACTCGCAGACCGCCAGCCGCCAGGACATCGGGTATTACCAGCGCGCCATCGTCGAGCCGATCGTCGGCAAGCACCCGGCGCGGCTGGGCACCACGCTGGGCGACATCGTCAACGACGACCTGTCGCTGTACCCGGCCATCAACAAGGTCACCGCGCAGCTGCAGGTGCCGTGGTTCCACGTGCCGGGCAACCACGACCTGGACATGGACGCCGGCGACGACCGCCATTCGCTGGACAGCTGGCGCGCGGTGTACGGGCCGGACACCTACGCGGTGGAAGAGGGCGGCGCCAGTTTCGTGTTCCTCGACGACGTGGTCTACGACCCCACCGCGCGGCCGAAGTACATCGGCGGCCTGCGCGCGGACCAGTTCACCTTCCTCGGCAACTACCTCAAGGCCCTGCCGCGCGACCGTCTGGTCGTTCTGGGCATGCACATCCCGCTGTTCGATGCCGAACCGGGCCGCGAGACCTTCCGCCACGCCGACCGCAAGCGCCTGTTCGCGCTGCTCAAGGACTTCCCCAACGTGCTGGTGCTGAGCGGCCACAGCCACACCCAGCGGCACTATTACCACAGCGCCGCCGAGGGCTGGCAGGGCGCCAAGCCCCTGCACGAGTACAACGTCGGTGCGGCCTGCGGTGCGTTCTGGTCGGGGGTCAAAGACAGCAACGGCATCCCCGACGCGACCATGAGCGATGGCACCCCGAACGGCTACGCCGTGCTGTCGGTCAAGCCGGCTGGCGACTATGCCCTGCGCTACTACGTGGCGCGTGCGCCGGATGACTACCAGATCGCGCTGCATGCGCCGCGCGTGCTGCGCAAGGGCGCATATCCGGCCTGGGGCGTTTACGCCAATGTGTTCATGGGCCAGGACGACACCCTGGTCGAATACCGCGTCGATGACGGCGCGTGGCAGCCGATGAAGCGCGTGGTGCAGCCGGACCCGCGCCTGCTGGAAGAGAATGTCGCCGACGACACCGCCGAACGTCTGCGCGGCTTCGACCGCTCGCCGGAGGCCACGCCCTCGCCGCACCTGTGGCGCGGGGCGCTGCCTACCGACCTGGCGGCCGGCGCGCACAAAGTCGAGGTGCGCGCGGTGCACGGCGATGGCCCCACCGCCACCGCCAGCACCACTTATCGCCTGCAGGTCGCCTCGCCCTGAGCTGGCATACGCCCCTGTACGGCAGGCGCTGCTTTGCAAACCCCGGGCGATCGCCGAAAATCGCCCGGATTGATTCGATCCCAGCCAAGGCCTGCGAGTGAGCGTTGCGGCACCGTTTTCCGGGCATGTCCCGCTCCCTTCCGATTCGTCCCGTGCGACGCCCGGTCCGGCCATGCGCCATGATCCGATCATCGTTGCCGATGTCGGCGGCACGTTCGCACGCCTCGGGCTTGCCGAGGTGCAGGCGGGTCTGCCGCCGCGCCTGAGCGGGCTGCGGCAGTACCGCTGTGCCGATTACGCCAGCCTGGCGGCGATCCTGGCCGACTTCACGCGCGCCGCCCTGCGTCCGGTCGACACCGCCGTCGTGGCGATCGCCGGGCTGCTGGAAGGCGACCACCTGGTCAACACCAACCTGGCCTGGCCTGTATCGGTGGCGGCCACGCGGGCCGAGGCCGGTCTGCGCTCGCTGGCGCTGATCAACGATTTCGAAGCGGTGGCCTACGCCATTCCGCACGTGCAGCCGGACACCCTGGTGGCGCTCAACGGCGAGCCGGTCGTCGCCTCGCCTTGGCCGGCGCTGGTGCTCGGCCCCGGCACCGGGCTGGGTGCGGCACTGCGCTTCCAGGGCGGCGACCAGCCGGTGCTGGCCAGCGAAGCAGGGCACGCCGCGCTCACCGCCGGCAATGCGCTGGAACTGGAGATCCTGCGCCAGATGCAGCAGCGCTGGGCGCATGTGGACCAGGAGCGGATCCTGTCCGGCAGCGGCCTGATGAACCTGTACCCGTGTCTGTGCGGCATCCGCGGCGTGACGCCGCGTTGGCAGACCACCGAAGACCTGATCGCCGCCGCGCAGGCCGGCGACGACGCACTGGCGGTGGAAACGCTGCAGGTGTTCAGCGCGTGGCTGGGCAGTCTGGCCGGTGATCTGGCGATCACCTTCGGCGCGCGTTCGGTGTACCTGGCCGGCGGCATTCCCACCCGCATCGCCACCTTCCTGCATGCCGGTGACTTCCGCGCGCGCTTCCTGTCGAAGGGGGTGATGAGCGGTGTGCTGGCGCAGGTGCCGGTGTGGCGGGTGGACCACGGCGAGCTGGGCATGCTCGGCGCGGCGGTGTGGCACGACGCACGGCGCGGCCGCGCCGTTGCGTGAGGCACTCCCGCCGCGCGGTGCGGCGGGATGACGACAGGCAGTGCAGGGAGGGGTGGGCATGACCGATCGCAGGCAGTTTCTCCAGGCCGGGGCGCTGGCCGCCGGTGGGTTGGTGTTGCCGCACGCAGGCGCGCAGCGCCGCAGTGGCGCGCGGGTGGTGTCCACCTGGGATTTCGGCGTGGGCGCCAACCAGGCGGCATGGACGGTGCTGTCGGCCGGGGGCACCGCGCTGGATGCGGTGGAGGCCGGCGCGCGCTGGGCCGAAAGCGAACTGTGCAACCCCACGGTGGGGCGCTGCGGCAACCCCGACCGCGATGGTGTGCTCAGCCTGGATGCCAGCATCATGGACGGCGACGGCCGCTGTGGCTCGGTAGCTGCCCTGACCGACATCCTGCATCCGGTGTCGGTGGCACGCAAAGTGATGGAAAACACGCCGCACGTGATGCTGGTCGGGCAGGGCGCACAGCAGTTTGCGGTGGAACAGGGCTTCGAGCGCCAGAAGCTGCTCACCCCGGCTGCCGAAAAGGCGTGGCGCGACTGGTTGAAGACCGCACAGTACACGCCCGAGATCAACGTGGAGCGTCGCGGCCGCCCCGGCGACAGCAGCAACCATGACACGCTGGGGATGCTCGCCATCGATGCCCACGGCCGCCTCGCTGGCGCCTGCACCACCAGCGGCATGGCCTGGAAACTGCATGGACGTGTCGGTGACAGCCCGATCATTGGCGCCGGCCTGTACGTGGACAACGAGGTCGGCGGCGCCACGGCGTCGGGCGTCGGCGAGGAGATGATGCGCAATGCCGCCTCGTTCCTGGTGGTGGAGCTCATGCGCCAGGGCCGGTCGCCGGCACAGGCGTGCCGCGAAGCGATCGCACGGCTGGTGCGCAAGCGCCCGGAGGCCAGCAGGACCCTGCAGGTATGTTTCCTGGCGATGGACCGGCATGGGGAGGTCGGCGCGTACGCGCTGCACCGGGGCTTCGTCTACGCGGTGTGCGACAAGGACCGCCAGGATGACCTGCGCGACTCGGCGTCGGTCTATACCAGCGAGCAGCGCTGAGCATGGCGCGCCGGCTGCTGGAGATCGCCTCCAACTCGGTTGCGTCGGCGCTCGCCGCGCAGCAGGGGGGCGCGGACAGGATCGAGCTGTTCGACAATCTTGCCGAAGGCGGCACCACGCCGTCGCACGGCAGCATCGCGGTGGCGCGCGAGCAGCTGCGCATTCCGCTGTTCGTGCTGATCCGGCCGCGTCCCGGCGACTTCCACTACGGCGCGCTTGACGCGGAGATCATGCTGCGCGATATCGCCCATTGCCGTGCACTGGGCTGCGATGGTGTGGTGATCGGCGCGCTGGATGCCGAGGGTGACATCGACGAGGCGCTGTGCCGCGCGCTGGTGCAGGCCGCCGGCCCGCTCCAGGTGACTTTCCATCGCGCGTTCGATGCCGCGCGCGATCTGCCCCGCGCGTTGGAGCAGGTCATCGCACTGGGCTGCCAGCGGGTGCTGACGTCCGGCGGCCAGGCCAACGCGGAGACAGGGGCCGCGGTGCTGGCCGCACTGGTCGCGCAGGCGAACGGACGCATCGGCGTGATGGCCGGGGCAGGGCTCGACGCCGGCAACATTGCCGCCGTTGCCGCCCGCAGCGGCTGTACGGAACTGCATGCGTCCGCCAAGGCCGTGCAACGCTCGGCCATGCGCCACCACAACCTGGCGCTGACCGGGCTGTCGCCGGACTGGATCGCCACCGATGCCGCGGAAGTGGCGGCGCTGCGCGCCGCGCTGGACGCACGCGCAGGGTAGACCCGCGCGGAGACATCGGCCCGCTGCGGCAACAAAAACGGCAGCCGCCTGTACCAGCGCGGCTGCCGTGGAGGAACAACCCCCGCCCGAAGGCGGGGGGAGACACTCAGAACTTCCAGGTCATGCCGAGGTAGAGCTGGCGACCGGAGTACAGGTTGGACAGCAGGCGCGCCTTGCTGTCGTTGCCGAGATAGACGCGCTGCTCGGACTTGGTGGCGTTGAGCACCGATGCGCTCAGGATCAGGGCGTCGGTGATGTTGTAGGCCGCGTTGAGGTCCAGCTGGTCATACGGTTCGGAGTACTGGGTGAGACCGTTGTTCAGACCGCCCACCACTTCGCCACGGCGGTTGAACGAGGCGCGCGCCAGGAACTTCTCGTTCTCGTAGAACACCGTGACGTTGGCCTGGTTCTTGGCGCTGCCGACCAGCGGCGAGGAACCGATGCGTTCGCCATCGAGCACCACGGCGGCCAGGTTGGTGTCGTTGTAGGTGTAGTTGGCCTGGATGCCCAGGCCGATATCGAACGTGTACTGGCCGTACAGTTCAACGCCCTGCGACACGCCATCCTGGCCGTTGGCCTGGGTGGAGTACTTCTGCACCGTCACCGACTGGCCACCGACGTTCATCTGCTGGTCGCGCACCACCGGCACGGTGAAGTTGCTGATGTCCTTGCGGAACAGCGCCACACCGGCCACCGAACCCGGACGGAAGTACCACTCCAGACCGAGGTCGTACTGGGTGGCCTCGAACGGCTGCAGGTTCTTGTTGCTGCCCGAGCCGTACCAGCCGGGAGTGTCGGTGCCGCCGGCGACGCGGCGATCGTTGCTGTACTCCTCGCTGACATAGCTCAGACCGCCCGGGTAGGCGATGCTGGTGTAGCCGGGGCGGGCGATGACCTTGGACGCGGCGCCGCGCAGCACCAGGCTGTCGGTGATGTCCCAGGCGATGTTGAAGCTCGGCAGGAAGTCGGTGTAGGTCTTCTCCATCGAGCTGAGCGCATAGGTTTTCTCACGCGCCAGGTTGTCGGGCAGGCGCACGAAACCGCTCTGGCAGACATAGCCGGTATTGGAGGCGATCAGCGGTGCCGCCGCCGGATCGTTGCAGCCCATCGGCGTGCCGGCGGCGTTGTCCTGGAAGTAGTCGTTGAACTTCTCCACCGAGTCGCTGGATTCGGCGAACTGGCGGGTACGCACCACACGCACGCCCACGTTGCCGCGGACCCGTTCGGTGCGGAAGTTGGCCTGGAAGTAGCCCGAGTAGATCTTCTCGTCGACGTTGTAGACGAAATCCTCTTCCTTGCGATTGTGCGAGCCACCGTAGGTCTGGTTGAGGTAGTTGATGTACGCCGGATAGTTGATGCCCGGGAACACGTTGGCGTTGAAACCGCCGGCGATGTTGTTGATCGGGTTGGACAGGAAGAAACCGGGCTGGGCGACACCGGCCGAGGCATCGCAGCCGGACTGGTAGCGGTTCTGGTCGTAGAACGCCGGATCGGGATCCTTGCCCTGGCACACCCAGTAGGTGTTGCCGGTGTTGCGATGGACCGAGCCGTCACGGTACTTGGTGCCGAACTGGATCGAATCCAGCCAGCCGCTTTCAAACAGCTTGGTGACATCGGCCTGGAAGTAGTTCTGCTTGATGTCGGTCTGCGTCCACGACGAATCGGTCGAGCCGGTGTCGACTTCGGCGATGCCGGCCATCAACTGTTCCTGCAGGTCCGGCGAGAACGTCGCGCTCGGCGTGCCGGTCAGGTCCCAGGCGCTGTAGCTGTTGCCGGACTGCCACACGCCATTGACCTGGCGGCGTGGCTTGGCCGCCATGCGGAACTTCATCGACGGGCCGCCTTCGGACCAGGTCCGGCCGCCGGTGAACGAGGCCTTCCACAGCGGGCTGATGTCCCAGTCGATGGACAGATCGGCGGTCTGCGACAGCGCCTTCTCACGGCTGTAGTCGCCGGTCAGCTGCGGGGTGGGGATGGTGCAGTCGTCCGGACCCCAGCCACCCGGCGCGAGGCCTGCGGCCGCAGCCTGTTCCTCGCTGCAGTAATAGGTCTTGCCGGCCAGCTTCTCGTACTGCGCGCCGGTCACGATGCTGCCGCTGGGATCGAAGGTGAGCCCGTCCAGCATGCGGCCGCCGGCCCAGTTGCCGTCGCCGTTGTAGCGCGCCAGATTCCATTCGGGAATCTTCAGCATGTTCTGGGTGTAGTTGCCTTCCAGCTCGAAGCGGAAGTAATTGGCGGTCAGCGTCAGGTTGTCGAGCGGCTTGAACTGGAAGGTGAACTGGCCACCCTTGCGCTCGCGCTCTTCTTCCTTCACGGCGAAGTTCACCGAGGTCGGCATGAAGAATTCGCTGTAGTTGCGGCCGCTCTGGTCATTGAAGCCGGACCGGCCCCACCAGTAGTGGATGCCGTCCTGTTCCAGCACGTTGCCGTTGGCGTCGCGCGCATCGGTGTTGTTGCCGTACCACTGGAAGTCCTCGGTGCTGGCTTCCATCGTGCGGCTGGTGCGCTTCTGCTGGGTCACCCCGACCAGTACGCCGAAACGCTCGTCCTTGCTGTGCCAGGAATACAGCGCCGACAGCTGCGGATCGATGTCGTGGCTGGTGTCGGAGGTGGTGCCCTCGACGGTGACATAGCCCGAGTTGGCTTCCATGTCGAGCGGGCGGCGGGTATGCAGGATCACCGTGCCGCCGATGCCGCCTTCGTCGATGCGCGCTTCCGGCGACTTGAACAGCTCGGCGCTGGACAGCATGTTCGACGGCAGCAGGGTGTAGTTGAACGAGCGCGTGGCTTCGTTGTTGGTTTCCGAGGTGGCGACGTAGTTGCCGTTCAACTGCGTGAGGGTGAGATCGGGCGCCAGGCCGCGCACGCTGACCGTCTTGCCTTCGCCGCCATCGCGGGTGATGACCACGCCCGGCACGCGCTGCAGCGCGTCGGCCACGTTCTTGTCGGGGAACTTGCCCACGTCCTCGGCGGTGATCACTTCGACCACGGCATTGGCATCGCGCTTCTGCTGCAGGCTCTTTTCGATGGCGTAGCGGTAGCCGGTGACGGTCACGCTGTCGAGCGTGGTGGCGTCCGGCGACGGGGTCGTGCCGGCCTGTTGCGCGAAGGCGCCGACCGGGGCCAGCGCGGCGGCGAACAGCGCGGCGGTGATGGCTGCCGACAGCGTGTCGCGGTTGCGCATGCGGGACATCTTGTTCATTCCACTCTCTCCCTCTCCTGGATTGAAACGGTGGCGATACGTGATTGAATCGATCTAATTCTGGAGGTCGCTGTTGCCAGCAACGAACGACGGTGCGTCCCGCATGCAACGTGAGGCAGGTCCCCCCCACCTACCTGTCCGTCAATCGTGACCGTTCGGAGTTGGATCGATCTAAACGATTGGCGGGGGATTTTTAGCACGGCCCGGGAGGCGAAGCATGCTGCTGCGCAATATGACCGCGGTATGTCGGCAACGGCCGGTTTTCGCTGTGGAGGTGAAAACGTTTTCTTGCGCAGGCGCCATGCCAGGCGGTCGTTCCAGGCGCAGCCCGCAGCCAGGCCGCCGCCACAGACGACATCCATGTTGCGCCGCAGAATGCATCCGTCGAAATCCCCGTGCTTTACTTGAATCGATCTAAATTCACTGCTGCGTGGATTTGGACGCGCGCCAACAGGGGGATGGCCGGCCAGCAATGGCGGGGCTTTCACCCGTCCAGTCGCCTGGTTCCCGGCATCGGCCGGGCCACCGGTCGCCCGCACCGACATCGACCCACAGGAACCCCGCATGCGCCGAACGTCTGTCCTCGCCGTCACCTCTCTGCTTGCCCTGGCCTGCGCGCCCCTGCTGCAGGCGGCCGCGCCGGCCGCGCTGGAGCGCGAGGTCAACACCTTCATCGGCAGCAAGGATGACGGCAATACGTTCCCGGGGGCCTCGGCGCCGTTCGGCCTGATCCAGGTCAGCCCGATCGGGGAGCACTACGCCGGCTGGCGTTACGACGACCCGAAGATCCGCGGGTTCGGGCATTCCTTCCTGTCCGGTGCCGGCTGCTGGGAGCAGGGGGGCCAGGTGTCCGTCCTGCCGGTCACCGGCAGCATCGGTCCTGGCGGCGATTTCGACACCGCCACCGCCAAGAGCTTCGATCACAAAGCCTACGCAGCCTCCTACACCCATGAGGGCGAGGTCGGACAGGCCGGCTACTACAAGGTGCGCCTGACCAGCTACGGCGGCATCGATGCCGAGGCCACCGCGCGCACCCGGGCCGCAGCCGAACGCTACACGTTCGCCGCCGGTGCGGAAAACGGCCACGTGCTGGTCAACGTCGGCCAGGCCAACGAACGCCATTCGGTGATCGGCAGCGTCATCGATGTAGTGGGCGACCGTGCGGTGGAAGGCAAGCTGGTCACCCGCAGCTTCTGCGGCGGCCATCAGTACACCACCTGGTTCCGCATCGAGTTCGACCGCCCGTTCAAGGCCTTCGGCACCTGGGGCGAGGGCGGCGGGCTGCCCGGTGCGCGCCACGGCATGGAAGGCGAACTCAAGCCCAGCGGCGCCTGGCTGAGCTTCGACCTGTCGCAGGGACGAGCGGTCACGGCGGTCAGCGCGATCTCGCACGTGGATGCCGAGGGTGCGCGCGCCAACCTGCGCAGCGACGGCATGGAAAAGGGCCGCCTGCTGGGCTTCGACCGGATGCGCGAGCTGGCGCAGACGCGTTGGCGCGACGAACTGCGCAGCGTGCGCGTGCAGGGCGGGAACGGTGACGACCGCACCGTGTTCTATACCGCGCTCTACCACGCCCTGCTGCAGCCGCTGACCGGCAGCGATGCCGACGGCCGCTACCGTGGTTACGACGATGCCATCCACCGCGCCGACGGCTGGACCTACTACGAGTACTTCTCGCTGTGGGATACCTATCGTGCGCAGAACCAGTGGCTGGCACTGACCCGTCCGCAGGTCGCCCGCGACATCGGCCGCAGCCTGCTGGCCATCGATGCGCAGGGCGGCTGGCTGCCGCGCTGGGGCTACGCCAACTTCGAAACCAACATCATGACCGGCGATCCGGTGACGCCTTTCATGGTGGATCTGTGGCGCTTCGGCGCGCTCGACGGGCGTGAGGCCGAGGCGTACACGGCGTTGCGGAAGAATGCGTTCAGCACGCCGCCGATCAACTCGCGTCACGCCGGCCGGTCCGGCAATCCCAGTTATCTTGCCAATGGCTTCGTGCAGTACGACCGTGCGTTCCCCTCCAAGGGCATGGATGTGGATCCGCATCATGGCGGCTCGGCCACACTGGAGTACGCACTGGCCGACTGCGCGCTGGCACAGATGGCCGACGGCCTCGGCCACGCCGACGACGCCGGCGTGCTGCGCACGCGTGGCCGCAATTGGAACAAGGTATGGGACCCGGACGTGCGCGACGAGGGCGGCTTCAGCGGCTTCCCGCGGCCGCGCATGGAGGACGGCAAGTGGTACGTGCCGGCCGATGGCCGCTACAGCCCGCGTTCGCACCACGGGTTCCATGAAGGCACGGCGTGGCAGTACCAGTGGCTGGCGCAGCAGGACATCCCGGGCCTGGTGCAGGCGATGGACGGTCGCGCCGAGGCCGCACGCCGGCTGGATGCCTTCTTCGCCTACGACGCACTGCGCCAGGCCCCGTTGACGGCCGCGCGCAAAGAATGGGTGGTGGGGCCGTACAGCTACTACAACCAGTTCCGCTACAACCCCAACAACGAGCCGGACCTGCATGCGCCGTGGATGTACACGCTGATCGGTCAGCCGTGGAAAACCGCCACGGTGGTGCGCGCCGCGCAGCAGCTGTTCACCAACGCGCCCAATGGCGTCACCGGCAACGATGACCTTGGCACGATGTCGGCGTGGTACCTGTTCAGCGCCTTGGGGCTGTACCCGGCGGTGCCGGGCAGCGGTCAGTTCCTGCTGCACACCCCGCGCTTTGCCCAGGTCGATGTCGATCTCGGTCAGGGCCGCACCCTGACCGTGAAGGCGCCAGGTGCCGATGGCCGCACGCTCCAGTACGTGCAGGGCGTGCAGGTGGATGGTCGCGCGCATGCGCCGGTGTGGCTGGACTGGGCGCGCCTGCAGCAGGGGGGGCGCATCGATGTGGCGCTGGCAACGCAGGCGCCGGAAAGCGGGTGGGGCACGCAGGTGGCCGACCTGCCGGTGTCGTACTGCGCCACCCCGGGTGCGGCGCTCGAATGAGGGCTGCTGCAATCGTTTAGGCTTGCACGATGCCAAGGAACCCCAGCACACGATGAATGACAAAGCTTCCCCTGCCGGCAAGGGCACGCGCGCGGTGACAGTGACCGACATCGCCGAGGCGATCGGCGTGTCGCGCGCCACCGTCTCGCTGGTGCTGCGCGGCAGCCCGCTGGTGAACGTGGATACGCGAGCGCGGGTCGAGGCCGAACTGCGCCGGCAGCGCTATGTCTACAACCGGGGGGCGGCCAACCTGCGCCGGCGCACCTCGTCCAGCATCGCACTGGTGATCAACGACCTGTCCAACCCGTTCTTCGCCGAGTTCGCCTCCGGCGTCGACGAAGCGCTCGGCGGCAAGGGTTTCGTGACGTTGCTGGGCAGCACCGGCGAGTCCCCGGAGCGTCAGCAGGCGGTGCTGACCACGCTGATGGAACACATGCCGGCCGGACTGATCCTGTCGCCGGCCGAAGGCAGCGATGCCGCCCAGCTGCGCCAGGTGCTCGGACATGCCAACGTGCTGCTGTTCAATCGCGAGCTGCCCGGGGCGACCTGGGACTTCCTGACCCTGGACAACCAGCAGGGTGCGTACCTGGCCACGCGCCATCTGATCGAGCGCGGCCACCGCCGCATCGCGTTCTTTGGCGGTCACGCGGTGTCCAGCTCGTGCCACCAGCGCCGCACCGGTTATGCCCAGGCAATGCACGAGGCCGGGCTGGAGACGCACCCGGACTGGTTGATTGAAACCTCTCCGAGCCGCCTGGACGCGGCGGCCCGTAGCGGCGAGCTGTTTGCCGCTGCGACGGTGCCCACCGCGGCGGTCTGCTACAACGACAGCGTCGCGCTGGGACTGATGCTGGGCCTGGCGTCGCGTGGCGTGCACCCGGGTCGCGATTTTGCGGTCACCGGTTTCGACGATATTTCCGAAGCAGCGGTGGCCATGCCGCCGCTCACCACGCTGACCGTCGATCCGCGCGCGCGCGGGCGTCAGGCGGCGGAACTGCTGCTGCAGCGTCTGGACAACCCCGACGCCGCACCCCAGCGCACCGTTGCACCCGTCCAGCTGCGCGTCCGCGACAGCAGCGGCCCTTCCTTTGCCTGATGACCTCCCTTGTCACCTGCCCGCGCACTGAGGCGCGTACCTGAATGCCCATTTCGCCAACGCCCCGACTGCCTGCCTCATCCGCCGCCGCACCCGTGGTCAACACGCGCGTCGCGCTTGCGGTGGCGACCACGATCTTCTTCATGTGGGGCTTCCTGACCTGCCTCAACGACATCCTGATCCCGCATCTGAAGGCGGTGTTCGAACTGAACTACGCCCGCGCGATGCTGGTGCAGTTCACCTTCTTCGGTGCGTACTTCCTGATGTCGCTGCCGGCCGGCCGGCTGGTGGCGCACCTGGGTTACAAAAAGGGCATCGTGGCCGGCCTGGCGATCGCCGGGGTCGGCGCGCTCGGCTTCTGGCCAGCGGCCGAACTGCGCGTGTATGAGGCCTTCCTCGGCGCGCTGTTCGTGCTCGCCACCGGCATCACTGTGCTGCAGGTGGCGGCCAACCCGTACGTCGCGCTGTTGGGGCCGGAACAGACCGCGTCGAGCCGGCTGACCCTGGCCCAGGCGCTGAACTCGTTGGGCACGGCGATCGCGCCGATCTTCGGCGGCCTGCTGATCCTGGGCAACACGGTCAAGAGTGCCGAGGAGATCAAGGCGCTGCCGGGTGCCGAGCAGATCGCCTACCGGGTGCAGGAAGCGCAGTCCGTTCAGGGCCCGTACGTCGGCCTGGCCGTGGCGCTGTTCCTGCTGGCGGTATTCGTCTATCTGTTCCGCCTGCCGGCGCTGACCGAAACCACCGAGCAGGCCGATACCGGCAAGCACACCCTGCTGGACGCGCTGCGCCATCGCCATGTGCTGTTCGGCGTGCTGGCCATCTTCTTTTACGTGGGCGCGGAAGTGTCGATCGGCAGCTTCCTGGTCAACTACCTGTCGCTGCCCAACATCGGTGGCTTCACCGAGAAGGAAGCCACCCACTATGTGTCGGCGTACTGGACGCTGGCGATGATCGGTCGCTTTGCCGGCTCGGCGATCATGACCCGGTTCTCGCCGCGCGTGCTGCTGACCCTGTTTGCAGGGATCAACGTGGCGCTGCTGGCGGCGACCCTGCTGAGCCAGGGACAGGTCGCGCTGTACTCGATCGTGGCGGTGGGCCTGTTCAACTCGATCATGTTCCCGACCATCTTCGCGCTGAGCATCGAACGCCTGGGCACCCTGACCAACAAGGCCTCCAGCCTGTTGATCATGGCCATCGTCGGCGGCGCAGTGGTGCCGTACCTGCAGGGCCTGCTGGCCGACCAGATCGGCCTGCATGAGTCGTTCATCCTGCCGCTGCTGTGCTACGGCTACATCATTTTCTACGGTCTGTCGGGCTCGCGCCCGGCGGTCGGATTCCGCCAGGGAGCGTGAGGGCACGATGTCCAAGATTGTTTGTTTCGGCGAGATTTTGATCGATCTACTCGCCCAGCCACCGGCCTCGCCGGATACCCCGCGCGCCTTCCTGCAGTACGCCGGCGGCGCTCCGGCCAACGTCGCGGTGGCTGCCGCGCGGCTGGGTGCCGACACGCACTTCGCCGGCATGCTGGGGCAGGACATGTTCGGCGACTTCCTCGCCGAGAGCCTGGCCGATGCCGGTGTGGCCACCGACTGCATCGTGCGCACCGACGCGGCGAAGACCGCGCTGGCGTTCGTGGCGTTGGATGCCAGTGGCGAGCGGAGCTTCAGCTTCTACCGCCCGCCTGCGGCGGATCTGCTGTTCCGCAGTGCGCACTTCCATCCCAACTGCTTTGACGGCACGCGCAGCTTCCACGTGTGTTCCAACAGCCTGACCGAAGCCGACATCGCCGAGACCACGCTGGAGGGCATGCGCCGTGCGCGCACAGCCGGGGCGATGGTCAGCGTCGACCTGAACCTGCGCCCGGCCCTGTGGCCGGCCGGCGTGGATCCGCTGCCGCGCCTGTGGGAAGCCCTGCTGCTGGCCGACCTGGTCAAGCTCTCGCGCGAGGAACTGGATTATCTGGCCGCAGCGCAGGCCGGCGACGGCGAGGCGGTGGTACAGCGCCTGCTGGCCGCACAGGCGCAGGCCGTGGTGATCACCGACGGTGCCGCCCCGATCCGCTGGTTCACCCGCCGTACGCAGGGTGTACTCACCGGCTTCCGCGTGCAGACGGTCGATTCCACGGCCGCCGGCGACGCGTTCGTCGGCGGGCTGCTGTTTGGCATCGGTGAGCGCGGGGGAGATGGCAGCGCATTCGCCGCGTTCTGCCAGGACCCGGCCGCGCTCGTGGATGCGATCCGCTTCGCCGCCGCCGTGGGCGCGCTCGCGGTGACCCGCAAGGGCGCGTTCGCGGCCATGCCCACTCTAGATGAAGTCCAGCAACTGCTGCAGCAACAACAGGATGACGCCGCATGACCACGCCGGTTCCGCCGCAACCCGATTTCCGCTCGCCTGACTTCCTGCGTGCCCACATCGCGCAGAGCATGGCGTTCTACCGGCCCAACGAGATCGACCCGACGGGCGGGTTCTTCCATTACTTCCGTGACGACGGCAGCGTGTACGACGCCAGCCACCGTCACCTGGTCAGCAGCACGCGCTTCGTGTTCAACCATGCGATGGCGTACCGCGAGTTCGGCAACCCCGACGACCTCAAGGCGGTCGAGCATGGCATCCGCTTCCTGCGCGAGGTGCATCGCAACCCCGTCACGGGCGGCTATGCCTGGACCCTGCGCGATGGTGTCGTCGAGGATGCCACCAACCACTGCTACGGCGTGGCCTTCGTGCTGCTGGCCTACAGCTGCGCGCTGAAGGCGGGCATCGGCGAGGCGCGCGCCTGGATGGACGAAACCTGGACGCTGCTCGAAAGCCGTTTCTGGGAGCCTGGGTTCGGTCTGTACAAGGATGAGGCCGATGCGGACTGGACCTTCAGCGACTACCGTGGCCAGAACGCCAACATGCACATGTGCGAGGCGATGCTGGCCGCGTTCGAGGCGAGCGGCGAGCAGCGCTATCTCGGCCGCGCGCTGCTGCTGGCCGACCACATGACGCGCCGCCAGGCCGCGCAGGCCGACGGCCTGGTCTGGGAACACTACGACCGGCAGTGGCGGATCGACTGGGACTACAACCGAGACAATCCCAGGCACCTGTTCCGCCCGTGGGGCTTCCAGCCGGGCCACCAGACCGAATGGGCCAAACTGCTGCTGATTCTGGATCGGCACGTGCAGGCCGATTGGCTGGTGCCGACCGCGCGCCACCTGTTCGACACCGCCGTGGCCCGTTCCTGGGACGACGAGCGCGGTGGCCTGTACTACGGTTTCGCACCGGATGGCAGCGTCTGCGACGACGACAAGTATTTCTGGGTGCAGGCCGAGTCGCTGGCCACCGCCGCCCTGCTGGCCGCGCGTACCGGCGATGACGCCTACTGGGCGTGGTACGACCGGCTGTGGGCCTATGCATGGTCACATATGATCGACCATCGCTGCGGCGCCTGGTACCGCATTCTGGATGCGGACAACCGCAAGTACAGCGACGAGAAGAGCCCGGCCGGCAAGACCGACTACCACACGATGGGCGCCTGCTACGAAGTGCTCAACGTGGTGCGTTGACAGAACGGGGAGCAGCACATGCGGATGCGTCGTTTCGGTCTGATCGTCGGGTCGCTGTTGCTGCTGCTGGGGGCGCTGCCGCTGTCGGCGGCGCCGTTGCAGGCGCAGTGGACCTTCCGCCTGCTGCCTGGCGATGCCCGGCTGGCCGCGCATCCGCAGCTGGCCGACTGGCACAGTGCGCAGGTGCCCGGCGCCGTGCACACCGACCTGCTGGCCCAGGGGCTGATCCCGGACCCCTACGTGGGAGCGCCGGAGGCGGGCCTGCAATGGATCGGCCTGGCCGACTGGGAGTACCGGGGCCGCTTCGACGTGGATGCGGCCACGCTGGCCAGGGCGCATGCCGAACTTGCCTTCGATGGTCTGGACACGTTCGCCACCGTCGAGCTCAACGGCGCGCCGCTGCTGCGGGCCGACAACAGCCACCGCACCTGGCGGGCGCGGGTGGATGGGCGGTTGCGCCCCACCGGCAATGAACTGCGCGTGGTGCTGCGCTCGCCGATCACCACGCTGCTGCCAGGCGTGCAGGCAATGCCCCACAAAATTGCCGGCAACTACCCATCGCCGTACGGGGACGAGCCCAAGGATGCGATGGTCGGCAACTTCGTGCGCAAGCCCGGATACCACTTCGGCTGGGATTGGGGCCCGCGGTATGTCACGGCAGGCATCTGGCGCCCGGTGCGGATGGAGAGCTGGGATGCGCAGCGCCTGACCGATCTGGCTGTGCATACGCGCAGCCTGGATGCGGACAAAGCCGAGCTGGACATCGCGGTGCAGGTGGAGAGCGCCACCGCCGGGACGGCGCCGCTGCGTATTGAACTGATCGATCCGGACGGGCGGGTGGTGCGCCGGTTCGACCCGCGTGTGGCCCTGCGCGCGGGCGACAACCGCGTGGCCGTGCCGGTGGTGCTGCCCGCGCCACGTCGCTGGTGGCCGGTGGGGCAGGGCGAGCAGGCGCGCTACACCGCGCGTGCCACCCTTGCCGCAGGTACGGCGGGCGCCCTGCGGATGGAGCGACGCATCGGGCTGCGCACGGTGGAGCTGCGGCGCGAGGTCGATCGCAGCGGCGGCCAGGGCTTCGCATTCGTGATCAACGGCGTGCCGATCTTCGCCAAGGGCGCCAATGTGATTCCCTTTGACATGTTCCCGGCGCGGGTGGACCCTGCGCGCATCCGCCGCGAGCTGACCGCCGCGCGCGATGCCAACATGAACATGCTGCGCAATTGGGGCGGCGGCTACTACGAAGACGACGCGTTCTTCGATATCGCCGATGAGCTGGGCCTGCTGATCTGGCAGGACTTCATGTTCGGGGGCGGCATGCAGCCTGGTTACGATCCGGCGTTCCGCGCCAACGTGGTGGCCGAGGCACGCGACACTGTGCGCCGCCTGCGTCACCATCCCAGCGTGGTGCTCTGGTGTGGCAACAACGAGGAAGAGACCGCCTGGAAGGACTGGGGCCACGGGCGTGACCTCACCGCCGCCGATCCGGTCTTTGCGGCGAAGGTCTGGCAGGGCTATGTCGACCTGTTCGGGCTGGACCTGCGCCAGGTGGTGGCCGAGGAGGGGCTCGGTGTGCCGTACTGGTCCAGTTCGCCCGGCAATGACCTGGACGAGAAGGCCAACGATTCCACCCGTGGCGACAAGCATTACTGGCAGGTCTGGGGCAACCCGGCGCTGCCGGTGACGGCTTATCTGCGCGAGACGCCGCGCTTCATGTCCGAGTACGGCCTGCAGGCGTGGCCGGTGCTGCGCACGCTGGACGGCATCATCCCGGCCGCCGAGCAACGCGTGGACAGCCCGACCGTGCGCGCGCACCAGAAGTTCATGGCCGGGGAGGGCAACCAGCGCCTGCTCAAGTACATCGAGGAAGGCTACGGCACGCCGCGCGACTTCCCCACGTTCGTGTACCTCAGCCAGGTCATGCAGGCCGAGGGCATCGCGCTGGCCGCACTGCACCACCGCGCGTCGCGGCCGTACACGATGGGTTCGCTGTACTGGCAGTTCAACGATGTGTGGCCGGGCGCGTCGTGGTCCAGCATCGATTACGCCGGCCGCTGGAAGGCACTGCATTTCCAGGCGCGCCGCTTCTTCGCCGACCAGGCGGTGGCCGCGCTGCGCGATGACGACGGCATCACCCGGATCAGCCTGCTCAACGACCGCCGCGACGCGCTGGTGGGGCAGTGGCGGCTGCGGGTGATGGACCTCGACGGTCGCGTCCACACACGCCAGCAGCACGCCGTGACGGTGCCGCCGGGCGCGGCGCTGGAGGTGGCGCGGCTGGACGATGCGGCGCTGCTTGGCCAGGCCGATCGCCACCGCACCGTGGCCGTGGTCGAACTGCTGGATGGCGGCGGCAAGCCGGTGTCACAGGGCGTGGTGTACTTCGACGTGGCCAAGGCGCTGGCGCTGTCCCGGCCGCAGATCCACACCGACCTGCAGCGCGCAGGCGATGGCTACCGCCTGCGCCTGCGCAGCGACCGGCTGGCCCGTGCGGTGTGGATCGGGTTCGACGGACTGGACGCGGTGCTGCAGGACAATGCGTTGACGCTGCTGCCCGGCGAAACCGTGCAGGTGAACCTCACTGCAGACGCCGACCTGGCCACGCTGCGCCGCGCGTTGCGGGTTCAGTCGCTGGCCGATGCGCTGGTACCGCCGGCGGATGCCAGCGCCGCGCGTTGATCGCGCCGCCGCAGCGGCCTACATGCCGCTGCGGTTGACCACTTCGATACCGTTGACCAGCACGCGGAAACGCTGTTCGCGGAAGGCCGCGAACAGGATCGAGCGGGTTTTTTCCACGATCACCTCCTGGCCGGCGATGCGCCGCAGCCAGGACTGGGTGGTGGTAAAGGAAAAATGCGTGCCCGGGTGTGCCGGGTGCTGGACCCACACGGTCTCATCGGCGCTGACCAGCTTCATCCCGCCCCAGAACCAGTCGCGGGTGAGCTTGACCGGCGTGGTCCCGACCATGAAATCAATATCCATCTCTGTTGTGCTCCGTGTAGACGCTGGCAGATCGGCTCAGAGCGCGATCTGCTGGAAATTCTCGACGCGCTCGTGGCCGTGGGTGGCCTCGCCGCTGCGCGGCATCGGGTAGTCGTCCAGCCGGTCGAGCAGACGGGTCTGCAGCCCGGCCTCGCGCGCCGCGTCCAGTTCCTCGACCACGTCGGACAGGAACACGATCTGGGCGGCGGGCACGCCGATGGCCTTGACGATGGTGCGGTAGCTGTCGGCCTCACGCTTGCCGCCCACTTCGGTATCGAACCAGCCCGACACCAGGCCGGTCAGGTCGCCGGCCTCGCTGAAGCCGAAGAACTGCTTCTGCGCCGGCACCGACCCGGACGAGTACACGTACAGCGGCTTGCCTTCGGCGTGCCAGCCCTTCAGGACGGCGGCCACGTCGGGGTAGAAGTGGGCCTTGTAGTCGCCGTTGCGGTAGCCGCTCTCCCAGATCATGCCCTGCAGCGCCTTCAGCGCGGTGTGCTTGCGATCCTGGTCGATCCAGCCCTGCAGGGTTTCCACGATCAGGCTGTCCTGGCAGGCACCGCCGATCTCCGCCGCCACCGCATCCAGCCAGCGACGCACCTCCGGCTGCTGGCCATGCGCGGCGACGAACGCCGGCAGTGCCTTGCGCGCATACGGGAACAGCACGTTCTTGACGAACGAGATGCTGCTGGTGGTGCCTTCGATGTCGGTGAGGATGACGGTGGGGTGGGGCATGGATCAGGACGCCTTGGTCGGAATGTAACGGGGGAACTTCTGCGCGATGTCGGTGCCGGTGAAGTGGCCGACCCAGCCGTCCGGCTCGGTGAAGAAGCGGATCGCGACGAAGCTGGGCTCATCGCCCATGTCGAACCAATGGGGGGTGCCGTCCGGCACGGCGATCAGGTCGTTCTTGACGCACTCGATCTCGTAGACCCTGTCGTCCACGTGCAGGGTGAACAGGCCGGAGCCGGCGACGAAGAAACGGACTTCATCTTCCTTGTGGAAATGCTCGTCCAGAAACTTCCTGCGCAGCTCGGCGCGGTTGGGGTTGTCCGGGGCGATCGAGGCCACGTCCACGCTCTTGAAGCCGTGCTGGGCCACCAGGCGGTCGATGTCGCTGCGATAGGCGGCAAAGACCTCGTCCTGGCTGGCACCGGGGGCGACCTCATGGGCGGCCTGCCAGCGTTCGAAGGTCACGCCGATCTTCTGCAGCGCATCGGCAATCCGCTCGCCGTCCTGGGTGTCCAGCAGCGGGGCGTCGGGAACATCGTGGTCGTAAATGCGCAGTCGGCTCATGGCGGCAGCTTGAACGGCGAGGGGGGGGCAACAGTGTGTAGTGCCGGGCTCTGCCCGGCAACCCGACAGCCTGTCCTGGAATTCAGCATCCCGGCCGCCGCATCGGTAGCGCCGGCCGGCCCTGGCGCGTCCCGGGCGACGCGGTGTCGATCAGGGCCCGCGCAGCTTGCGCAGCTCCAGTTCGCAATGCAGCAGAAACTCGAACGCTTCCAGGTGACGGCGCGCCTCGGGCATGTCGCGGCCCCATGCGTACAGGCCGTGGCCGTCGATCAGATAGCCCCACAGGCACTGCCGGTCCAGCAGGTCCTCGACCTGGGCGGACAGTACGTCCATGTCCTGGGTGTTGGCGAACACCGGGACGTCGATGGCCATGTCGTGGGTGCTGTTGCCGTGGAAGGCCTTGAGCAGTTCGTAGCCTTCCAGGCGGATGTGGCCCTGCGGGGCATACAGGCGCGAGGCGACGGTCTGCACCGGCGAATGGGTATGCAGCACGCAGCCGATCTCCGGGAAACGGCGGTACAGCTGGGTGTGCAGCAGGGTCTCGGCCGAGGGCCGCAGCGGGCGGCCGACGGCCTTGCCGTCGAAGTCCACCACCATGATGTCGTCCTTCACCAGCCGCCCCTTGTCCTTGCCGGACACGGTGATCGCGGCGTGGCGGTCATCCAGGCGGTGGGAGAAATTGCTGCTGGTGGCCGGGGTCCAGCCGGCCTGCGCCAGCTCGCGGACGTTGTCGATCAACAGCTGGGCCAGCTCGCCCAGGCGCGCGGTGTCGTAGGGGGTGTTGTTCATGCCGGCATTTTAGCTAGATGAGGCGCTAAAAGCAGGGCGTCCTGAGGCGAGTGCCGGCATTGGGGGGATCGGGGGAAGGGCAGAGCCGGCGGCCAGCCGGCTCCACGGCGTGGCGACCAACGGTCGCCACACACCGGATATCCAGCGTTCCAGCAGACATCCAGCGCTCTCCAGCAGATCTCAAACCTGCTGCCTTAGCCGTTGCTATGCACGTATTCACGGCGTCCCCCGCGACTTCATACCGCCCCGCCAAACCGACCCCAACGGTCGAGCCAATGCTCCGGCTCCGGTTCTGGCTGTTGCCAAAACAGCGGGGGCCGGGCCGCAGGCCCGGCAGTCCCTCTTCCCCTTACTTCCCGCGCAGGCGGCTGTGGCGGAAGCCGTAGAAGAAGTAGATGGCGAAGCCGAGCGCGGTCCAGACGCCCATCAGCATCCAGTTGTGCGCGGTCATGGCGGTCAGCAGCGCGATGCAGCTCAGCACGCCCAGGCTGCAGATCAGCCAGGCCATCGGCATGCGGAACGGGCGCGGCAGGTCCGGCTGGG
Source organism: Stenotrophomonas sp. Marseille-Q5258 (assembly GCF_946900935.1). Lineage (NCBI taxonomy): Bacteria > Pseudomonadati > Pseudomonadota > Gammaproteobacteria > Lysobacterales > Lysobacteraceae > Stenotrophomonas > Stenotrophomonas sp. Marseille-Q5258. The sequence goes on from NZ_CAMPPN010000003.1 coordinate 137,292, forward strand.
TGCGGCGAAGGATCAGTACGCCCGCGCAGACCGCAGCGAAGGCGATGAGGGTGCCCATCGAGGTCAGCTCGCCCAGGATGTCCAGCGGGAACAGCGCCGCCAGCAGGGCGATGCCGATCCCGGTGATCACCGTATTGATGTGCGGGGTGCGGTAGGTCGGGTGGATCTTGGTGAACACCGGCGGCAGCAGGCCGTCGCGGCCCATGATCATGAAGATGCGCGGTTGCCCGATGATCATCACCAGCACCACCGACGACAGGCCGATCAGTGCGCCGATCTCCACGATGATGCGCAGCCAGCCCAGTTGCGGATGCGCGGCCACCGCGGTCACCACCGGCTCGTCGGTGCCCAGCAGCGGATAGGGCACCAGGCCGGTCATGACGGCGGCCATCGCGATATACAGCACCGTGCAGATCACCAGCGAAAGCAGCATGCCGATCGGCATGTCGCGCTGCGGCCGGTGCGATTCCTGCGCGGCCACCGACACCGCCTCAAAGCCGATGTAGGCGAAGAACACCATCGCCGCGCCGCGCAGGACGCCTTCGAAGCCGTACTTGCCGGGGCCCTCGTTGTCGGGAATGAACGGGGTCCAATTGGCCGGGTCCACGTACTTCCAGCCGGCGATGATCACCAGCACGATCAGGCCGGTCTTGAGCACCACCATCGCCATGTTCATCGCCGAGGACTTGCTGATGCCCACGTAGCACAGCCAGGTCAGCAGCAGCACCAGGATCGCCGCCGGCAGGTTGGCGATCGCCCCGGTCGGCCGCAGCTGGGCGTCCAGTGGCGCGCTGACCAGCGCCGCAGGCAGATGGATGTCGAAATGACTGAGCAGGCTCAGGAAGTAGCCGGTCCAGCTCACCGCCACTGCCGAGGCGGAAACGCCGTACTCCAGCACCAGCATCCAGCCGATGAACCAGGCCGACAGCTCGCCGAAGGTGGCATACGTATAGGTGTAGGCGCTGCCGGACACCGGCACCATCGCGGCGAACTCGGCGTAGGCCATTGCGCAGAACGCGCAGCAGATCGCGGCCAGCACGAACGACAGCATGATCGCCGGGCCGGCGTGGTTGGCGGCGGCCTGGCCGGTGATCACGAAGATGCCGCCGCCGATCACCGCGCCGATGCCCAGCGCGGTCAGGCCCCACGGCCCGAGGGTGCGGCGCAGGCTCAGGCCATTGGCGTCTTCATGGGCGGCGTGCGGATGCTTGGTGGCCCACAGTTGCTTGAACATGGTGTTGAGTGTCTTGGTTGGCGCGGCAGAACGCGCGCGATGGAGCAGAAACGACCGGGCCGGCACTGGGCCGGCCCGGCAGCGATCAGGCGGAGGGCTTGTTCAGCTTGCTGTTGCGGATGCCGTAGCCGAAGTAGATGCACAGGCCCAGCAGCGTCCAGCCCACAAACAGGTGCCAATGCACCACGAACGCCTGCCAGAACAGGAAAAGACAGGCCAGCGCGCCCAACGGGCAGATCACCCACACCAGCGGCACGCGGAACGGACGCGGCAGCTCCGGGCGGGTATAGCGCAGGATCAGCACGCCGATGCAGACCGTGGCAAAGGCCAGCAGCGTGCCCATCGACACCAGCTCGCCGAGCACGTTCAGCGGCACCATGCCGGCGAGCGCTGCCGCGATCACACCCACGATCACGGTGCTCCAGTAGGGCGTACGGAAGCGGGTATGGACCTTGCCGAAGATCTTCGGCAACAGGCCGTCGCGGGAAATGGTGTAGGCGATCCGGGTCTGGCCCATCATCATCACCAGCACCACCGAGGACAGGCCGGCGATGGCGCCGATCTCGACAGCGGTCTTCAGCCAGGACAGCGTGGGATAGGGCTCGAGGGCGGTCGCGACCGGCTTGTCGGTACCCAGCAGGTGATAGGGCATCATGCCGGTCAGCACCGCACACACAATGATGTACACGATCGTGCACACCGCCAGCGAACCCAGCAGGCCGATCGGCATGTTGCGCTGCGGGTCTTTGGTCTCGCCGGCAGCGGTGGAGACCGCATCGAAGCCGATGTAGGCGAAGAACACGATCGTCGCCGCGCGGAACACGCCACTCCAGCCGAACTCGCCGGACACGCCGGTGTTTTCCGGGATGAACGGCTGCCAGTTGGCCGGGTCCAGGTGCGCTGCGCCGAAGCCGATGAACAGACAGATCACGGTGACTTTGATCGCAACGATGATCGCGTTGACGAAAGCCGACTGCGTCACGCCGACATACAGCAGGCCGGTCACGGCCGCCACGATGAGCACCGCAGGCAGGTTGAACAGCTTGCCCGAGGCGATGAACTCATTCCCGGTCCATGCGATGGGCGCTGCGCTGAGCGCGTCGGGGAACGGCATGTTCAACGTGGTGGTGATGAAGCTGATCAGGTACGCCGACCAGCCCACCGCGACCGAGGCCGATGCGAACAGGTACTCGAGCACCAGACACCAGCCGATGAACCAGGCCATGCCTTCGCCGAGGGTGGCGTAGGAATAGGAGTACGCGCTGCCGGACACCGGCATCATCGCCGCGAACTCGGCGTAGCACAGGCCGGCCAGGGCACAGGCGAAGCCAGCGAACACGAACGACAGCATCACGGCCGGGCCGGCATGGTTGGCGGCGGCCTGGCCCGTCAGTACGAAGATACCGGCGCCGATCACCGCGCCGATGCCGAGCATGATGAGATGTTTGGCTGTGAGGGTCCGTTTCAGTGTGGGCTCGCCGTCCAGGCTGCCTTCGATGGGCTCGCCGGCATCGACGTGCGGTGCCGGTGCGACCGGTTTGACCCTCAACAGAGACTTCAGCATGCAGTGCTTCCCTAAGTGAACAAAGGTGAGGTGCGCGGTACATTGCCGCGCCCCCTGATGGCGACTGGGCGCCCCTGCGATGCGGGGCCCGCTGTACCTTAGCCAAAGCTGAAGCCTGCGCACAAGCTCAAATGCAGCATGGGCGCGAGATAATCGGCAGATTCCGTCCCATCCCCGGCCCACCATGTCGCTGAACCCTGAATCCGTTGTCGTTGCTGACGCCGCGCTGCGCCGCCAATTGGCTGATTACGCGCGCCGGCACCCGGAACACGCCGCATTGGCTGCCGAATTCGGCACAGTGCTGGATGACCCGGAGAACCCCTTCCTGCGCGAGCGGCTGTCCGGCCATTTCACCGGCAGCGCGTGGCTGGTCAGCGCCGACGGGGAGCGCGTGCTGCTTACCCACCACCGCAAGCTGGACCGCTGGCTGCAGCTGGGTGGGCATGCCGATGGCGAGCGCGACCTGGCGCAGGTGGCGCTGAAGGAGGCCGAGGAAGAGTCCGGGCTGAGCGCGCTGGTGCTGGAAGATGGCGTCCTGTTCGACATCGACAGGCACTGGATTCCGGAACGGAAGGACGTGCCGGGGCACTGGCACTACGACGCCCGCTACGTCGTCCGGGCGCTGGGCAGCGAACAGTTCGCGGTCAGCGAGGAGTCGCTGGCGTTGGCTTGGCGCGATATCCGTGACGTGGCTGCCGCCATGATCGAGACGCCGGACGGCGACGACTCGCTGCCGCGCATGGCCAAGCGCTGGTTGGCGCGGTAGCGCCGGACTCGGCACGCCTGCACTCGCCGGCCACCTCGCGCCCCCGCCCGCAATTGCCGGCGACCTCCCGCGTCCGCGCGTCTGGAATTGCTGGGACCTCCCGCGGCCGTTCGGTTGGAACTGCCGGCGACCTCCCGCGTGCGCGCGTCTGGAATTGCGGTCCACTCCGTAGAGCCGGGCTCTGCCCGGCTGCCGTTGACCGGACGCGGAAGCACCACCGGCAGCCGTCAGCCGGGCTGAACCCGGCGCTACGCGGCGGCGTCCCCGGGTATCCGGTGCGGCGTCAGTACAGCACGCGGGTGCGCAGGGTGCCGGGAATGGCCGCGAGCTCTTCGCGCACCGCGCCCGCCTGTTCTTCGCTGGCGGTGATGTCGATCACCACGTAACCCACCTTGGAATCGGTGCGCAGGAACTGGCCGTCGATGTTGACGTTGAGGCGCGAGAAGATCTCGTTGACCTTGGACAGTACGCCCGGCACGTTCTGGTGGATGTGCAGCAGGCGCAGGCTGTCGGCGTGCTCGGGCAGGGTGGCCTCGGGGAAGTTGACCGCCGAGAGGGTGCTGCCGTTGTCGCTGTAGCGCACCAGTTTGGCGGCCACTTCCACGCCGATGTTGTCCTGCGCCTCCAGCGTGCTGCCACCCACGTGCGGGGTCAGGATCACGTTGTCGTGCGCGGTCAGCGGCGACACGAACGCATCGCCGTTGCCCTTGGGCTCGACCGGGAAGACGTCCAGCGCCGCGCCGCCGATGTGGCCGCTGCGCAGCGCCGCGTCCAGTGCGTCGATGTCGACCACGGTCCCGCGCGCGGCATTGATCAGGTGTGCGCCAGGGCGCATCCGCGCCAGCTGGTCGGCGCCGATCAGCCATTGCGTGGCCGGCGTTTCCGGCACGTGCACGGTCACGATGTCGGCCCGCGCCAGCAGGTCGTCCAGGTCGATCGCCGCGCGGGCATTGCCCAGCGACAGCTTGGTCTCGATGTCATGGAAGATTACCTGCATGCCCATCGCCTCGGCCATCACACCGACCTGCGTGCCGATGTGGCCGTAGCCGATGATGCCCAGCGTCTTGCCGCGGACTTCGTGGCTGCCGGCGGCCGACTTGGACCAGCCGCCCCGGTGGCACTCGGCGTTCTTCTGCGGAATGCCGCGGGTCAGCATGATCGCCTCGGCGATCACCAGTTCGGCCACGCTGCGGGTGTTGGAGTAGGGGGCGTTGAACACCGGGATGCCGGCCAGCTCGGCCGCCTCCAGGTCCACCTGGTTGGTGCCGATGCAGAAGCAGCCCACGGCCATCAGGCGCTTGGCATGGGCCAGCACCTCGGCGCTGAGCTGGGTACGCGAGCGGATGCCGACGATATGGGCCTCGGCGATGCGGGCCTTCAGCTCGTCCTCGGGCAGCGCCTTGGTGTGCTGTTCGATCTGCGAATACCCGGCGGCGGTGAACACGTCGATCGCGGTCTGGCTCACCCCCTCCAGCAACAGCACGCGGATATCCTGCTTCGGGAACGAGGTCTTCTTCGGCGACATGGGCGAGCGGCAGCATGTAGGACGGGAGCCGCCAACTATGCCAGAACCCGGGCGCGATTGTGCAGTGCGCCAAAGGGCGCGACGATGGTTTCAGATGCACCTATCGGGTGGCCCGGAATGCAGCCGGCGCAGGGCGGTCTGCTACCCTTTTGGGCTTCCCCCGTTCCGTGCCGACGCCATGACCGACCCGCGCCTTTCTTCCCTGCTGCAGGACTGCCCCGGGCTGCGGCTCACGACGGACGCGGGCGACCTGGAGCACTACGGGCGGGACTGGACCCGGCGCTGGGTGCCGTCGCCGCTGGCGATCGCGCTGCCCGGCAGTGTCGAGGAGGTGCAGGCCATCCTGCGCTGGGCGTCGGCGCACCGCGTGGCGGTGGTGCCGTCGGGCGGCCGCACCGGCCTCTCCGGCGGCGCCGTGGCGGCCAACGGCGAGCTGGTCCTGAGCTTGGAGCGCATGAACAAGGCGCTGGCCTTCGATGCAGTGGACCGCACGCTCACGGTGCAGGCGGGCATGGCGCTGGAGGCCGTGCACAACGCGGCACGGGAACACGGGCTGATCTATCCGGTGGATTTCGCCGCGCGCGGCTCGTGTTCGATCGGAGGCAACATCGCCACCAATGCCGGCGGCATCCGGGTGATCCGCTACGGCAACACCCGCGAGTGGATCGCCGGCCTGAAGGTGGTCACCGCCGACGGCCAGCTGCTCGAACTCAACAAGGGCCTGATCAAGAACTCCAGCGGCTATGACTTCCGCCAGCTGCTGATCGCATCGGAGGGCACGCTGGGCGTGATCGTCGAGGCGACGCTCAGGCTTGCCGATCCTCCGCCGGCCAGCAACGTCATGCTGCTGGCGCTGCCGAGTTTCGACGTGCTGATGCAGGTGTTCGCCGCGTTCCGCGACCGCCTGCAGCTGCAGGCCTTCGAGTTCTTCACCGACCGCGCGCTGGCGCATGTACTCGCGCATGGCGCGCAGGCGCCATTCGCCGAGGTGCATCCGTTCTACGTGGTCACCGAGTTCGCCGCCGGCGACGAGGTGCAGGAAGCGGCGGCGATGGCGGCGTTCGAAGCGTGCATGGAGCAGGGCTGGGTCAGCGATGGCGTGGTCAGCCAGAGCGAGGCGCAGGCGGCGCAGTTGTGGCGGCTGCGCGAGGGCATCACCGAAGCGGTGGCGCGCTACAAGCCGTACAAGAATGACGTGTCGGTGCGGATCTCGGCGATGCCCGCCTTCATGGCCGAAACGCAGGCGCTGATCGGCCAGGCCTACCCCCATTTCGACGTGGTGTGGTTCGGCCACATCGGCGACGGCAACCTGCACATCAACGTGCTCAAGCCCGACGCCACCAGCGATGCCGAGTTCCTGACCCAGTGCGAGCATGTAACCAGGCTGCTGGCGCAGGTGCTGGCGCGTTTCGATGGCAGCATTTCGGCCGAGCACGGCATCGGACTGGTCAAGAAGGGCTACCTGGACAGCACCCGCAGCGCGCCCGAGATCGCGCTGATGAAGGCGGTCAAACATGCGTTTGATCCCCAAGGGCTGCTGAATCCGGGCAAGGTGTTCGACCTCTGACGCGCGACAGATCTTCACGCAGCCTATACGCTCTGCGTTTTCCTACCCGAACGACACCCTGATGATGCGTCCGATCCTGCTTCTCGCCGTCCTCGCCCTGCCGCTGTCGGCGCTGGCGTCCAGTTTCGCTGGCAGCTCCGCCGGTTCGGCGTCCGGTGCGTCGTCGGCCGGCTCGTCCAGTTCGAGTGACGACAAGGTCGTGCTGGATGCGCGCGACGATGCCGCGGCGTTTGTCGCCACCGACGGCGCCATCCGTGGCGCCCGCCTGGAAGCGGCACTGCTGCATGTGCGCGAACGCGATGCAACGCAGCGCCAGGTCAGCGACATGGCCCTGGCCAAGGCGCTGCTGGCCCGCTGATGTCCAGCGTGCGCGGTCCGGCCCGTCGCTGGCGTTGGACGGTCCTGACCGCGCTGCTGCTCGCGCCGCTGGCCCAGGCGGCGCTGCAGCTGGACCTCGACCCGCAGGGACTGGACGCCCGGCAGGCGAAGGCGGCCGAACGTGTCCTGGCAGCGGTGCAGGTCCGACTGCCTGCCGACTGGCAGGCCCGCTTCGATGCGCCCGTGCCGGTGCGCTGGTCGGACACGCTGCCGGACCGCGTGCACGGCCGTGCGCGCAACGGCGCGATCACACTGAAGCGTTCGCTGCTCGACGCCGTGGAGGACGGGCAGCCGCTGCCGCGCGCCGTGCAGGCGGCGCTGATCCATGAACTCACCCACGTGCTGGACCGCGCCGATGCCGGTGGCTGGTCGCGCAGCGCGCGCTGGCGCGACCTGGCCGGCTGGCAGCAGCGGCCGTGGCGCTGGGGGCGCACCGGCAATCATTTCAGTGCGCGCAGCCCCGACGCCTACGAGCGCGCCAGCCCGGCCGAGTTCCTGGCGGTGAACGCCGAGCACTATCTGCTGGACCCGGACTATGCGTGCCGACGCCCCGCGCTTCAGGCCTGGTTTGCCGGACACCTGGGGGCCCGCGCCGACGCGCCCGACTGCGACGTGCGGCTGCCGCTGGTGCAGGCCGACGACGCCACGGGGGCGGCATCGCTGCTGGAACTGGACCCCGCGCGCATCTACGCGGTGGACTACCTGCTGGCCGAAGGCAATGACCAGCTGATGAGCCGCTGGGGCCACAGCATGCTGCGGCTGGTCGTGTGCGCCCCCGGCCGTGTGCCTGGACCGGCATGCCGCATGGATCTGTCGTATCACCGCGTGCTGTCGTTCCGTGCGTTCGTGGGTGACGTGCAGATCTCCAGCTGGCGCGGATTGACCGGCTCCTATCCCTCGCGTCTGTTCGTGCTGCCACTGAATCAAGTGGTCAACGAGTACACGCAGCTGGAACTGCGTGGCCTGTCCTCGGTGCCGCTGCGGCTGGACCGCGCGGAGATCGCCACACTGCTCGAACGGGTCGCGCAGGTGCACTGGAGCTATGACGGCCGCTATCTGTTCGTCAGCAACAACTGCGCCGTGGAGACCGGCAAGCTGCTGCAGGAAGGCGTGCCGCGGCTGGCGTCGCCGGGACTCAACCGGATCACGCCACGCGGTCTGCTGACCCGGCTGGAACGGCAGGGTCTGGCAGACCGTTCGGTGCTGGACGACCGTGCGGCGGCCACCCGCAACGGGTATTACTTCGCGTCCGCCCAGACGCATTACCAGCAGCTGTTCGATGTGGCGCGGCAGGAGCTGCCATTGGACACCGATGCGGTCGCGGCGTGGCTGCAGCGCCCGGCGAGTGAGCGCGCCCGCTGGATAGAGCAGGGCGGGCTGCGTGCCACCTCGGCGCTGTTGCTGCTGGAACAGGCTGCCCGCCATCGCGAGGAGCTGCGCGCCCGCGACCGGCTGAAACACACGTTGGGGCGCCCTGGCGAGAGCATCGATGCCGCCCGCGACACCCTGCTTGCGCTGCTCCGCGATACCGGCCAGCTGGTCAGTCCGGCGGCGCTGGTGGACGACGGCGGCTACGGGCTGCCGATGGCGGCCGAGCGCGCCGAGGCGGCCGCCGCCGCCGCACGCATCAGCGCCCGCGGAATCCCGGCGTGGACCGCGCTGCAGCAGCAGATGCGGGCCCGGTTGCCGCCGGCGCAGCAGCGGGAACTGGACACCATCGACGCCAGCCTGGCGCGCCTGGGCGACCGCATGCGCCGGCTGGCGCAGGCCGAGACCGCTACTGGCGCGGCAATGCGATGACGAACCGTGCACCGCCGAGCGCGCTGGCGGTGCACCAGACCTGGCCGCCATGCGCATCGGCGATGGCCTTGACCACGGCCAATCCCAGGCCGCTGCCGCCCCGTTGACGCGAGCGCGAGCCGTCGCCGCGCATGAACGGGTCGAAGATGTGCGCGCTCAGTGTCGGGTCGACGCCCGGGCCTTCGTCGTCGACGGCGATCTCCACGTGGGTGGCGGTGTCGTGCACGGCAATGCGCACGCGTCCCGGCGTGGCGTAGCGGCGGGCGTTCTCCAGCAGCGCCATCAGGGCCTGGCGCACGCGGGTGGGATCGCAGTGCGCCGGGTGCTCGCCGCGTGAGGTTTCCAGCTCCAGCACGAAGCCGCCGGTGCGGAAGCCGGGGTCGACCAGGGTCATCACCGAATGCACCTCCTGGACCACGTCGCTGCGCGCACGGCGCACATCCAGGCGCGCGCTGTCGGCCAGGCTCAGCACGCGCAGGTCTTCGATCAGCCGTGACAGCCCTTCCACCTGTGCCAGCAAACTGCGGAACTGCGCTTCGTCGGGCGCGAACACGCCCTCGGCGAGCCCCTGCAGCCGACCGCGCAGGATGGTCACGGGGGTGCGCAGTTCGTGCGCGATCGCCGCATGCCACATGACCCGGTCGGCATCCATGTTCTGCAGCCGCCGTGCCATCGCGTTGAAGTCGTCCACCAGCAGCGCGACCTCGCCGAGCGAGTGGTGGCTGGCGGCGGCGCGTGCGCCGAGATCGCCATTGGCGAGACGACGGATGCTGTCCACCACCGAATTGAGCGGCCCCAGGATGCGTTGCGACAACCGCACCGAAGCAGCGATCGCCAGTCCGAGCCCGATCAGGGTCACCCCGGCCATCCACACCAGTTCGGGGCCGCTGGGCGCCCAGCTGGCCGGCTCCTCGGTGGCACCCGGATAGAAGGTCACCAGGATGGCGTACAGCACATAGGAGCTGAGGATCACCATCACGATCACCGACAGCGCCATCAGCGACATCGACACCACGATGTGCCGGCTCAGCCCGGACCGGCGCATCAGCGATCCGCCGCCAGGCGGTAGCCGACGCCGCGCACGCTGGCCGGCACGTTCTCCAGGCCGACCTCGTCGAGCTTGCGCCGCAGCTTGCTGACGTGGCTGTCCACCGTGCGTTCCAACGCCTCGCTCTCCGGCAGGCATTCGTGCATCAGTTCGCTGCGGCTGAAGATGCGCAGCGGCGCCAGTGCCATGCAGTGCAGCAGCTTGAACTCGGTCAGCGTCAGCAGCAGTTCGTGGCTGTAGCCGTCGCCTTCCACATGGACCTGGTGGTTCTCCGCATCGATGACCAGGTTGGCCACGCGCAGCACGCCGGAGGCGCCTGCCGCGCGCTGGTTGAGCGTACGCCGCAGCACCGCCCGTACCCGCGCGGCCACTTCGGCCGGGTTGAACGGTTTGACCACGTAGTCATCGGCGCCCATGCGCAGCGCGGTCAGCTTGTCCAGGTCCTGGTCCAGCGCGGTCAGCATGATGACCGGGGTATCGCCGCGCTGGCGCAGTGTGTTGAGCACCGTCCAGCCATCCATGCCGGGCATCTGCACATCGAGCAGGATCAGGTCCGGGCGCGCGCTCCGGTGCAGGGCCAGCGCGGCCAGCCCGTCCTGCGCGCGCAGCGTGCGCAGACCTTCACGTTCCAGGTAGGCGGCCACGATGTCGGCGATCTCCGGCTCGTCTTCGACGATCAGGACCAGCGCGTGGAGGGAGCGGTCCCAGCGCGCGGGGCTGGCGCGGGGCGAATCGGTGGCGTGCATGCAGGCAGGGCCGGAAGGTGCTTAGCGCTCCATCGTATCTCCACATTTCCTCCATCGAAACCCCACGTGCTCCACGCAGACTTGGCCATTCATGATTTCAGCCGGTGATCCGGCCCGTGTGCTGCAGATGAAGACCAACAGGATTTGCGCCGCCGCCTGCGCGGCGATCATGGCCGTGACCACGGCCTGCTCCAGGGAAGACGTGCCTGCCGTCGCGGCGCCTGCGGTCACGGTGGCGACGCTGTCGCCGTCGATCGTCCAGCTCGACGATGAGCTGCCCGGCCGGGTGGCCGCGGTACGCACCGCGCAGATCCGCGCGCAGGTGGGCGGGATCGTGCTCAAGCGGTTGTTCGAGCAGGGAGCCGAGGTCAAGGCCGGTACGCCGCTGTTCCAGATCGACCCTGCCGCGTTCCATGCCGAGGTCGACAGCGCGGCGGCGATGCTCCAGCGCAGCGAGGCGACCCTGGCGCGTACCCGCGTGCAGTCCGAACGGCTGCAGTCGCTGGCGGCGGCGCAGGTGGTCAGCCACCAGGCCCGCGACGACGCACGCGCCGAGCATCAGCAGGCGCTTGCCGATGTGGCCCAGGCACGCGCCACGCTCGCACGACGTCGGCTGGATCTGCGCTATGCGACAGTCGATGCTCCCATCGACGGCCGCATCGACCAGGCGCTGGTCACCGAGGGCGCGCTGGTGACCGCCAGCGATGCCACGCCGATGGCGGTGGTGCAGCAGTTGGACCAGGTGTACGTGGATGTGCGGCAGCCGGCCTCGATGCTGGAGAGCATCCAGCGCAGCGTGGTGTCCGGTCAGCTCGACAAGGCCACGGGCCTGCCGGTGACGCTGCTGGGCAGTGGCGGGCAGGCTTACCCGGAGAAGGGCAGGATCCTGTTCTCGGGGATCAACGTGGATGCCGAAACGGGCGACATCGTGCTGCGCATCGTGGTCGACAATCCCGAACGGCGTCTGCTGCCCGGCATGTTCGTGCGCGCCCGGGTGCCACGCGGCGTGCAGCCGGCGGCGCTGCTGCTGCCCCAGCAGGCGGTGCTGCGCAGTACCGGCGGGCAGGCCTACGCATGGGTGATCGGCAAGGATGGCAAAGCGGTGATCCGCACCGTCGAGATCGACGGCCAGGTCGAACGCCAGTACGTGGTCAAGCACGGCCTGCATGCCGGCGAACGCGTGGTGGTGGAAGGCCAGGAGCGCCTGCAGGAAGGCGTGGTGGTCGATGCCAGGCCCTGGAAACACCCACAGACGACGGGCGCGCTGGGCGCGCCCTGATTTCCCCCGGCTGACCCCGTCGGAACAGGCGCGCCAGCGCCTGCCCGATGTGCAAAGGACGTTGCATGCCCCAGTTTTTCATTGATCGCCCGGTATTTGCCTGGGTGTTGGCCATTTTCGTAGTGCTCGCCGGCGTGCTGGCGATTCCCCGGCTGGCCATCGAACGCTATCCGGCAGTTGCGCCGCCCAGTGTGAGCATCTACGCCAGCTACCCCGGCGCAACGCCGCAGACCATGAACGATGCCGTGGTCGGACTGATCGAGCGCGAGCTGTCGGGCGTCAAACACCTGCTGTACTTCTCCTCGTCCACCGACACCTCCGGCGAGGCCACTATTTCGGCGACGTTCCGCCCGGGCACCGACCCGGAACTGGCGCAGGTGGATGTGCAGAACCGGATCAAGGCGATCGAGCCACGGTTGCCGCAGGTGGTGCGCCAGAACGGATTGACGGTGGAAGCGGCCGATTCGGGCTTCCTGATGCTGGTCGGCCTGAAATCGGTGGACGGACGCCTGGACGAGGTGGACCTGAGCGACTACATGGCGCGCAACATCGTTGACGAGCTGCGCCGCATCGACGGGGTCGGCCGCGTGCAGCTGTTCGGTGCCGAGCGCGCGATGCGGATCTGGGTGGACCCGTCGCAGCTCACCGCGTACAGCCTCACGCTGGACGACCTTGCCCAGGCGATCGCCGCGCAGAATGTGCAGATCGCGCCGGGCCGCGTCGGCGACTCGCCCGCGCTGCCGGGCCAGCGGGTGACGATCCCGCTGACGGCCGAGGGCCAGTTGACCACGCCGGCCGCGTTCGCGGCGATCGTGCTGCGCGCCCGTGCCGACGGCGGCACGGTGGTGCTCGGCGACGTGGCGCGGGTCGAACTGGGCGCGCAGAGCTATGCGTGGTCCACCCGCGAGGACGGCGTGCCGGCCACAGCGGCGGCGATCCAGTTGTCGCCGGGCGCCAACGCGGTGCGCACCGCGCGGGCGGTACGGGCGCGCATCGCCGAGCTGGCGCCGACGTTGCCGGCAGGCATGGAGGCGACGGTGCCGTTCGACACCGCCCCATTCGTGGAGATCTCCATCCGCCAGGTGCTGATCACGCTGATCGAGGCGATGGTGCTGGTGTTCGCGGTGATGTACCTGTTCCTGCAGAACATCCGCTACACGTTGATCCCGGCCATCGTGGCGCCGATCGCGCTGCTTGGCACGTTCGCGGTGATGCTGGCGGCGGGCGTGTCGATCAACGTGCTGACCATGTTCGGCATGGTGTTGGCGATCGGCATCATCGTCGACGATGCGATCGTGGTGGTGGAAGGCGTAGAGCGGATCATGGCCGAGGAAGGCCTGCCGCCGCGCGAGGCCACGGCCAAGGCGATGAAGGAGCTGACCGGCGCGGTGATCGGCATCACCCTGGTGCTGACCGCTGTGTTCATTCCGATGGCCTTCGCGGATGGATCGGTCGGCGCGATCTACCGCCAGTTCACGCTGGCGATGTCGGTGTCCATCCTGTTCTCGGCCATCCTCGCCCTGAGCCTGACCCCGGCCCTGTGCGCGACGCTGCTCAGCGCCAGTACCCGCGGCCATCATGGACGCAGCGGTTTCTTCGGGTGGTTCAACCGCGGTGTCGAGCGGATGACGGCCGGCTACCAGCGTCGCGTGGTGCGTATTCTGCAGCGTGGCGGTCGCGGCATGGCCGTGTTCGTCGCGCTGGTGGTTGCCCTTGGCCTGGGGCTGCACCTGGTGCCGGGGGCGTTCCTGCCCGAGGAAGACCAGGGCTATTTCATGACATCGATCCAGCTGCCCGCCGATGCCACCGCCGAGCGCACGCTGGAGGTGGTGAAGCGCTACGAAGCGCACGTCGCCTCGCGTCCGGGGATCGCCTCCAACCAGTCGATCATGGGCTACAGCTTTGCCGGCTCCGGCCCCAACGCGGCGCTGGCCTACACCATGCTCAAGGACTGGAGCGCCCGCAATGGTGCCAGCGCGGGCGACGAAGTGCAGCGCGCGCAGGCGGCGATGGCTGCCGCGCCCGAGGGGCAGATCATGAGCGTGATGCCACCGGCGATCGACAGCCTGGGTACGTCATCGGGCTTCGAGCTGCGGCTGCAGGCGCGTGCCGGTCAGGACCACGCACAGCTGCAGGCGGCGCTGCAGCACCTGCTGGCGCTGGCGGTGAAGAGCCCGCTGCTGCGCGATGTGCATGCCGAGGGATTGCCGGCTGGCAGTACCGTGCGGCTGGAGATCGATCGCCACAAGGCCGAAGCGATGGGCGTGGGCTTCACCCGCATCAGCGACACACTGTCGGCGGCGCTGGGCTCGCAGTACGTCAACGACTTCCCCAATGCCGGGCGCATGCAGCAGGTGATCGTGCAGGCCGACGCGCCGCACCGGATGCAGGTGGAGGATGTGCTGGCGCTGCACGTGCGCAACGCCACGGGGGGCATGGTGGCGTTGTCCGAAGTGGTCACGCCGGTATGGTCGCAGACGCCGCTGCAATTGGAGCGCTATCAGGGGTTTCCGGCACTCAGTGTGTCCGGCAACGCCGCGCCTGGCACCTCCAGCGGCCAGGCGATGGCCGAAATGGAGCGGCTGGCCCGGCAGCTGCCGGCCGGCTTCGCGCTGGCATGGACGGGCCAGTCCTTGCAGGAGCAGGCATCGGGCGCACAGGCACCGTGGCTGCTGGTGCTGTCGATGCTGGTGGTGTTCCTGGTGCTGGCGGCGTTGTACGAAAGCTGGTCGATTCCGGCGGCGGTGATGCTGGTGGTGCCGCTGGGGCTGCTGGGCGCGGTTGCGGCGGTGCTGCTGCGCGGCCTGCCCAATGATGTGTTCTTCAAGGTAGGCATGATCACAGTGATCGGCCTGTCGGCCAAGAACGCGATCCTGATCGTGGAGTTCGCCCGCCAGCTGCAGCAGCAGGGGCGCGGCGTGGTCGAGGCGGCAGTGGAAGCGGCGCGGCTGCGGCTGCGGCCGATTCTGATGACCTCGCTGGCGTTCGCGCTGGGCGTGGTGCCGCTGATGCTGGCCTCCGGTGCATCGGCGGAAACCCAGCATGCGATTGGCACGGGCGTGTTCGGCGGCATGCTGACGGGCACCGTGCTGGCCGTGTTCTTCGTGCCGCTGTTCTATGTGCTGGTGCAGGGCATGCGCCGCTGGCGCTGGCCGTGGCGACGACACCGGGGAGGGTGAGATGACTGTGGATGGGATCGAGCAGCGCACCGCGCGGGCCGAAGCCGGGCTGCGCCACGCACTGCTGGCGCAGGATGTCGAGGCGGCGCGGCAGTGGCTGTCGCCGTCGCTGTTCTTCACCGATGCGGCGGGCCACTGGCAGGGCGCGCATCCCTGCCTGGAGGCGTGGGCCGCGCGTCGCCTGCGGGTGGTGGCGATCGAGCAGAGCGCCATCGAGTACCTGGCCTGCGGACAGTTGCTGCTCGCTGCCAGCGACGTGTCCCTGACCTGCATAGCCGACGGTGGCGAGCAGCTGCGTCGCCTGCGGCTGCTGCGGGTGTGGGCCCGCTGTTCATCGCCTGCCGGTGTCCACCTGCTCTCGGTGGGGATGCTGCCGGCCCGCGACACCTGAGTGCGCGGGGTCCGGCGAGTCACCGCCGCTTCACCTCCCCCGGGTGGGGGCGCGCTAGCATCGGGTGTTGAGTGGAACAACTGCAAGGAGTCGAACATGCGTGCACCCCAGGGACTGTTGAGTGTGGCCATCGTGCTCGGTCTGGCGGCCTGCCAGCCGGCGCAGCAGACACCGGCGGGCACGGTCGATCCCGCAGCGGGCAGCACCGATGCGCCGCCGGCCGCGACCGCAACCACCGATGCGCGCACCTATGCCTTCCAGTGCGGTGATCTTGCAGTGCGGGCGACCTACAGGGGCGAGGATGCGGCGACCGTGGTCGCCGGCGAGCGGACGTTCGCGATGTCGTCCCAGCCTGCGGCGTCCGGCGCAAAGTACGGCGACGGCGAGGGCAACGTGTTCTGGACCAAGGGCACCACCGAGGGCGTCCTGTCGCTGAAGGGCGAGGCGGATCGCAACTGCACCGGCCCGGGCGGGGAAGACGCTGTGCCGGCGCCGCCGTCGACCGCAGCGACCGGCATGGTGTTCCGCGCCACCGGCAACGAACCGGGCTGGCTGGCCGTGGTGGCCGATGGCGCCTCGCCGCATCTGCGGGTGGAAACCGACTACGGGCAGCGCACCTTCGAGATCGCCACGCCCACGCAGGGCAGGGATGGCTGGTCGGGCAAGGCGGCCGATGGGACCGACATCAAACTCACCTTCCAGCGCACCGTGTGCCAGGACGACATGAGCGGCCAGGCCTTCGGTGCCACCGCGATGCTGACGGTAGGCGCGCGCCAGTACCACGGCTGTGGCGACTTCGCCGGCGCTCCGTCGCTGGCGGCGCGGCCCTGACCGGCACCGGTCTCAGCGGGAAATGCCGGGCGGGCAGTCGTCCGGCGGCACGCCGGTGAGCAGGTCGTAGCGCCGGCCCACGTCGAGAAGAAGGAGGCGGACGCTGCAGTCGTCACCGTGGGCGTCCAACAGGCCGGCGAACAGGCGTTCGCGTCCGTTGCAGAAGGCTTCTGCGGCAGCGGCCAGTTCTCTGCCACGGGCCTCGTCATAGGCCTCTTCGCCAGCAACGTGCTGGCAGGTGTTCTCGCGCTCGAGAAAGGCGCGCGCGTCTGCTGGCAGCGCGCAGTACACGCGGATGTCGTTGAGGTCGTAGACGGTTTCGGGAATGTCGCATCCGGCCTCGGCGCGGGCGCGATCCAGTTGTTCGCGGCTGTCGGGCATGCCGGACGCATCGCCACCGATGGTGGCGCCGGCGCTGTCCGGTGCGGGGTCGAGATCAGGCACGGCATCGGTTGGCAGTGGCACGTGGGCTGCTGTCGCCACCTCGTCCGCAGGTCGCGTCTCCACCACCGCGTCGGCACCTTCGTCGGCGCTGTCCGCCGCCCGCGGCGCGCACGCCGCAAGCAGGGACAGGCAGGCGGTCAGAACGAGGCGTTCAGTCCGCACGGCCGGCGAATTCACCGGTGGTGGTGTTGACCAGCACGCGTTCGCCGTTGGCAATGTACTCCGGCACCATGATCTCGATACCGGTGTTGAGCTTGGCCGGCTTCGGGCGCTTGGTGGCGGTGCCACCCTTGAGCTCCGGCGGCGTTTCGATCACTTCCAGCACCACGCTGGTGGGCAACTGCACGGCCACCGGCGTTTCGTCGATCACCTGCACGTAGATGCCGCTCAGGCCATCGGTGATGTAACCGGCGTCATCGCCGATGACATCGGCATCGAGGGTGTAGGGGGTGTAGTCCTCGTCGTCCAGGAACACGAACGCGTCGCCGTCCTTGTACGAATAGGTGGACTGGCGGCGCAGCAGCTCGACTTCGGGCAGGTTGTCGTCGGCATCGAAGCTGGCGTCGAGCTTGTTGCCGCCCGGCACGCTGTACATGATGAAGCGGAAGCGCACATTGCCGCCGCGGCCCTGCGGCGAGCTGCGTTCGATGTCGCGGATCTGGTAGACGCCGTTGTTGTATTCGACGACGTTGCCTTTCTTGATGTCGTTGGCTTTCATGGGAGTGACGGTCGGTTCGTGGAGGTGTCGGGCGCCCGCGAGGACGCCCGGAGGGTGGCGCGGATGTTACTTGGGTGCCAGGCGCACCGCACCATCGAGGCGGATGGTTTCGCCGTTGAGGTAGGTATTGCCGAGGATATGGCCGACCAGGCCGGCGAAATCCTCCGGCTTGCCCAGGCGCGGCGGGAACGGGATCGACGCGGCCAGCGATTCCTGTACGGCCGGCGGCATGCCATCGACCATCGGGGTCCAGAAGATGCCCGGCGCGATGGTCATCACGCGGATGCCGAAGCGCGACAGCTCGCGCGCCATCGGCAGGGTCATGCCGACCACGCCGCCCTTGGAGGCAGCATAGGCGGCCTGGCCGATCTGGCCTTCGTAGGCGGCCACGCTGGCGGTGTTGATGATCACGCCGCGCTCGCCGTCGTCGCCGGCGGGATTGTGCTGCATGCGGTTGGCGGCGGCCTTGGCGACGTTGAAGCTGCCGACCAGGTTGACCATCACAGTGCCCTGGAAGTTGGCCAGCGGCATCGGCGCTTCCTTGCCCAGCACGCGGCCGGCGCCGAGGATGCCGGCGCAGTTGATCGCCACGTTCAGCCCGCCGAGGAAGTCGTGGGCGGCATCGATATTGGCCACCACGGCGGCTTCGTCGCTGACGTTGGTGGTGAAGTAGCGCGCATGGGCGTCGCCGAGTTCGGCAACGGCGGCCGCGCCCTTGTCGTCGTTGAGGTCGAACAGGGCCACCTTGCCGCCGTGGGCGACCAGGTGACGGGCCACGGACAGGCCCAGGCCGGAAACGCCGCCGGTGATGACGGCGCGGACGGAAGACAGCTGCATTGCGCGTACCTGTGGAGTCTGGAAGCGCCGATTCTAGCGGATGCGGCCGGTTTCGCCGTTGTGCACCGCCACCGCCGGCGCGGCGCGCGCGGCCAGGCGGCGGGCGAACTCATCCGGCGGCAGGCCCGGGGCGAACAGAAAGCCCTGGCCGACCGATACCCCCAGCGCCTGCAGGAAGTGGCGCTGCTGTTCGGACTCGATGCCCTCGGCCACCAGTCCCAGTCCGAGGCTGCGGGCGATGCCGCACACCGCCTCGCACACCGCCACGTCCGAGCGGTTGCCGGGCACGCCCTCGACGAACAGCTGGCTCAGCTTGAGGCCGTGGATCGGCAGCCGGCGCAGGTAGTTCAGCGCGCTGTAGCCTTCGCCGAAGTCGTCAATGGTCAGCAGCACGCCCATCTCGCGCAGCCGGGCGAAGGTCTGCAGGGTGTCCGGTGCATCCTCGATCAGTACCCGCTCGGTGAACTCCAGCTCCAGCGCGCTGCCGGGCAGGCCGAACTCATCGAGCACCTGGCGCACGTTGCGGGCCAGGTCCTCGCCGACGAACTGGCGGTAGGAGACGTTCACCGCCACCCGCACGATCCCCAGCCCGTCATCCTGCCACTGGCGGACCTGGCGGCAGGCCTCGCGCAGCACCCACAGGCCGATCCGCACGATGTCGCCGGTGCTCTCGGCGTGGCCGATGAAGATGTCCGGGCGCAGTTCGCCCAGCTGTGTGTTGCGCCAGCGGATCAGCGCCTCGGCGGCCACCAGCTGGCCGCTGCGCAGGTCCACCTGCGGCTGGTAAACCAGGTGGAACTCGTCGTCGTCCAGCGCCCGGTGCAGGCGGCTTTCGATCTGCAGGCGATCATGCTGGCGCTGCGCCAGTTCCGGGGAAAACACCTGCCAGCCGTTGCGGGTGCGGCGCTTGCAGTCGTACATGGCGATGTCCGCGTTCTGGATCAGCTGCTGCGGACGCAGTCCGTCCTGCGGTGCGCGGGCGATGCCGATGCTGGCGGTGACTGCGAACTCGTCGCTGCCGAAGCGGAACGGCGTGCTGAATGCCTGGGTGATCGCGTCGGCCAGGCGCTCGGGCTGGTCGTGCTGGTCGCGGGTGTCGCAGATCACCAGGAACTCGTCACCACCGAAGCGCGCCACCAGCCCTTCGGTGCCGATCGCCGTGGCGATGCGGCGCGTGGCGTCGATCAGCAGTTCGTCACCGGCGTTGTGGCCAAGCAGGTCGTTGACGGTCTTGAAGCGGTCCAGGTCGATGTACAGCACCGCCACCCGGCAATGGGTCGGATTGGACATGCGTGCGGCGAGATCGTTGAGCACCGCGTCGCGGTTCATGATGCCGGTCAGCGGGTCGGTACGCGCCTGGATGCGCAGGGTTTCCTCGGCCTGCTTGCGCGCGGTGATGTCCTGCACGGTGCCGGCGATGCGCGCGGCGTTGACGTCGCCGGCCTCTGCCTCGCCGATCATGCGCACCCAGAAGGTATGTCCGTCGCTGCGCTGGCCCTGCAGTTCCAGCTCGAAGGGTGCCTGCTTGTCGATCACATCGAGCAGGGCCTGCTGCAGCAGCGAGCGGTCGTTCAGGCGCAGGCAGTCGAGCAGCTGGGCCATGTCCTGCAGCGGCGGCTCCTGGCCGAGGATGCGGGTGGCCTCGTCGGTGAGGTACAGCCGCTGCAGGCCGCGATCCCACTCCCAGCCGCCGATATGGGCCAGCGATTGCGCGCGGTCGAACAGGGTGTTGTTGCGCTTGAGCTCGGTGATGTCGCTGAACAGCCCGAAGACATGGTCGGGACTGTCGCGGCCGTTGCCGTAGACCGGAACGTTGGTGGTCGAGATCCAGATCATCCGGCCGCGCGGCCGGTGGTACAGCCCGACGATGGTGCTGCGGATGATCCGCCCGGTGCGCAGCGAGACCGCCGCCGGCCACTGCTCCCGGGTGAGCGGATGCCCATGCTCGTCCACGCTGATCCAGTCCTCCGGGCAGAGCATCGCCTGGAGGCTGTTGCCGTTGCCGGGAATGCCCAGGATGCGGTGCGCGGCAGGGTTGGCCGACACCACCCGCAGCTGGCGATCGAACAGGATCACGCCCTTGTCGATGGATTCCATCAGCAGGCGGTAGCGCGACTCGGCCTGCCAGCGGCTGCTGAGGTCGCGCGCGACGGCGACGATGCAGTGTTCGCCCTGGTGCTCGAAGCCGGCCGAGTGCACCTCCACCGGGAAGCGGCTGCCGTCGCCGCGCATGTTGGTGACTTCGATGACGTAGGTTTCCCCGCGATGCAGCGCCTCCCAGACGGGGTCAAGGTGGTCGCTGGGCAGGTCCGGATTGAGCAGTTCGATCGGCTGGCCGATGATGTCCTCACGGCTGCGCCCGTAGGCACGCACGCCGGCGTGGTTGAGGTCCAGTACCACGCCCGCTTCACTGAGGATGCTGACCGGGTCGGGCACCGCGTCGAACAGCGCGGCATAGCGGCGCAGGGCGAGCTGGCGCTCGTCCATCGCTTCCTGCAGGGCGGCCTGCGCCACTTCCAGCAGTTGGCGCAGTGCGTCAGGCGGTGCCTGCGCCAGGGCGCGGTCCAGCGCAGCCAGCGCGTCGACGTGGGCGGTGAGATGATCACCGACCGCAGCGTCCTTGCGCGGGCTGCGTCGGGTCATGTGGCCGCCAGCGCCTTCCCGGTCTTGCTGCCGGTGTCGCGGCCCAGCCGCGCCGCGAGCCAGCGGCCGGTGGCCGCCAGTGCCGGCAGATCGATGCCGGTGCGCATGCCGATGCCGTGCAGCAGATACACCACATCCTCGCTGGCGACATTGCCGCTGGCGCCCTTGGCGTACGGGCAGCCACCCGCGCCGGACACGGCAGAATCGACCACGCGCACGCCTTCGTCCAGGCAGGCGTCGATGTTGGCCAGGGCCTGGCCATAGGTGTCGTGGAAGTGCACGGCGAGGGCCGACATCGGCAGCTCGGCCGCGACCGCATGCAGCATCGCGCGGGCCTTGCGCGGGGTGCCCACGCCGATGGTGTCGCCCAGCGAGATTTCGTAACAGCCCATCGCGTACAGCGCAGTGGCCACGCGCACCACCTCGCTCACCGGCACCTCGCCCTGGTACGGGCATCCCAGCACGGTGGAGACGTAGCCGCGGACCTTGACCCCGTCGGCGCGGGCGCGTTCCAGGATCGGCGCGAAGCGTGCCAGCGACTCGTCGATGCCGGCGTTGGTGTTGGTGCGGTTGAACGTTTCCGACGCAGCGGTGAACACTGCCACTTCGTCCACGCCCACCGCACGGGCACGGTCGTAGCCCTGTTCGTTGGGCACCAGTACCGGGTAGGCGATGCCGGGGAGGCGGTCGATGCCCTGATAGACCTCGGCGGCGTCGGCCAGTTGCGGCACCCAGCGCGGGCTGACGAAGCTGGTCGCCTCGATGGTGCGCAGGCCGGTAAGGGACAACTGGCGGATCAGCTCGATCTTGTCGGCGGTTGCCACCGGCTGGGCTTCGTTCTGCAACCCGTCGCGCGGGCCGACCTCGACGATGCGGACGAAATCATCCATGCGCGCGCTCCCGTGACGGGACGGGGCGGGCAACCGGGAGAGCGCGGGTCAGGGGAGAAGTCACGTAGAGTCCTGGCAGGCAAGGGTGGCCCACGTTCCCCGGCGGGCCACGAAAGGGGGTACGCGGGATGGGCGGCAAAGCGGCCAGCCCGCGGTGAATGGCGCGGCCGCCGGCGCGGCCGGCGGGTGGGTCAGGCCGGGCGGTGGCACACCGCTTCGATATTGTTGCCGTCCGGATCGAGCACGAACGCCCCGTAGTAATCGGGGTGGTAGTACTCGCGGATGCCGGGAGCGCCGTTGTCGCGCCCGCCGGCGGCCAATGCGGCCTGGTGGAAGGCGTCAACCTCGGCGCGGCTGTCGGCGCTGAAGGCCACGTGTACGCCGCCGTGGGCGCCGGGGGCGTTGCCGATCCAGAAGTCCGGCTTGCCGGTGCGGCCGAAGCCGGCATGGTCGTGGTCGCCGGTCTGGGCGGCGCTGACCTGCATCACCACGCCGATGCCGAGCGGGGCCAGCGCCTGCTGGAAGAAGGCCAGGCTGCGGGCGAAGTCGGCGCAGCGGATTCCAATGTGGTCGAGCATGGTGGCGTTCTCAGTCCTGGGTAACCCAATGGGGGGCGCGCTTGTCCAGGAAGGCGCCCAGGCCCTCCTGGCCCTCGGCCGATACCCGCAGGCGGGCGATCAGCGCGGCATTGTCGCGGTCGAGAGCGTCGCGGTCGCGGCCCACCGACACCCGGCGGACCAGGTCCTTGGCCGAGGACGAGGCGATCGGGCCGGCCTTGTCGAGCAGACTGAGCTGGCGCTGCACGGCTTCGTCGATGCGTTCAGGGTCGATCAGCTGGTGTACCAGGCCGATGCGCAGGGCGGTCTCGGCATCGAAATGCTCGCCGGTGGCAAACCAGCGGCGCGCCTGGCGTGGGCCGATGGCGTCGATCACGTACGGGGAAATGACCGCCGGCAGCAGGCCGAGCCGGCTTTCGGTCAGCCCGAAGCGCGCGCTGGTGCTGGCGATGGCGATATCGCAGCAGGCCACCAGGCCCACCCCGCCGCCGAACGCGGCGCCGTGCACGCGGGCGATGGTCGGGCGGGGGAGCTCGTCCAGGGTGCGCATCAGACGCGCGAGCGCCAGCGAATCCTGGCGGTTGTCCTCCTCGCTCGCCGCCGCCATGCCACGCATCCACTGCATGTCCGCGCCGGCCGAGAACGAGGCGCCCTGGCCCGCCAACACCACCGCGCGGACCTGGGCGTCGCGGCCGGCGGCCTCCAGCGCGGCGGTCAACTGGGCGATCAGGGCCGCGTCGAAGGCGTTGTGGAGGGCGGGGCGGTTCAGCCACAGGGTCAGGACCGACCCGCTGCGTTCTATCCGTAGTGCATCACTCATCGAGGGGGCCTGCGATTACTCCATACATGTACAGATCATAGCGGGCCATTGGTCACGGGCCATGACGCGACGCGGCGATGCTAGAATTGATAACCATTCCTATCAACCAGAAGGCGCTCTGTGACGCTGTCCGATCTGCCTCTGCACAGCTCCGCCCTGGTGGAATCCGTGCAGGAACTGCATGCAAACGATGCCATCGCCCGCCGGCTCCAGGAGCTGGGGTTTGTGACGGGAGAAGATGTGCGTCTGGTAGCCCGTGGTCCGGTCGGCGGCGAGCCGCTGCTGGTGCAGGTCGGGTTCACCCGCTTCGCCCTGCGCCGCAGTGAGGCCCGGCGCATCCAGGTGACCGCGGTCGTCGCCGGAGCCCCGGCATGAGCGCCGCGGCCCTTCCGCTGCGCGTGGCGCTGGTGGGCAACCCCAACAGTGGCAAGACCGCGCTGTTCAACCAGCTCACCGGCAGCCGCCAGAAGGTTGCCAACTACACCGGCGTCACCGTGGAACGCAAGGAAGGGCGCCTGCGTGCGCCGTCCGGCCGCGAGTTCGCCGTGCTCGACCTGCCGGGCGCCTACAGCCTGCAGCCGGCGAGCCTGGACGAGGCGATCACCCGCGACCTGTGCCGGGGCTTCTATCCCGGCGAGGCGGCGCCGGACGTGCTGCTATGCGTGATCGACGCCACCAACCTGCGCCTGCACCTGCGCTTCGCGCTGGAACTGCGCGAGCTGGGCAAGCCGATGATCGTGGCGCTGAACATGGTCGATGCGGCCGAGCGTCGCGGCATCAGGATCGACGTTGCCGCGCTGGAACAGGCGCTGGGCGTGCCGGTGGTGGAAACCGTGGCGGTGCGCCGCAACGGCGCCCACGCGCTGGTCGAGCGCCTCGACGCGATGGTGCCGCACCTGCAGGCACCGGTGGCGGCGCCTGACACCCGCGAGGATTACCACACCCGCGTCCGCGCCATCCTGGCCGCGGCCGTGAGCATGCCGACCCGCACCGCGAAGATCGACGACGCGCTGGACCGCTGGCTGCTGCACCCGGTGTTCGGGCTGCTTACGCTGGTGGTGGTGATGTTCCTGATCTTCCAGGCGGTGTTCGCCTGGGCCACGCCGCTGATGGACGGCATCGAGGCCGGCTTCGGCTGGCTGGGCGAAACCGTTGGTGCGGTACTGCCCGAAGGGCCGCTGACCAGCCTGCTCACCGACGGCATCATTGCCGGCGTGGGCGGGGTGGTGGTGTTCCTGCCGCAGATCCTGATCCTGTTCGCCTTCATCCTGGCGCTGGAAGAATCCGGCTATCTGCCTCGTGCCGCCTTCCTGCTGGACCGGATGATGGCCTCGGCCGGCCTGTCCGGGCGGTCGTTCATCCCGCTGCTGTCCAGCTTCGCGTGCGCGGTGCCGGGCATCATGGCCACGCGCAGCATCCAGGACCCGCGCGACCGCCTGGCCACCATCCTGGTGGCACCGCTGATGACCTGCTCGGCGCGGCTGCCGGTGTATGCGCTGCTGATCGGCGCGTTCATTCCCGCCAGAACCCTGTGGGGCTTCGTCAGCCAGCAGGGGCTGGTGCTGTTCGGTCTGTATGTGGCCGGCATCCTCAGTGCGCTGGCGATGTCATGGGTGATGAAGAAGTGGCGCCGCGACAAGAGCGAGCACCCGCTGATGCTGGAACTGCCGTCCTACCGCATCCCGCACCCGCGCGATCTGGCGGTGGGCCTGTACGAGCGCGGCATGATCTTCCTCAAGCGCGTGGGCGGCATCATTCTGTCGCTGACCATTCTGCTGTGGGTGCTGCTGTCGTTCCCGGGGGCGCCGGAGAACGCGACCATGCCGGCGATCGATTACAGCTACGCCGGCCAGATCGGCCACGCGATGGCAGTGTTCTTCGCGCCGCTGGGCTTCAACTGGCAGATCTGCATCGCGCTGATCCCGGGCATGGGCGCGCGGGAAGTGGCGGTGTCGTCGCTGGCAACCATCTACGCGCTGTCCGCGCCCGACGATGATGCCGCGATCCAGGCGCTGACCCCGGTGGTGGCGCATGGCTGGTCGCTGGCGACCGGTCTGTCGCTGCTGGTGTGGTTCATCTATGCGCCGATGTGCATCTCGACGCTTGCCACGATCAAGCGTGAAACCAACTCGTGGAAGCAGGTCGGTTTCGCCACCTTCTACCTGTTCGCGGCGGCCTACCTGGCCGCGCTGGTCACCTATCAGCTCACCGTGGCGCTGGGAGGCGGCTGATGAGCGCCGGTCTGTTCCTGCAGTACGTGGTGGTCGCCCTGATCGTCCTGTTCAGTGCCTGGGTGGTGCTGAAAAAGCAGTTTCCGGGCACCGTGCGCAAGGTGCGCGGCGTCCTGGCGCTGGCGCTGCTCAAGCCCGACCGCAGCGCCGCATTGCAGGCGCTGGGCAGGAAGATCGCCCCGCCCGCCAGTGGCGGCGGTGGCGCGTGCGGCGGTTGCGACAGCTGCGGCCCAACCCCGCCGAAGCGGTAGCGCCAGGTTTTACCCGGCGTGCGTCAGATCGCGTGACGCCCAGACAAAGCGCAGCCTTGTAGAGCCGGGTTATACCCGGCTTGCGTCAGATCGTGGGACACCCAACGAAAGGCAGCCGGGCAGAGCCCGGCTCTACGGGTTTGCGTCAGATCGTGGGACATCCAACGAAAGGCAGCCGGGCAGAGCCCGGCTCTACGGGTTTGGGTCAGATCGTGGGACACCCAACGAAAGGCAGCCGGGCAGAGCCCGGCTCTACGGGTTTGGGTCAGATCGTGGGACACCCAGGCAAAGCGCAGCCTTGTAGAGCCGGGTTCTACCCGGCTTGCGTCAGATCGTGGGATACCCAACGAAAGGCAGCGGGGCAGAGCCCGGCTCTACGGGCCTGCGTCAGGTCGCTCAGCGCGCCTGTGCGCCCAAGCGCTCCACGGTGGCCAGCCACCGCGCGCGCGTCCGGGTGTCGGCGCTGCGCACCGGGCCGAAACTGCTGATCCGCACCGGCCGGATTCCGCAGAAGTCCAGGATGGTCCGCCTCAGTTGCTGGTGGCCGGGCATCCGGTACACCCAGCGGTAGTACCAGGGCGGGGTGTCCATCGTGATGATCGCCCGCGCGCTGCGGCCGCTCAGCAGGCGGTCCCACCACACCGAGTCCGTGCGGTAGCGGAAGGCGTACCCGGGCAGGAACGCACGGTCGAAATAGCCTTTGAGCAGGGCCGGCATGCCACCCCACCAAGTGGGGTAGACCAGTACCAGGTGCTCGCACTGTGCGATGGCGTCGTTGATCTGCTGCAGTCCCGGCTCCAGCGGCTGGATCTGCCGGTAGCCATGCCGCAGCACCGGGTCGAAATCGATATCGCCCAGGCGGAACAGCTGCACGCGATGGCCTGCGGCGAGGGCGGCCTGCTGGTAGCGCTCGGCCAGGCCGCCGCACAGGCTGTCGTGATCGGGGTGGCCAAGGAGTATGACGATCGATCTGGACATGGGGACGCTCGAAGAAGAAGGGCGCAGGCTACGGTCTGCCCCGTGGGGCAGAGTCAAGCCGTGGCGCAGGCGCCCGCCGAGATGCACGCGTCCAGTACGCCGGCGTCACCCTGCGCGACCAGCGCTGCGATGTCGCCGCGCAGGACGGTCAGCGCAGCGTCCAGCTGCTGCAGCCGCGCAATGTCGCCGCGTACCGCCTGCTGCCGCTGGGCCAGCAGCGCCTGCAGGCGATCACCGTCGAAGCTGCCATCGGGCCGGCGCACAGCGACGACCTCGGCCAGCCGGAAGCCCAGCGCCTGTGCCTGGCGGATCAGCAGCACCAGGGTGAGGTCCTGCTCGCTGTAGTCCCGGTAGCGGTTGATGCGTGGCACCGGGGCGAGCAGGCCCCGTGCTTCGTACAGGCGGATGGCTTTCTGGCTGGCGCCGCTGCGCCGGGCGATATCGGAGATGCGCACGGTCAGTCGCGCACCAGTCCGCCGTCCACCACCAGGTTCTGGCCGGTGATCGCGCGCGCCCACGGCGAGGCGAAGAACAGCGCTGCGTCGGCGAACTCGGCCGGGGTGGTCACGCTGCGCAGCGGGGTGTTGGCGGCGATGTAGTCGAACACCGCCGCGGGCGTGGCCGCGCTGGCATCGGTGGTGCGCAGCAGGCCGCCGGACAGCATGTTGACGGTGATGCCGTGCGGGCCGAGGTCCCCGGCCAGGGTGCGGGTGAGTGACAGCAGCGCGGCCTTGGCAGCGGTGTAATCGTGGTAGGGCACCACCGGGTTCTGGAACAGGTTGGTGCCGATGTTGATGATCCGGCCGAAGCCCTGTGCACGCATGCCGGGCAGGGTCGCCTGCACCGTGTTGAGCGCACCGCGCACGCTGCCGTCGAACTGCGCACTGAAGGCCTGCCAGTCGATGCTGTCGGCCGGGGCGCGGGCGTCGCCATTGAACGAGAACGCGGCCAGGGCATTGTTGACCACGCAGCTGACCTCGCGTCCAAAGTGATGGCGCGCCGCAGCGATCAGGGCGTTGACCTCCGCGCGATCGGTCACATCGGCGCGCACGGCCAGCGCATTGGCCCCCAGTTCGCCGGCCAGGGACTCGGCGGCATCGGCGCTGTGCAGGTAGTTGATGATGACCTGTGCGCCCTCACGGGCGAACGCGCGGACCAGGTGCTCCCCCAGGCCACGGGCGCCGCCGGTGACCAGGACGAGGTGATGCGAAAGCTGCATGGCAGGCTGCCTGAAGAAACCGGGCCACAGCGTAGCAAGCGGCGAGGGCGCTCCGGGCGGTGCAGTGACGCTGTTTCCCCTTGTGCAGGCTTGCCGCCACCCGCTAGCCTGCAGGGATGACCACTTCCCCCCTTCGTTTGCTCGTCCACGGTGCCTCCGGGCGGATGGGCCAGACCCTGCTCCGGCTGGCAGCCGGCACTTCCCATCTGCAGGTCGTTGCGGCTGTGACCGGCCGTGCGCCGGCGCAGCGCGTTGTCGACGGCGTGCCGCACTTCGCCAGCGCCGAGCTGTCCGGTGCACCGCCGTTCGACGTGGCAATCGACTTCAGCCTGCCGGACGGCTTCGATCCGGTCCTGGCGCTGTGCGTGGAGCGCAACGCCGGCCTGGTCTCGGGCACCACCGGCATCAGCGAATCGCAACGCCAGGCGCTGATTGCCGCCGCCAGCCGCATTCCGCTGGTGTGGGCCTCCAACTTCAGCTTGGGCGTGGCCGTGCTGGACGAGCTGGTGGAACGGGCCGCCGCTGCCCTGTCGGGGTGGGAGTGCGACATCGTCGAGTCCCACCATGTCCACAAGCAGGATGCGCCGTCCGGTACGGCGCTGACCCTGGGCGAGGCCGCACGCAAGGGCGGGGCGCAGCCGCGCTACGCCAGCCTGCGCGCCGGCGACATCGTGGGCGAGCACCTGGTGCAGTTCACCGGGCTGGGCGAGCGCATCGAGCTCATCCACCGCGCCACCAACCGCGACATCTTCGCGCGCGGCGCACTGTTTGCCGCGACCCAGCTGAATGGGCGTGCCCCCGGCAGCTATCGGGTCCGCGACCTGCTCGACGGCCCCCCGCCGGGTCCGGCAGGCTGAACAGGGCGCTTGCCACCCTGAACCCGGGGGTGGCCGTGCGTGCCCGTACGTCAGCGATTGCAAGCAAACGCTGGCGTCGCCGGGTGCTTGCCTTTACAATTCCCGCTCGCCGAATCACGACAGCCGGACCGGTCCCGCACCGCAGTCCGCGCTTTTTTGCAACCGCTTTTCCGTGAAGCGTGGCGTGACTTCGGTGACCCCTCGGTAGCCAAAGTGAGATTCCCGTGACCCAAGCCGCAATCCTCGTCCTCGAAGACGGCACCGTATTCGAGGGCGAATCCGTAGGCGCGCCCGGCCTGTCCGTCGGTGAGGTGGTGTTCAACACCGCCATGACCGGTTACCAGGAAGTGCTGACTGATCCCTCCTACGCCCGGCAGATGGTCACGCTGACCTACCCGCATATCGGCAACACCGGCATGACCGACCAGGACGACGAAGCCCACAAGGTGTGGTCGGCCGGTCTGATCGTGCGCGACGTGCCGCGCCGCCCGAGCAACTGGCGCAGCCAGGTATCGCTGCAGGACTGGCTGCTGCAGCGTGGCGTGGTGGCGATCTCCGGCATCGATACGCGCAAGCTGACGCGCATCCTGCGCGAGCGCGGCGCCCAGAACGGTGCGCTGATGGCCGGCGACGACATCAACGTGGACGTGGCGCTGGAAGCGGCACGCAAGTTCCCGGGCCTGAAGGGCATGGACCTGGCCAAGGTGACCAGCACCAGCAAGGCCTACAGCTGGAACGAGGGCCAGCTCGACCTGGATTCCAACACGTTCGCCAGCGCGGCCCCCCAGTACAAGGTGGTGGCGTACGACTTCGGCGCCAAGCTCAACATCCTGCGCATGCTGGCCGAACGCGGCTGCGACATCACCGTGGTGCCGGCGCAGACCCCGGCCGCCGAGGTGCTGGCGATGAATCCCGATGGCGTGTTCCTGTCCAACGGCCCGGGCGACCCGGAACCGTGCGACTACGCGATCGAGGCGATCAAGGTGTTCCTGGACAAAAAGGTGCCGGTGTTCGGCATCTGCCTTGGCCACCAGCTGCTGGCGCTGGCGTCCGGCGCCAAGACCATCAAGATGGGCCACGGCCACCACGGTGCCAACCACCCGGTGCAGGACCTGGACGACGGCCGGGTGATGATCACCTCGCAGAACCACGGGTTTGCGGTGGATGAGGCCTCGCTGCCGGCCACCCTGCGCGTCACCCACCGGTCGCTGTTCGATGGCACCAACCAGGGCATCGCGCGCACCGACGTGCCGGCGTTCTCGTTCCAGGGCCATCCCGAAGCGTCGCCGGGGCCGCACGACGTCGCTCCGCTGTTCGACCGTTTCGTGACCCTGATGGCGCAGGCCAAGGCCTGATGTCCCGCCTGGCAGACGCAGCAGGGCTGCGGCCCATCCCGACTGCCGGAAACCGATGAAGCCTGGAGTGACATGCTGAAGCCGCGTAAATCCCTCGTTGTCGTGCTGGGCCGTGCCGCGCTGCTGTCCGCGCTGGTCATGGCCCCGGCGATGGCGCAGGACAGCGGCCAGGCGCAGCGGGTTGACCGGATGGTCGCGCAGGTTGGGTGGCAGCGGTCGCTCACCCTGATCGCCGATGGCCTGATCGCCGAAGATCCCGGCCTGAGTGCATTGGACGGCCCGCAGCGCGCCTGCGCGGCGCGGGTGCTCAACGCCACTCTGGACGAGGTGATGCGCGAGCGCCTGGTCGAGCGGATGACCGCCGAGCAGGTGCAGTCCTGGCTGGATTTCGCCGCCACCCCGGCCGGCGCTGCGTTCATGGCCGCGTTCGCGGCGAACATGCAGGCCAAGCTGGAGTTCGGCGACGACAGCCAGGCGCCGCTGCCGGCGCCGGAGTTCCGCGCCGAGGCCGAGGCGTTCATGTCGTCGGTGCCGTTCATGGCCTTCGTCAGGGCGCTCTCTGGCCAGCCCGCGTTCAATTTCAGGCGAACACAGCAAATGCATCAACGGTTCCAGTCAGACTGCGGTGTCAGCAGTCCCCAAGCTACTTGATCGACAGCGTGCGATCAGTTTCCCCCGCCACGCTGTACTGACTTAGAGAAGACAATGCCCAAGCGCACTGACCTTAAAACCATCCTCATCATCGGTGCCGGCCCGATCGTCATCGGCCAGGCCTGCGAGTTCGACTACTCCGGCGCGCAGGCCTGCAAGGCGCTGCGCGACGAGGGGTACCGCGTGGTGCTGGTCAACAGCAATCCGGCCACGATCATGACCGACCCGGAGATGGCCGACGCCGTCTACATCGAGCCGATCAACTGGCAGACGGTCGAAAAGATCATCGCCAAGGAAAAGCCCGACGCGCTGCTGCCGACGATGGGCGGCCAGACCGCGCTGAACTGCGCGCTGGACCTGGCCGACAATGGCGTGCTGGAGAAGTACAACGTCGAACTGATCGGCGCCAAGCGCGACGCGATCCGCATGGCCGAAGACCGCGAGCTGTTCCGCGTGGCGATGGGGGAAATCGGCCTGGAATGCCCGAAGGCGGCCGTCGCTCACACGCTGGAAGAAGCGATCGAGATCCAGACCCGCGTCGGCTACCCGACCATCATCCGCCCGAGCTTCACCCTGGGTGGCAGCGGTGGCGGCATCGCCTACAACCGCGAAGAGCTGGTCGACATCGTCACCCGCGGTCTGGAACTGTCGCCGACCACCGAGGTGCTGGTCGAGGAATCGGTGCTGGGCTGGAAGGAATTCGAGATGGAGGTGGTGCGTGACACCGCCGACAACTGCATCATCGTCTGCTCGATCGAAAATCTCGATCCGATGGGCGTGCACACCGGCGACTCGATCACCGTGGCCCCGGCGCAGACCTTGACCGACAAGGAATACCAGCGCCTGCGCGATGCCTCCATCGCCGTGCTGCGCAAGATCGGCGTGGACACCGGCGGCTCGAACGTGCAGTTCGGCATCAGCCCGACCACCGGCCGCGTGGTGGTGATCGAAATGAACCCGCGCGTGTCGCGTTCCTCGGCGCTGGCCTCCAAGGCCACCGGCTTCCCGATCGCCAAGGTCGCTGCCAAGCTGGCCGTGGGTTACACCCTGGATGAACTCCGCAACGAAATCACCGGCGGGCTCACCCCGGCCTCGTTCGAGCCGTCCATCGATTACGTCGTCACCAAGATCCCGCGCTTCGCGTTCGAGAAGTTCCCGGCCGCCGACGCCCGTCTGACCACCCAGATGAAGTCGGTGGGCGAGGTGATGGCGATGGGCCGCACCTTCCAGGAATCCCTGCAGAAGGCGCTGCGTGGCCTGGAAACCGGCAAGATCGGCCTGGACCCGACCGGCCTGGACCTGGCCAATGAAGACGACATCACCACGCTCAAGCGCGAACTGAAGGCTCCGGGCCCGGAGCGCCTGTTCTTCGTCGGTGACGCGTTCCGTGCCGGTTTCAGCGTCGAGGACGTCTTCGCGCTGTCGCACATCGACCCGTGGTTCCTGGATCAGATCGAAGAGATCATCCAGGCCGAAATCCAGCTCGCCGCCGATGGCATCGACGCGCTGGACGCCGCCCGTCTGCGCACGCTCAAGCGCGCCGGCTTCTCCGATGCCCGCCTGGCCGAGCTGACCGGCACCAACGAAGCCGCCGTGCGCGCGCTGCGCCGCGCCCACAAGGTGCGCCCGGTGTACAAGCGCGTGGACTCCTGCGCCGCCGAGTTCGCCACCAGCACTGCCTACCTGTACTCGACCTACGAGGACGAGTGCGAAGCGGCGCCGAGCAATCGCGACAAGATCATGATTCTGGGCGGCGGTCCGAACCGCATCGGCCAGGGCATCGAGTTCGACTACTGCTGCGTGCATGCGGCACTGGCGCTGCGCGATGATGGCTTTGAAACCATCATGGTCAACTGCAACCCGGAAACCGTCTCCACCGACTACGACACCTCCGACCGCCTGTACTTCGAGCCGCTGACGCTGGAAGACGTGCTGGAAATCGTCGAGCTGGAACAGCCCAAGGGCGTGATCGTGCAGTACGGCGGCCAGACCCCGCTGAAGCTGGCACGCGCGCTGGAAGCCAACGGTGTGCCGGTGATCGGCACCTCGCCGGACTCGATCGACCTCGCCGAAGACCGCGAGCGTTTCCAGCAGCTGGTCGACTCGCTCGGCCTGAAGCAGCCGCCGAACCGCATCGCGCGCAACGACCAGGAAGCCCTGCTGCTGGCCCGTGAGATCGGCTACCCGCTGGTGGTGCGCCCGAGCTACGTGCTGGGCGGCCGCGCGATGGAAATCGTGTACGGCGAATCCGACCTGGCGCGCTACGTGCGCGATGCGGTCAAGGTGTCCAACGACTCGCCGGTGCTGCTGGATCGTTTCCTCGACAACGCCGTGGAAGTGGATGTGGACATCATTGCCGACAAGGACGGCAACGTGCTGATCGGCGGCGTGATGGAGCACATCGAGGAAGCCGGTGTGCATTCGGGTGACTCGTCCTGCTCGCTGCCGCCGTACTCGCTGTCGGCCGAGACCCAGGCCGAGCTGCGCCGTCAGGTGGTCGAGCTGGCCAAGGCCCTGAACGTGGTCGGCCTGATGAACACCCAGTTCGCCATCCAGGTCGGCGACGATGGCAATGACATCGTCTACCTGCTGGAAGTGAACCCGCGTGCCTCGCGCACCGTGCCGTTCGTGTCCAAGGCCACCGGCATGGCGCTGGCCAAGATCGCCGCCCGCTGCATGGCCGGCAAGACCCTGGCCGAGCAGGGCGCGACCAAGGAAATCGTGCCGGACTACTACTCGGTCAAGGAAGCGATCTTCCCGTTCGCCAAGTTCCAGGGGGTCGACCCGATCCTCGGGCCGGAGATGCGCTCCACCGGTGAGGTGATGGGCGTGGGCCGCAGCTTCAGCGCCGCCTTCGCGCGCGCGCAGGAAGCCGGTGGCATCAAGGCACCGCCGCTGGGCAAGGCCTTCGTCTCGGTCCGCGATCCGGACAAGAAGCGCGTCCTGCCGGTCGCACAGGCCCTGCTGGAGCGTGGCTACAGCCTGGTGGCCACCCGTGGCACCGCGGCGTGGCTGCAGCAGCACGGCATGGACTGCGAGATCGTCAACAAGGTGGTCGAAGGTCGCCCGCACATCGTCGATTCGATCAAGAACGGCGAGATCGTGTATATCGTCAACACGACCGAAGGTCGCGCGGCGATCAATGACTCGTTCTCGATCCGTCGCGAAGCGCTGCAGCACCGCGTGACCTATTCGACCACCATTGCCGGCGCCAAGGCGCTGGTGCATTCACTGGAATTCCGCGGCACCGGCCCTGTCTGGTCGCTGCAGGAACTGCACAAGGAGTTGAACGCATGAGAGCACCGATCACCCTGAAGGGCGCGCAGCGTCTGCGCGAGGAGCTTGACCACCTGAAGTCGGTCAAGCGCCCCAAGGTCATCGCTGCCATCGCAGAAGCGCGTGAGCACGGCGATCTGAAGGAGAACGCCGAGTATCACGCCGCGCGCGAGGAGCAGGGCTTCATCGAAGGCCGCATCAAGCAGCTGGAAGGTGAGCTGTCGCACGCCGAGATCATCGACATCACCAAGCTCAACGCCGGCAGCAAGGTCGTGTTCGGCGCCACGGTGGAGCTGGCCGATGTCGAGAGTGATGAAGAGAAGCGTTATCAGATCGTTGGCGATCTGGAGGCCGACATCAAGCTGGGCCTGATCGCGATCTCCTCGCCGCTGGCGCGCGCCCTGATCGGCAAGCTGGAGGGCGATGCGGTCACCATCGATGCACCTGCCGGCCAGCGCGAGTACGAAATCGTCAGCGTCCAGTACCTGGACTGACCGACGATGGCCACGGCCACGCTGCTGCTGCCCGCGCGCAGCCGGTTCCCTGCCACGCCGCTTCCCGAGGACGTGGCCAGGGCATTGGGACGGGCCGAACGCAACAGCGTCGAGCCAGGTGAGCGTGCCCAGCTGCAGCGGCATTTTCAACTGCAGCCGGCGCAGTGGCCCGTGGCCGCGCTGACCCGCCAGTTCGACGTCGGCGATGCCGCCGACGGTGTCTGGCTGCGCGCCGATCCGGCCAATGTGGTGCCCGACATGCACGGCGCACGGATGATGGGGCACGGCGATACGCTGCGCCCCGACGCCGAGGATGTCGCGCATCTGCTGCCGGCACTGCAGCCGCTGTTTGCCGGGTTCGGCTTCGTGCTGGACGCGCCGGTGCCGTCGCGCTGGTATCTGCGCCTGCCGCCGGGCACCCTGCTGCCCGCGTTTGCCGCGCCCGACGACGTGCTGGGCGATGATCTGTTCGCCCACCTGCCCGAAGGCGATGCAGGCCGCCGCTGGCGTGCGCTGCTGACCGAGGCGCAGGTGGTGCTGCATCAGCACGACTGGAACCAGCATCGGGTTGCGGCGGGCAAGCGCGCCATCAATTCACTGTGGTTCTGGGGCGGCGGCGAGCCGCCGCAGTCCGTGCATACCGCGCATGCCCAGGTGCGCAGCCGTGAGGCGCTTCTGCAGGCACTGGCCAAGGCGGCCGGCGTGCAGGCCGATGGCGATCAGCAGGTGGATGCGCTGGTCGATCTGCGGCAACTGCGCTCGCTCGACCAGCTCGGCAACGACGCGATCCGCCCGCTGTTGTCGGCGCTGCAACGGGGCGAACTGCGACGCCTGGTCCTGGATTTCGAAGACGGCATGCGGTTTGAGCTGGAGAAGGGCCAGCGTTGGCGCTTCTGGAAGAAGCCGCTGCAACTGCACGACGCGTGACCCCTTTCCGTTCGTTCTTCGAGCCTGCCTTGTCTTCTCCTGATTCCCCCCAGATCCAGCGCCGCGCCATCCCAGACAGCGGCGAGTGGCCCGCCGACATGCTGCCCCTGCTGCAGCGCGTGTTCGCCGCACGCGGCGTCACCGATGCCGCACAGGCGCAGCCGAAGCTGGCCCAGCTGCACGCGCCGGAGCTGATGGGCAGCATGCAGGCTGCCGTGCAGCTGCTGGCCGACACCATCGCCGCCGGCGAACGCATCCTGGTGGTCGGCGATTTTGACTGCGACGGTGCCACCGCGTGCGCGGTGGGCGTGCGTGGCCTGCGCATGCTGGGCGCGCGCGACGTGGTGCACGCCGTGCCCAACCGCATGCTCCACGGCTACGGCCTGTCGCCTTCTCTGGTGGCCGACCTGGCGCACCTGCAGCCGGGCCTGCTGGTCACGGTGGACCACGGCATCGCGTGCCATGCCGGTGTGGCCGCGGCCAAGGCGCTGGGATGGAAGGTGCTGGTCACCGACCACCATCTCCCCGGCGAGCAGTTGCCGCCGGCCGACGTGCTGGTCGATCCCAACATCGGCGGCGACGCGTTTCCGAGCAAGGCGCTGGCCGGCGTCGGGGTGATCTTCTACGTGTTGATGGCGCTGCGCCGCCACCTGCGGCTGCAGGGCGCATTCGCCGCCGGCACCGAGCCGGACCTGCTGACGCTGCTGGACCTGGTGGCGGTCGGTACCGTCGCTGACCTGGTGGTACTGGATGCCAACAACCGCGCACTGGTCTCGGCCGGCCTGCGCCGGCTGCGCGCGGGGCAGGGCTGTGTCGGGCTGCAGGCGCTCATCGCCGCCAGCGGCCGCGATCCAAAGCGCCTGACGGCCACCGATATCGGGTTTGCGTTGGGGCCGCGCCTGAACGCGGCCGGGCGGCTGGAAGACATGGCGCTGGGCATCGAACTGCTGCTTACCGAAGATGTCGTCCAGGCACGCGAGATCGCCGGCACGCTGGAGCAGATCAACGCCGAGCGTCGCGCGGTGCAGCAGGTGATGACCGACGACGCCGAACGGGCCGTGTCGCGCGCGGTGCTGCAGGCCGAAGGCGAACGTCCGATCGCGGCGTGCCTGTTTGATCCGGAATGGCACCCGGGTGTGGTCGGGCTGGTTGCCTCGAAGATGAAAGACCGGCTGCACCGCCCGGTCATCGCGTTTGCACCGGCCGAGCCCGGCGGCGATTCGCTGCGTGGTTCGGCGCGCTCGATTCCCGGCTTCCACATCCGTGACGCGCTGGCGCTGGTCAATGCCGCCCATCCGGGCCTGATCGACAGGTTCGGTGGCCATGCGATGGCCGCGGGGCTGAGCCTGCCGCACGCGCGGCTGCCCGACTTCCAGCAGGCCTTCGTTGCCGTGGTCGAGGCCAGCATGGACCCGGCGGCGCTGCAGCAGCAACTGCTGAGCGACGGCGAGCTCGATGGCAACGAGCTGGATTTCCGCCACGCAGAAGCCCTGCGCCTGGCCGGCCCCTGGGGGCAGGGGTTCCCCGAGCCGCTGTTCGACGGCCACTTCCAGGTGGCACGCTGGCAGGTGCTGAAGGAAAAGCACCTGAAACTCAGCCTGCGCGTTCCCGGTCGCGCCGAACCGGTGAACGCGATCCATTTCAGCGGCTGGACCGGCAACGCGCCGGCCAACCACGTCCATATCGCTTACCGGCTGGTCAGCGATGACTACCGCGGTGGCGGGGCGATCCAGTTGATCGTGGAGCACTGCGCCAACGCGTAAGCCGTGCCGCTCACTCCTGCACGCGGGTGACCAGCGTGGGCATTTCCCACGCCCCACCAGCGGCCACCAGCCGGCACAGACCGGTGTTGGATTCGGCGGTGGGCACGAAGCGGGCCCCATCCCAGCTCCAGGTGGCGGTGTACCAGCAGTCGCCCAGCCCACGGCCCTTGCTGGCCGAGGTGA
This sequence comes from Stenotrophomonas sp. Marseille-Q5258, assembly GCF_946900935.1. Taxonomy (NCBI): domain Bacteria; kingdom Pseudomonadati; phylum Pseudomonadota; class Gammaproteobacteria; order Lysobacterales; family Lysobacteraceae; genus Stenotrophomonas; species Stenotrophomonas sp. Marseille-Q5258. The sequence goes on from NZ_CAMPPN010000003.1 coordinate 174,694, forward strand.
TGGTGCGTCCGTCGTCGTCGTTGCCCAGCGTGGTGACCAGCACCGGCGCATAGGGCGCGCGGTCGTTGATCACCCAGTAGCCATCGCCGGTGTTGTAGGCCGCGCGCCAGCAGCCGACCGACACCAGCAGCTTGGTGGCCGATAGACGGGTGACGGTCATGTCCTGCGGCGCTTCGCCCGCCACCAGGCCTTCGCCCGGGCCCAGCGCTTCGCAGTCGTCCGGCGAGGTGGCGGCCGCCAGGGCGGCGCGCAGCGCCGGGGAACGACCCAGTGCCGCATCGGCGGGACGGGTGGCGAAGGCCTTCCCGAGCGTCATCACCGGCACCGGCAGCGCCGGCAGCACGCTGCTTTCGGCAACGGTGCCCTTGCGCATCAGCGCACCGGGCGTGCCGAGCCGGCCCTGCACCGTATCCATCTTCAGCAGGACGGCCGACGCGCCGCGATCGGACAGGACCCAGCGCCGGCCATCGTTGCCGATCACGTCGATGTGGCTGTCGCGCTTGAGCGACGCCAGCAGCGCCGCCACCTGCGGCGCAGTGAGCGTGGCGCTGCCGTCCTCGCGGTTGTATGCAAGGGCGCCGAGCGCTACACCATTGATCTGCAGGGTCACGCGCGCGGGGAAGGTGGTTTCCTCGTACTGCCCGAGCATCAGCTCGGCGCTGACGGGCTGGTTCGGGCCGGCCGCTCGGGTCAGCAGTACCGACACGGGCGCGTTGCCCCCCTCGTCATCGTTCTGGTAGCCGGCGGCGCGGCAGGTGCGCGTGTTGTCGCAGGCCAGGGTCCAGTCGTGATGGGTGAAGCGTTCGCCGCCCTGTGGTGCCGCCTGCGCCGGAACCGGCGCAGACACGAGCAGCAGGGGCAGCAGCGTGGGCAGAAATCGCATCGCAACGTCCTTGTGGGGGCATCGGGGGAGCCGCATCTTGGGCTACCGCGTCCGTGCCGCCAAGGGCTGTCTCCGCGCAACCCCGTTTGCCGGCATCGTCCGTTCAACCTGCTGTCATTGGATCGGGAGCGTCACATGGAACGCGCACTTCGTGGGATCGGCATGCTCGGCATGCTGGGGCTGGTCATGCAGGTCGGCACTGTGGACGCGCGCCGGTTCCCGCCGCCGCGCCCATCGGTCGTCATCGCCGATGCGCCGGCTGGGGTGCAGGTGCTGCAGGTGGCCGGCGCCGAAGTGCCGGTGCAGCTGCGCAGCGTGGTGCTGGACAGCCACGTGGTGGCCGGGCTGGGTGAGACCCGGATCGAGATGGAGTTCTTCAATCCCAACGCCCGCGTCCTGGAAGGGCAGCTGGAATTCCCCTTGGCCGCCGACCAGCAGGTCGCCGGGTTTGCGCTGGACGTCGATGGCGTGCTGCGCGACGCGGTGCCGGTGCCGAAGGCGCAGGGCCGCCAGGTCTTCGAGGCGATCGAGCGGCGCCGGGTCGACCCGGGGCTGCTCGAGCAGACCGCCGGCAACCGGTTCCGCCTGCGCGTCTATCCCATTCCCGCCCGTGGCAGCCGTCGGGTCGCGCTGACGGTGCGCGACACGCTGCCGGTGGATGCGCAGGGGCTGCGCTGGACGTTGCCGATGCAGTTCGCGCGCGGCGCCGCGCAGGTGTCGGTGCGGCTGCAGGCCGCCGGAACCGGTGCGCCGCAGCCCGCGGCCGCCGGACCGGTCGCGTTCCGGTTGCAGGGCGGCAGCTACCAGGCGCAATGGCAGGGCAGTGGTGAGACGCTGCCCGCGCAGTGGCAGTGGTCGCTGCCGCAGGTGCGTCAGTCCGATGTGGTGACCGGCCTGCATGACGGACAGCGCTACCTGCTGGCGCAGATTCCGCTGCCGGCGAACACGGCGCCGCGGGCGCTGCCCAACCGCGTGGGGCTGCTCTGGGATGCCTCCGGCTCGGCGCGGCAGCGCGACCGTGCCGCCGAACTGGCAGTGCTGGACCGCTACTTCCGGGCAATCGGCAACGGCCAGGTGCAGCTGACGGTGCTGCGCGACCGTGCCGACGCCCCGCGCGAATTCGACATCCGCAACGGCGACTGGAGCGCACTGCGCGCGTACTTGGGCAGCCTGCCGCAGGATGGGGCCAGCGCCCTCGGCGACTGGACCCCGAAGGCCGATATCAAGGAGTACCTGCTGGTCAGCGACGGCCGGTCCAACTACGGTGCACGCCAGCTGCCCACGCTGCGGGCGGACCAGCGCCTGTATGCACTGAGCACCGCCGGCGCGCGGACCGACGCGGCGCGGCTGCGCGCCTGGACCGGGGCCCATCGCGGCCAGGCCCTGCTGCTCTCCAGCACGCGTGAGGTCGACGCGGTTCTGCCGTTGCTGCTGGCGCAGGGTGTCGAGGTGATTGGTGTGGAGGGGCAGGGCATTGATGCACTGGTGGCCGACACCCGCAGTACCGGACAGCTCTGGTTGCGCGTGCTGGGGCGCGTGCAGCGCGACACGGGCGAGGTGACCGTGCGTGTGCGCCTGGGCGACGGTCGCATCCAACAGCATCGGGTGGCGGTTGCCGACGCCCGTGCGCTGGGCGGCCGCCTGGTGGCGGACGCGTGGGCGCATGCCCGCCTGGCACAGTACGCAGCCGATCCGCAGGGCAATGCGGGCGCGGCGCGGGCACTGTCGCAGCAGTTCGGTCTGGTGAGTGCCGATACCTCGCTGCTGGTGCTGGAGACGCTCGACGACTACCTGCGCTACGGCATTCGCCCGCCGTCACCGCTGCGTGGCGATTACGACCGCCTGCACGCGGTGCGCGTTGCCGACGAAGCGCAGGCGCGTCAGCGGCGGCTGGATCAGGTCGCCCGCCGGTTCGCCGAGCGCGAACGCTGGTGGAACACGCCGTGGCCCAAGGACGCCCCGGCGGTTGAGGCGGCCAAGGTGGCGTCGCCGTCAGCGCCCCCACCGCCGGTCCTGACGGTGCGGGCGGCCCCACAGGCCATGCAGATGGCCGGCGAGTCCGCTGCCGATGCCGTGGTGGCGCCTGCGCCGATGGCGGCTGCCAGCCGGGCACGCCGCGCTGCGCCCGCCGAACGTGCGGCCGGCCAGGTCAACGACGGCACGCTGGCGATCAGCGTGGCAGCGTGGGCGCCGGACTCGGCCTATGCCCGTCGCCTGCGTGACGCCCGGCCGGACCAGCTGTATGGGCTTTACCTGGCCGAGCGCGAGCAGCATGCCGACAGCACCGCCTTCTACCTCGATGTGGCGGACCTGCTGTTCGCCGCCGGCCAGCGCGACCTGGCGCTGCGGGTGCTGTCCAACCTGGCCGAGATGCAGCTGGAAAACCGCCATGTGCTGCGCGTGCTCGGCTATCGGCTGCTGCAGGCCGAGGCGCCGGCACTGGCCGTGCCGGTGTTCCGTGACGTGCTGGCGATCGGCGAAGAGGAGCCGCAGAGCTTCCGCGATCTTGGCCTGGCACTTGAGGCCAGTGGCCAGCACCAGGCCGCACTGGCGTCGCTGTACGAGGTGGTGGTGCGCCCCTGGGATGGCCGCTTCGACGGCATTTCGCTGATCGCGCTGGACGAACTGACCCGGCTGGTCGCGCGCGAGCGCGTGGACGCATCCGCCATTGATCCGCGCCTGCGCCGTGCGATGCCGCTGGACCTGCGCGTGGTGCTGAGCTGGGACAGTGACAACAGCGACATGGACCTGTGGGTCACCGATCCGAACGGCGAGCGCGCGTATTACGGCAACCGGCTGACCTACCAGGGCGGGCAGATGTCGCCGGACTTCACCGGCGGCTACGGCCCGGAGCAGTTCTCGCTGCGCGACGCCAAGCCGGGCATCTACAAGGTGGAGGCCAACTTCTTCGGCAGCCGCGAGCAGTTGGTCACCGGCGCGACCACGCTGATGCTTCGCCTGAGCACGAAGTGGGGCAGCCGCGACCAGCGCGACCAGCAGGTCACGCTGCGGTTGAAGGACCGCGCCGAGACGGTGCTGGTCGGAGAGTTCGAGGTGAAGTGAGCAGGACGCGCTGCAGGCGGATGCCGCTGCCTACCCGGCGGCGGCATCCCGATGCACGCGGCGCGCGGACAGCGGCCAGTGCCCCGCCAGGGCGATGCCACCGATGAAGATCGCCGCGTTGCCGGCGGTGTTGAACACCATCTCCACCACGGCGGTGTCCGGCAGTGCCAGTACGTTGGCAACCGCCTCCAGCGCAGGGCTGATGACAAGGTACAGCGCGATCACGGCGAGCACCCGGCCGATCCGCTGCCACGGCGTCTGCGGGTCCAGCGGCCTGCCGCGCCAGTGCAGGAAGGCGAAGACCAGCAGCAGGCCCAGGTAGCGCCCCGCGCTGTCGGCCGGGACGAGCCCGGTGGTCAACGCCGCTGCCGTCATGCCAGCGCCCAGGGTGGCGAGGAGGAGGTAGCGCGTTCGATTGTGATGCGCGGGCGAGGGCAGGCACTGCCAGGCAAGCCAGGCCAGGGCCATGCCGACCAGCCAGCCGCCCAGCACATCGGACAGGAAATGCCGGCCCAGGTACATCCGTGACAGCGCCATCAACAGCGGCCAGCCGATCAGCAGCGCGATCCGCCAGCCCCGGCTGCGGATGCCGAAGCACAGCACCAGCGCCATCATCGCCGCCGTCGCCACGCCCACGTGACCACTGATGAACCCGTAGTCCGGATCGGGCTGCGCACGCAACGCCGCAATTGCTTCACCGCTGGGCAGCGACCAGAACGACCCGGCAGCGCCATCGTCCACCAGCGCGTGGCCAGGGCGGCCCTTGTCCAGCACGTGGATGTCGACATCGCTGGGGCGGGGCAGCGCCGCACTCTGTTTGATGGCGTGGGTGGCCGTGGACATGAGCAGTACCGCGAGCATCACGCCCAGCCCGGCGCGCAGCCGTACCCCGAAGCTGAGCACAACGATCAGCAGCACGTACGCCCATTCGTAGCCCAGCGTGCTCACGAAGGTCATCAGCGGCACCATCCACGCGGCATCGAAGAACGCCTGCAGCCACACATGCCAATGGGTCTGGAACATCCGTATTCCTCAGGGCCGGGCAGGCGCCGGCGTGACGGGCAACGATACCGGCTGCCGGCGGCGTCCGAAACGGGGGCGCAGCACGCACAGGGCTTGTCGCCGGGGGCGGGTGACCAATGGCGGTCGCCCGGTGACGGGTGGGGCGCACTACCATGACGGTATGAGTCAGGCTGACGACCCTTTGCGGATGGATGATTCAATGGCGAACGGCACAGCGGCACGGTGGCGACCCGGCGCGCGGATGCTGGTGTGGTCGGTGATCCTGCTGACCAGTGCGGTGGCCAATGCGCTGGTCGAAGTCATGGACGCGGCGCGCCGTGGGGACGATCTTGGCCTGTGGCAGCCGATGATCTGGGAGCTGAGCAGCGTCTCGATGATCCTGTTGACGCTGCCGGTGTTGTGGTGGGGATGCCAGCGCTGGCCCCTGCATGCGGATACCTGGAAGCGGCGGCTGCCGCTGTATCTGCTGGCCAGTGTGGCGTGGTCGCTGGTGCACGTGCTGGGGATGATGGCGCTGCGCCATCTGGCCTATGCCGCGCTCGGGCACCACTACCAGGACGACGCCACCTGGGCGGTCCGCGCGCTCTATGAGTACCTGAAGGATGTCCGCGCGTTCTTCTCTTTCGTGGCGATCGAACACTTCTTCAGCTGGTTCGGACGGCGTCGACAGGGCGAAGCGCACCTGCTCGTGGCACCGGACGATGCGCCACCGGTGGAGGCGGTGGAGCGGCCGGAGCGATTCCTGGTGCGCAAGCTGGGGCGCGACTTCCTGGTCGCCACCGCCGACATTGAATACGCCCAGGCGGCGGGCAACTACGTCAATCTGCGCGTGCGCGGGCACGACTACCCGTTGCGCACCACGATGGCCGCGCTGGAGACCAAGCTGGACCCGGCGGTGTTCGTACGCGCCCATCGCAGTTGGCTGGTCAATGCGCGCCGGCTGGTCTCGATCGAGCCCCTGGACGGCGGCGAGGCGCTGCTGCATATGGATGATGGGGCCAAGGTGCCGTGCAGCCGGCGGCAGCTCCCGCTGTTCCGCCAGGCGCTGGCGGTGCAGCCGACCGGCTGACGGCACGGTGCCACCGGCCGGCCCGGCATCCCGGCACGCCGGGATGCCGTCAGGCAGCTCAGCGCTTGCCGTCCTTCTTGATCATCGCGTCGATGCGCCCGGCGCGTGCTTCCGAACCCGGGTGCGAGGACATCAGGCCGCCCTGGCTGGACAGCTTGCGGAACATGCTGGCCAGTGCGGCCGGGTCGTAGCTGTGCCGCTTCATGAAGCGGTAGCCGTATTCGTCGGCCGCGCTTTCTTCCTTCTGCGAGAACTGCGCGTTGACGAAACCCTCGGCCAGTTCGCCGAGCTGGCCCTGGGTGAGCTGGGCGATGTTGGCGTTGCCCGACGCGGCGAGCGTATCGCGACCGGCCGAGGCCAGCATGGCGGTCCGCATCCTGGACTTGCTGTGGCCCAGCTTGACGTGGCCGATCTCGTGGCCGATCACGCCGCGCACTTCATCGTCCGAGGCCATGTCCATCAGGCCTGAATACACGCGCACGCAGCCGTTGGCCATCGCCCAGGCGTTGACATCTTCGGTCAGGTAGACCTTGAAGCTCAGGCTCAGACCGTCTTCGTTGGCGAGGCCTTCGGTGATCCTGGCCAGGCGCTGGGCGTACGGGCTGCTGGCCGGGGCGACCTTGTTTTCCTTGTCCATGTAGACGCAGGACTGGTCGGCGGCCTTGGCCACGTCCTGGTCGGACAGGGTCAGGGCCTGGCCGGCCTTCAGGCCGGTGCTGGACAGTTGCTTGAGATCGAGGGCCGAGGCGGTACCGGCGGCCAGGCAGGCGATGGCCAGCAGGGCGGCCGAGGATGACTTCCTCATCAGGGTAGAACTCCATGTGATTGCAGGGGCGGCCGGGCCTCCTGCGGGGGCAGGGCGGGCGCGGCCGGCGGGCAGTCTACCGTCTGCACCGTACCGCTGTGACGCCCGGTGTCGTTTTCTTGACGTGATGCCCCGATTGGCCCGGCGCACGGCCTCCACCTCGGCGTGAAGGCGCCGGATGGGCTATCATTGACAGTCTTTTCGCACGCATTAACTGCCGACATGATCGAGCTCAATCCTGTCCGCCAGCGGATCACCGATCTCACCGATCGCGTGCTCTCGCTCAGGGGGTATCTTTGACTACGACGCCAAGAAAGAGCGTCTGGAAGAAGTAACCCGGGAACTGGAAAACCCGGATATCTGGAACAACGCCGAGTACGCCCAGAACCTGGGGCGCGAGCGCGCCAACCTGGAAAAAACCGTCGGCGGCATCGCCTCCATCCTGGATGGGCTGGCCGAGTCCGGCGAACTGCTGGAGCTGGCGGAGAGCGAGCAGGACGACGATACCGCGCTGGCCGTGGTCGCCGACCTGGACAAGTACCAGAAGCACGTGGAACAGCTGGAGTTCCAGCGCATGTTCTCCGGCCAGATGGACAACGCGGCAGCCTTCGTCGACATCCAGGCCGGTGCCGGTGGCACCGAAGCCCAGGACTGGGCCGAAATCCTGCTGCGCATGTACCTGCGCTGGTGCGAATCGCGCGGCTGGAAGACCGAGCTGATGGAAGTGTCCGGTGGCGACGTTGCCGGCATCAAGTCGGCCACGCTGCGCGTGGAAGGCGACTATGCCTATGGCTGGCTGAAGACCGAAACCGGCGTGCACCGCCTGGTGCGCAAGTCGCCGTTCGATTCGGACAACCGTCGCCACACCAGCTTCACCTCGGTGTTCGTGTCCCCGGAAGTGGACGACAACATCGAGATCGACATCAACCCGGCCGACCTGCGTACCGACGTGTACCGCTCCTCCGGCGCCGGTGGCCAGCACGTCAACAAGACCGAGTCGGCGGTGCGCATCACCCACATCCCGACCAACACGGTCGTGGCCTGCCAGACCGGCCGCAGCCAGCACCAGAACCGCGACAACGCGATGAAGATGCTGGCCGCCAAGCTGTACGAGCTGGAAATCCAGAAGCGCAATGCCGAGCGCGACGCGGTGGAAGCCACCAAGTCCGACATCGGCTGGGGCAGCCAGATCCGCAACTACGTGCTCGACCAGAGCCGCATCAAGGACCTGCGCACCGGCATCGAACGCTCGGATACGCAGAAGGTGCTGGACGGCGACCTCGACGAATTCGTCGAAGCCAGCCTGAAGTCCGGCCTGGCAGTGGGTGCCAAACGCACCGACGCCTGACCGTCGGGGCCGCCACGCGCGGCCCCGTTCCGTTGTCCCCCGGGCTCCGCCCGGTTTCGCAATTCCCCCCGGCCATCGGCATGATGGCGGGGACCCCCACTCCCCCCGACATACACAGACCCACGCCATGAACGATCAGACCGCCGCGCCGCAGCCCCCCGTCGACGAGAACAGCCTCATCGCCGAGCGCCGCGCGAAACTGACCGCGCTGCGCGGGCAGGGCATCGCCTACCCGAACGATTTCCGCCGCGAGCAGTTCGCCGGCGCTCTGCAGGCCGAGTTCGCCGACGCCGAACAGTGGACCGCCGAGGCACTGGAAGCGGCTGGCCGCCAGGTGAAGATGGCCGGCCGCCTGATGGCCAAGCGCGTGATGGGCAAGGCCAGCTTCGCCCAGATCCAGGACGAATCCGGCCGCATCCAGCTGTTCCTGCAGGGCAGCACCCTCGGCGATGCCTACACCGCCTTCAAGGGCTGGGACGTGGGCGACATCATCGCCGTCGAGGGCGGGCTGACCCGCACCAAGACCGGCGAGCTGTCGGTCAAGGCCACCACCATCCGCCTGCTGACCAAGTCGCTGCGGCCGCTGCCGGACAAGTGGCATGGCCTGGCCGACGTGGAGCAGCGCTACCGCCAGCGCTACGTCGACCTGATCGTGACGCCGGAATCCCGCGAGGTCTTCATCAAGCGCTCGCGGATCATCCGCGCCATGCGCGCCTGGCTGGACAACCGCGACTTCCTGGAAGTCGAAACGCCGATGATGCATTACATCCCCGGCGGCGCCACGGCCAAGCCGTTCACCACCCACCACAACGCGCTGGACCTGGACCTGTACCTGCGCGTGGCCCCGGAGCTCTACCTCAAGCGCCTGGTCGTCGGCGGCCTGGAGCGGGTGTACGAGATCAACCGGAACTTCCGCAACGAAGGCGTCAGCACCCGCCACAATCCCGAGTTCACCATGATGGAGCTGTACGAGGCCTACGCCACGTACAACGAAGTGATGGACCTGACCGAAGGCGTGATCCGTGACGTGGCCAGCAAGGTGCTGGGCACCACCACGGTGGAGTGGGATGGCGCCACCATCGACCTGGCCCCGGCGTTCCGCCGCTGGCGCATGGACGAAGCGGTGCGCCACCACAACCCGGAGATCAGCGCGGCCGACTGCACCGACCGTGACGCGCTGGCTGCCCACTGCGAGCGCCTGAAGATCCGCATCAAGCCGTCCTACGGCTGGGGCAAGCTGCTGCTGGAGATCTTCGAGGCCACCGTCGAGCACACCCTGGTGCAGCCGACCTTCATCACCGACCACCCGGTCGAGGTGTCGCCACTGGCCCGCGCCAACGACGACCAGCCCGGTTACACCGACCGCTTCGAGCTGTTCATCAACGGCAAGGAACTGGCCAACGGCTTCTCCGAGTTGAACGACCCGGAAGACCAGGCGGCCCGTTTCCAGGCGCAGGTGACGGCCAAGGAAGGTGGCGACGATGAAGCCATGCATTACGACGCCGATTACATCCGTGCGCTGGAGTACGGCATGGCGCCGACCGGCGGTCTGGGCATCGGCATCGACCGCCTGGTGATGCTGCTGACCGGCAGCAGTTCGATCCGGGACGTGCTGCTGTTCCCCTATATGCGCCCTGAAAACTGAGAACTGCATTCCGGGGGGGCCGGGTGGCCCGCCCGGACGGGCTTCCGCTGGCGTGGCCGCGCGCGTATGGTTTCGACGTGGGCTATTGCGACGTTGGGGGGTGATAGCCACGGACCATGACTGTCCGGTGCGATGCGTGACATGCGCATCACACTGTGACGACGATCATGAACTGGGCGAACATCACCGGAGGCGGGACTCATGCAAGGTGCCAGTGTGCAGAGCGGCGGGGTATCCTCTTCGCTGCATGTTCCAGTGTGGTCCAGGAAGACGGCGGAAGCAGCCTTGAATATTGTCATCGTAGACGATCAAACGTCCGCGCGAACCATGCTGCGCCATGTCATCGAGGACATCGCGCCCGAACTGAGCGTGCATGACTTCGGCGACCCGTTGACGGCGCTGGCGTGGTGCGAGTCGCATCCGGTTGACCTGCTGCTGCTCGATTACCGCATGCCGGAGATGGACGGGCTTGAGTTTGCCCGTCGTTTCCGCCGGTTGCCCAAGCACCGCGACATCCCGGTGATCCTGATCACCGTGGTCGGCGACGAACCCATCCGCCAGGCGGCGCTGGAAGCGGGTGTCATCGATTTCCTGGTCAAGCCGATCCGGCCGCGCGAACTGCGCGCGCGCTGCTACAACCTGCTGCAGTTGCGGCAGCAGTCGGAGAACGTCAAACAGCGCGCGCTGTCGCTGGAACAGCGGCTGCTGGCCAGCATGCACGAGGTCGAGGAGCGCGAACGCGAGACCCTGTCGCGGCTGGCGCGCGCCATCGAGTTCCGTGATGCGGGCACCAGTGCCTATCTGGAACGCATGGCCCATGTGGCCGGTCTGATTGCCGAACAGCTGGGACTTCCCGAAGAGGAGGTCAAACTGATCGAGATGGCCGCCCCGCTGCACGACATGGGCAAGATCGCCATCCCCGACGCGGTGCTGCTCAAGCAGGGCAAGCTCAACGAGGAGGAGCTGGTCATCATGCGCCGGCACCCGCGCATCGGTTACGAACTGCTCAGCGGCAGCCAGAACCGCTTCATCCAGGTGGGTGCGCTGATCGCCCTGCGCCACCATGAACGCTACGACGGCAGTGGCTATCCGGATGGGCTGGTGGGCGATGCGATCCCGTTGGAGGCACGTATCGTTGCAGTGGCCGACGTGTTCGACGCGCTGATCTCGCCACGCCCCTACAAGGAGGCATGGAGCATGGAGGCGACCCTGGCCTACCTCTATGCCCAGCGCGGGCGGTTGTTCGACCCGCGCTGCGTGGATGCGCTGCTGCGCGGGCGCGAGCAGCTCGATGCGATCTGTGCCCAGCACTCCACGGCGTCCACGCGCCCGGGGACGTGACATGCAGCGTCTGTACCAGCGGCTGAAACACAGGCTGGCGCAACGCCCGGATACCGAGCACGGGCAGGCCATCGTCCGCATCGTGCTGATCACGCTGATCCTGACCTACGTGGCCATGCCGGGGGTGCGCAACGACCTGCCGCCCACGCAGTACAACGGCGTGCTGGCCATCGTCCTGACTGGTCTGGGCCTGTCATTGGCGCTGTTCGGCTGGCTGCTGGCACGGCCGGGGCGCTCGGACCCGCGCCGCGTGGCCGGCATGCTGGCCGATTACGGCCTGATCGCGGCCGGCATGGTGCAGATGGGCGAACCGCTGGCCTGGGTCTACATCGTGGTGATGTGGGTGACCGTTGGCAACGGCATGCGCTATGGCAACAACTATCTGTATGTCGCCGTTGCGATGGCGCTGGTGAGCTTCGGCAGCACCGCGGCGACGACCCCGTACTGGCAGCAGAACGCGCGCCTGGCGTTCGGCCTGTGGCTCGGGCTGGCGGCGGTGCCGCTGTACTTCTCGACCCTGCTGCGCCAGTTGACCCACGCGATGGACGAGGCGCGTCGGGCCAGCGAGGCCAAGAGCCGGTTCCTGGCGAACATGAGCCATGAGTTCCGCACCCCGCTCAACGGGTTGTCGGGCATGACCGAGGTGCTGGCCACCACGCGCCTGGACGATGAGCAGCGCGAGTGCGTGAACACCATCCAGGCCTCGTCGCGCAGCCTGCTGGCGCTGGTGGAGGAGGTGCTGGACATCTCCGCCATCGAGGCCGGGAAGCTGCGCGTGACCGCCGAGGATTTCGCACTCGGCGACGTGATCCAGGCGATCGGGCTGATCCTGCTGCCGCAGGCCAAGGCCAAGCGCCTGGATTACCGCGTCCGGATCGCCGAGAACGTGCCGCCGCTGCTGCGCGGCGACGTCGGCCACCTGCGCCAGATCCTGCTCAATCTGGCCGGCAACGCGGTCAAGTTCACCGACCACGGCAAGGTGGAGATCCGCGTGGCCGTGCTCAGCGCCGACGCCCACGGCGGCGTCCGCCTGCGCTTTGACATCCTGGATACCGGCATCGGCGTGGCGCCGGCGATGCGGCCGCGCCTGTTCGAAGCCTTCGAGCAGGCCGACGTCAGCATGGCGCGTCGCCACGAGGGCACCGGGCTTGGCACCACCATCGCCAAGGGTCTGGCCGAAGCGATGGGCGGGGATATCGGCTACGACGACAATCCGCCGCAGGGCAGCCGCTTCTGGGTCGAGCTGCCGTTCGCGCCGCCGCGGGTGCCGCTGGGGACCGTCACCCCGGCACTGGTGGGGGACGGCGAGCAGGACGGCAACGGCAATGTGATCGCCTTCGCCGACCCGTTCCTGCGCCACCGCGCCCGCGTGCGCAGCATGCAGATTCTGGTGGCCGACGACCACGAAGCCAACCGCATGGTCCTGCAGCGTCTGCTGCAGAAGGCCGGCCACAAAGTGCTGTGCGTCAATGGCGGTGAAGCGGTGCTGGATGCGATGGCCGAGAGCGACTTCGACGCGGCCATCGTGGACCTGCACATGCCCGGCATGAGCGGGCTGGACATGCTCAAGGAACTGCGCGTGATGCAGGCCGGGGGCGGGCCGCGGACGCCGGTGCTGGTGCTCAGTGCCGATGTCACCCCCGAGGCGATCCAGCGCTGCACGCAGGCCGGCGCGCACACGTTCCTGGCCAAGCCGGTGGTGGCCGTCCGCCTGCTGGACACGTTGGCCGACATTGCCTCCAACGGGCAGCTCAAGGCCAGCGCGCCGATCGTGCGCACCGCCACCCAGCTCGATGGCGTGCTCGACCCGGGCGTGCTCGACGAGCTGGCGTCGCTGGGCATGGGCGACGGCTTCGAACGGGAGTTCATCCGCCAGTGCCTGACCGATGCCGATCAGTGCGTGGCGGTGGCGACCGCCGACGGCGAGCGTGCCGACTGGGTCCATTTCCGCGAGCAGGCGCATGCCATCAAAGGCGTGGCCAGCAACCTGGGCCTGGTGCGCGTGGCCAACCGCGCCGGCGACCTGATGCGGATGGCCGACTGGCAGCTCAAGAGCGAATGGCGCCAGCGCCTGTCGGTGCTGCAGGGCGGCATCAAGGAAGGCCGCCAGGCGCTGGAGGCGCGTGCGCGCCAGCGCGCGCGGCCAGGCGACAACGACAGCGACGTGCGCTGAGCCGTCAATCCGTCGGCCGTGCGCCGCTCGATTCAATGGCGCTCATGTCCAGACCTGCCGCCTGGAACCGCGCCACCACGGTCCGCAGACCGTCCGTGTCGTCGCGGGTCGGACCTGCACGGCGGATGGCCTCGGCGCAGGTGCGATGATCCGTCCGGCACTGCCCGGGCTGTTCAAGCCGCAAGGCGGTCATCGCAATCACCACCGCCATGTGGGGAATCGCACGGGCGGTCGTACGTTCGCCGCGGTAGAACGCCGCGAACTGGTGCCGCACCGTCGCCGCGGCGGCCGTGGCACCCGGGGCGGAGGCGTCGGCAGGCGCGAGGAGCACTGTCTGTCCCCCCTGTTCGAGCGTGCGCGCTTCATCGGCCAGCACGGTCTCGAGAATGAACGCCTCGACCGCGCTGGGCACGTAGCCGGCCGCGAGCGCGTCGGCAGCCGGGGCGATGACCAGCAGGGATGTGCACAGGAGCTTGCGCAGGCTGTGCCTCGCCGGATCATGTCGCTGCGGAGACATCAACGTCGGTCCTTGAGGATGATGGGGGAGGGCACCATACAGGCGTGCGTCCGATCGGGCCAGCCCAGGCGCGGCGGCAGGGCCGGGAGAACAGCCATAAAAAAGCCCGGCGGCGGCCGGGCTTGAACAACAGCAGGGGAGGGTGGAACTCAGGCGACATCAAGGGTGGCGCGGCGGGTCTGTGCTTTGATCAGGCGGTCCATCGTGCGCAGCGACTTGTCGCCGAGCGCCAGGGCAGAATCGACCCACACCTTGGTGATTTCCAGCAGTTCGTCGTAACGCACGGCCTGGGCGAGGTTGCGTGCCGCGTTCATGGCCAGATAGGAGTGCGGGATGCGCTGGTGCTGGCGGATCAGATCCTCGACCGCTTTCACGCCCTGGCCTTTGGGCACCAGCACGTCCACCACGCCCATCGCGTGCATTTCCTCGGCGCTGTACACCCGGCCATCCAGAATGATCTTCTCGGCGAGCTGCGGTGCCACCCGCTTGCACAGGAACGAGTAGGCCCCCATGCCCGGGAACAGGCCGAACAGCACCTCCGGCAGTCCCATGCCACTGCCTTCTTCGGCCACGATGGTGTGGCAGGCCAACGCCATCTCCAGCCCGCCCCCCAGCGCGTCGCCCTGGATCAGTGCGATGGAGCGCACGTCGCCGCCGAAGCCGGTGTGCAGGTGGTGCACGCCTTCCACACAGCGCTGGGCGTAGGTGAGCAGACGGTCGCGGTTGCCTTCGCGGATCAGGCGCGTGAACAGGTCCAGGTCGCCGCCCAGGTTGTAGGCCGTGGCGTCGGAGGCCAGCACGAAATGACGCAGCTTGCCGCTGTTGCGCTCGGCGGGCGTGCGTGTGATGGCGCTCATGTAGTTCCACATTTCATCCAGCATGTCCTTGCGGCAGCAGGGACGGACACCACTGGTGGCGTCAGCATGCATGAACAGCCAATGTGCGGCATCGTCGCCGGTGGTTTCAGTGCGGATGGTGGCGTAGCGGTGGCTGACGGGCAGCTTTTCGATGGTGCTCATGGCGATTTCCTCAACGATGCGGGCCCGCAGGGAGGATGTTGTGGTCGGCGGGCCGGACGGGTCCACACGCGGCGATGCTACACCCCCCGGGCCGGTCGCCATGAAAAAGGCCTGCCCCGTCGCCGGTGCAGGCCCTGTCCGTTCACGATTGGCGCAAACCCTTACGGGGCGGGCGTATCGCGCAGTTCGCGGCGCAGAATCTTGCCGACATTGGTCTTCGGCAGCTCCTTTCGGAATTCGACGATTCTGGGGTGCTTGTAGCCGGTCAGGTTGGCCCGGGCGTGTTCCTTGACCTGTTCGGCGGTCAGGTTCGGGTCCTTCTTGACGATGACCACCTTGACCACTTCGCCGGACTTCTCATCCGGCACGCCGACCGCGGCCACTTCGAGCACGCCGGGCATCATCGCGATCACGTCCTCGACTTCGTTCGGGTACACGTTGAAGCCGGACACCAGGATCATGTCCTTCTTGCGGTCCACGATGTAGAAGAAACCCTGTTCGTCCATGCGCGCCATGTCGCCGGTGTGCAGCCAGCCCTCGGCATCGACCGCCTTGGCGGTTTCCTCCGGACGCTGCCAGTAGCCCTTCATCACCTGCGGGCCCTTGATGCACAGCTCGCCGACGTCGCCGGCGGGCAGGGTGTTGCCGTTGTCGTCCTTCACGCAGGCGTCGGTGGACGGGATCGGCAGGCCGATGGCGCCGTTGTACTCGGCCAGATCCAGCGGATTGATGCACGCCGCCGGCGAGGTTTCGGTCAGGCCGTAGGCCTCGACCAGGGTCACGCCGGTGACTTTCTTCCAGCGCTCGGCCACGGCGCGCTGCACCGCCATGCCGCCGCCCAGGGTGACCTTCAGCGAGGAGAAGTCGATCTCGTCGAAGCCGGGGGTGTTGAGCAGGCCGTTGAACAGCGTATTGACACCGGTGATGGCGGTGAAGCGGGTCGACTTCAGCTCCTTGACGAAGCCCTTCATGTCGCGCGGGTTGGTGATCAGGTGGTTGCAGCCACCGAACTTCATGAAGACCAGGCCGTTCGCCGTCAACGCGAAGATGTGGTACAGCGGCAGGGCGGTGATGATCCACTCCTTGCCCATCTCGATGCCCGACGCGGAGATCCACGCCGAGGCCTGCTGCATGTTGGCCACCAGATTGCGGTTGGTCAGCATGGCGCCCTTGGCCACGCCGGTGGTGCCGCCGGTGTACTGCAGGAACGCCACGTCGTCGTGGTCGATCTCGACCTTGGGCAGGCTGTGACCGCTGCCGATCTTCAGCGCCTGGTTGAAGCGGATCGCGCCGCGCAGGCTGTAGTTGGGGACCATCTTCTTGATGTACTTCAGGACGAAGTTCACCACCACGCCCTTGGCGCCGAGCATGTCGCCCAGGCCGGTGGTGATCACCTGCCGGATGGGCGTGTCGGCAATCACCTGCTGCACGGTGTCGCCGAAGTTGTCCACCACCACCAGGACCGCCGCGCCGGAGTCCACCAGCTGGTGCTTGAGCTCGCGCGCGGTGTACAGCGGGTTGACGTTGACCACGGTCAGGCCTGCACGCAGCACGCCGAAGGTGGCGACCGGGTACTGCAGGCAGTTGGGCATCATCAGGGCGACGCGATCGCCCTTCTTGAGCTGCAGTTCGCCCAGCAGATAGGCGGCGAACTGCTCGACCAGGGCGTCGGTTTCACCATAGGTGAGCACCTTGCCGAAACTGGAGTAGGCGGGGCGGTCACGGAACTTGGCCACCGAGGTGTCGAACACCGCCGACACCGAATGGAACTCGTTGACGTCGATCTCGGCGGGTACGCCTTTGGGATAACTCTGCAGCCAGGGACGTTCCAGACTCATATTCCCCCTCCAGGAAACGTGGATGAAATGGTGCGGTGACGGAGAGTATCCGTCAGTTCATGCCCCGGCAGCATACCGGGCCGAATGGAAAACGCGAAGGGCTGGTGAAAACCGCGTGCACGCCGCGTGGAAACGCGGGCCTCGGGGTCCCGTTTGCACGTATTCCTACAGACGCTGCCGCTGGACGCTGTGCAGACTCGAACGCCGGACCGAAGGAGACCCTCAACATGACGCAGTTCCATGCAAAGCGCCGGTGTCGTGCCTGGACGGTTGCGCTGATGCTGGCCGTTGCCCCCGCCGCGCAGGCGCAGGCGGCGCCGGAGCCGTTGCAGCAGTTGGACTTTCCGGTCCTGGCACGCGGTGAATCGGGGCAGTTCCGGGTCCAGGTACCGGCGCACGCCGGGGGCGAGGGCGTCTCGGCCTACTCGGTGCATGCGACGATCCCCGGCGCCGATCACGATACCGGGTACCGGTTCTTCGCGGTGGACTGCCCGGCGGGCTTCAAACAGAACGTGCATACCGGCGACCGCGGCGTGGTCTGCTACCTGAGCGGCGGTGTGCCGCATCCGCCCTTTACCATGACCGTGAGCGTGCGCAACATCGCAGCGGCCGATGGCGAGACCCGCCAGGAAGACGGGCTGCGCAGTGTCACCCTGTACGGGGAGGTCACCCGTGCGCCCTGGTTCCTGTACGGCGTGATGCCTTGACCGACCGGATGCCGGCGCGGCAGCGCCGGCATCGGTTGCCGTCCCCCTGATCGGGGACGGCAGGCGCCGACAGGGCAGGGCCGGCCTTATCGGGCGGCCAACTGGCGCAGCACGTACTGCAGCAGCCCGCCGTGCTTGAAGTACTCCACTTCCTTGGGCGTCAGCAGCATCACGTGCGCCTGGAAGCGCGTGGAGGTGCCATCGGCCCGGGTCGCGGTGACAGTGGCGGTCTTGCTGGCGCCGTCCTGCAGGTCGGTGATGTCGATCGTCTCCGAGCCGTCCAGGCCCAGGCTCTGTGCGTTCTCGCCGGCCTTGAACTGCAGCGGCAGCACGCCCATGCCGACCAGGTTGGAGCGGTGGATGCGCTCGAAGCTCTCGGCAATCACCGCCTTGACGCCAAGCAGGTTGGTGCCCTTGGCGGCCCAGTCGCGCGAGGAGCCGGTGCCGTATTCCTTGCCGGCGAACACCACCAGCGGCACGCCCTCGGCCTTGTACTTCATCGCCGCGTCGTAGATCGCCAGCTTCTGCGGCTCGCCGCCATCGGCCGGGAAGTACAGGGTGTTGCCACCTTCCTCGCCACCGAACATCAGGTTCTTGATCCGGATGTTGGCGAAGGTGCCGCGCACCATGACGTCATCGTTGCCGCGGCGGCTGCCGTAGCTGTTGAAGTCGGCCGGCTGCACGCCGCGCTCCTGCAGGAAGCGTCCTGCCGGCGAGTCCTTCTTGATGTTGCCGGCCGGGGAGATGTGGTCGGTGGTGATCGAATCGCCGAACAGGCCCATCACCCGCGCGCCGTGCACGTCCTCGATGTGGCCGACCTGCATGGTCATGCCCTCGAAGTACGGCGGGTTCTTGATGTAGGTCGAGCTGCCGTCCCAGTCGTACAGGTCGCCGTCGGGCGACTTGATGGTGTTCCAGCGGGTATCGCCCTTGAACACATCGGCGTAGTTCTGCTTGAACATCTCCGGCCCGATGGTCGCGGCGATCACGTCACCGATTTCCTTGTTGCTCGGCCAGATGTCGCGCAGGAACACCGGCTGGCCATCGCTGCCGGTACCCAGCGGTTCGGTGGTCAGGTCGATGTCGGTGGTGCCGGCGATCGCGTAGGCCACCACCAGCGGCGGACTGGCCAGGTAGTTCATTTTCACTTCGGGGTGCACGCGGCCCTCGAAGTTGCGGTTGCCCGACAGCACCGAGGTCACCACCAGGTCACCGGCGGCGATGCCGGCGCTGACTTCGGTCGGCAGCGGACCGGAGTTGCCGATGCAGGTGGTGCAGCCATAGCCGACCACGTAGAAGCCGATCTTCTCCAGCTCGGTCAGCACGCCGGCCTTTTCCAGGTAGTCGGTGACCACGCGCGAGCCCGGCCCGAGCGAGGTCTTGACCCAAGGCTTGCGGTCCAGGCCCTTGGCCGCCGCATTGCGGGCCAGCAGGCCGGCGCCGATCATCACCGCCGGGTTGGAGGTATTGGTGCAGGAAGTAATGGCGGCGATGACCACCGCGCCGTCCTTCAGGCGGAAGCGGCTGCCGTCCATCTCGACATCGGCGTAGCCCCTGGCCAGCTGTTCGTTGCCGACTGCCGCGCCACCGCCCTCGTTGACGAACGTGGACACGTCCTCATTGCGCTTGTCGCGGCTGGTGGTCAGCCCACCGAGGTTGTCGCGGTAGTTCTGCTTGACGTCTTCCAACAGCACGCGGTCCTGCGGGCGCTTGGGACCGGCCAGCGACGGCTTCACCGTGCCCATGTCGAGCTCCAGCGTGGCGCTGTAGCTGGCGTGTGCGGTCTGCGCGTCGTGCCACAGCCCCTGTGCCTTCGCATACGCTTCGACCAGCGCGATCTGCTCCTCGCTGCGGCCGGACAGGCGCAGGTAGTTCAGCGATTCGTGATCGATCGGGAAGATGCCGCAGGTGGCACCGTATTCGGGGGCCATGTTGCCGATCGTCGCGCGGTCGGCCAGCGGCAGGTGCTGCAGGCCCTCGCCGAAGAACTCGACGAACTTGCCGACCACCCCGTGCTTGCGCAGCATCTGGGTCACGGTCAGCACCAGGTCGGTGGCGGTGGCGCCTTCGGGCAGTTTGCCGGTCAGCTTGAAGCCGACCACCTGCGGGATCAGCATCGAGGACGGCTGGCCGAGCATGGCCGCCTCCGCTTCGATGCCACCCACGCCCCAGCCCAGCACGCCGATGCCGTTGATCATGGTGGTGTGGCTGTCGGTGCCGAACACGGTGTCCGGGTAGGCGATGGCCGTGCCGTCCTTGTCAGCGGTCATGACCACGCGGGCCAGGTTCTCCAGGTTCACCTGGTGGACGATGCCGGTGTTGGGCGGCACTACCTTGAAGTTGTGGAAAGCCTTCTGGCCCCAGCGCAGGAAGCCGTAGCGCTCCTGGTTGCGCTGGAACTCGATCTTGCCGTTGAGGTCCAGTGCGTCCGGGGTGCCGAATACATCCACCTGCACCGAGTGGTCGATCACCAGCTCGGAGGGGATCTGCGGGTTGATCTGTTCCGGGCGGCCACCGAGTTTGACCACGGCGTCGCGCATCGCGGCCAGGTCGACCACGCAGGGCACGCCGGTGAAGTCCTGCAGGACCACGCGCGCGGGCATGAAGGCGATCTCGATGTCCGGCTCTGCCTTCGGATTCCAGCGGGCGACCGCTTCGATGTGGTCGCGGCCGACGGTCGCACCCCCGTCCTCGTGCCGGAGCAGGTTCTCCAGCAGGATCTTCATCGAGTAGGGCAGGTGGGAGATGTCGAACTGCTGTCCGAGCTTGGGCAGGCTGAAGTAGTCGTAGGTCTTGCCGGCGACATCCAGCTGACTGCGGGTGGAGAACGAATCGCTCATGCGGGGTGACTCCTCTTGCGGATGGCTTGCAGTGGCCCGCCCGAGGCAGGCCTGCTTGCGTTCGCCGATGGCCGTGGGCCCGGTGACCGTCCGAGTATGAACGATTCAGCCGGCCCGTGGCCTGCGGCATCGGGTCTCAGGCTACATGGAGATATGTATCGCTGATGTCATGGGTCGCTGCGTATCCTTATGCCCTGCAAGGCCCGGGGGCGGGACGAAGCGGGGTGAGGGTGGAAGTATGCCCCCTGGAGTATGTATAATTTGTGCATACTTTGGAGGGCGTACCGATGGAAGCCACCGTTGCAGAACGCGGACAGATCACCTTGCCCAAGGCGGTCCGCGATGCGCTGGGTCTGACCAAGGGCACTCAGCTGAAGGTCGAACTGGAGGGCAGCCGCATCATCCTGCGCAAGAGCGTGGACGACGCCATCTCGCGTGCCCGCGGCAAGTTCGCGCTGGATGGCTTCGACTCGGCGCAGGCCGCCGTGGATGCGGTCCGCGACGAGGAATGAGCCGCGCATGATTGCCGTCGATTCCCCGATCCTGATCGAACTGCTCAGCAACGGCCCGCAGGCCGATGCCGTGGAAGCCTGCCTGCGCCAGAGCCTGGTGGGTGGCCGCGTGGTGATCTGCGGGGTGGTGCTGGCCGAGATCTGCGCCGCGCTGCGCGGCGGCGCCGAAGTGCAGGAAGCGCTGGAGGAGATGGGTATCCATTTCAGCCCGCTGGAAGCCAAGTCCGCCCTGCGCGCCGGCGAAATGCACCGCCGCCACCGCCAGCGCGGCACCGGCAAGCGCGGCATCGATGACTTCATGGTCGGCGCGCACGCACTGCTGCAGTGCGACGGGTTGATCACCTGGAACGACACGTTTTACCGCGACTACTTCAAGGGCCTGAAGCTGATCGTGCCGCAAGCCTGAGCCCGCCCTTTTCACCGCTGTATTCAACCGCATTCTGCAAAGAATCACCCGGGAGTTGTCATGTTGGAAGCCTACCGCCACCACGTAGCCGAGCGCGCCGCGCTTGGCATCCCGCCGCTGCCGCTGAGCGCCCAGCAGACGGCCGACGTCATTGAACTGCTGAAGAACCCGCCCGCGGGCGAGGCCGAGTTCCTGCTCGACCTGCTGACCCACCGCGTGCCGGCCGGCGTCGACGATGCCGCCAAGGTCAAGGCCTCGTACCTGGCCGCGATCGCCCTCGGCAGCGAAACCAATGCGCTGATCAGCCGCGAGCGCGCCACCGAACTGCTGGGCACCATGCTCGGCGGTTACAACGTCGCCCCGCTGGTCCAGCTGCTCGACGACGCCGTGGTCGGCGCGATCGCCGCCGATGCGCTGAAGAACACCCTGCTGGTGTTCGATGCCTTCCACGATGTGCAGGAAAAGGCCAAGGCCGGCAATGCCAACGCCCAGGGCGTGCTGCAGAGCTGGGCCGATGCCGAATGGTTCACCAGCCGGCCGGAAGTGCCGCAGAGCCTGACCATCACCGTGCTCAAGGTCACCGGCGAAACCAACACGGACGACCTGTCGCCGGCGCCGGACGCCACCACCCGCCCGGACATCCCGCTGCATGCCTTGGCGATGCTGAAGAACAAGCGCGATGGCATCGAGCCGGAAGAAGACGGCAAGCGCGGCCCGGTCAAGTTCATCGAATCGCTGAAGGACAAGGGCCACCTGGTCGCCTATGTGGGCGACGTGGTCGGTACCGGTTCGAGCCGCAAGTCGGCCACCAACTCGGTGCTGTGGTTCACCGGCGAAGACATTCCGTTCATTCCGAACAAGCGCTTCGGTGGCGTGTGCCTGGGCTCGAAGATCGCGCCGATCTTCTA
Source organism: Stenotrophomonas sp. Marseille-Q5258 (assembly GCF_946900935.1). Taxonomy (NCBI): domain Bacteria; kingdom Pseudomonadati; phylum Pseudomonadota; class Gammaproteobacteria; order Lysobacterales; family Lysobacteraceae; genus Stenotrophomonas; species Stenotrophomonas sp. Marseille-Q5258. The sequence continues at coordinate 196,791 of NZ_CAMPPN010000003.1, forward strand.
CAACACGATGGAAGACGCCGGCGCGCTGCCGATCGAACTCGACGTGTCGCAGATGAACATGGGCGATGTGATCGAGCTGCGTCCGTACGACGGCAAGGCACTGAAAGACGGTGCGGTCATCGCCGAGTTCAAGGTCAAGTCAGACGTGCTGTTCGACGAAGTGCGCGCCGGTGGCCGCATTCCGCTGATCATCGGCCGCGGCCTGACCGCCAAGGCGCGTGAAGCGCTGGGCCTGGCCCCGACCGACCTGTTCCGTCTGCCGATGGACCCGCCGGATACCGGCAAGGGCTTCTCGCTGGCGCAGAAGATGGTGGGCCGCGCCTGTGGCCTGCCGGAAGGCAAGGGCATGCGCCCGGGCACCTACTGCGAACCGAAGATGACCTCGGTGGGCTCGCAGGACACCACCGGCCCGATGACCCGCGACGAGCTGAAGGACCTGGCCTGCCTGGGCTTCTCGGCCGACCTGGTCATGCAGTCGTTCTGCCACACCGCCGCCTACCCGAAGCCGGTGGACGTCAAGACCCACCACACCCTGCCGGAGTTCATCTCCACCCGTGGCGGCATCTCGCTGCGTCCGGGCGACGGTGTGATCCACAGCTGGCTCAACCGCATGCTGCTGCCTGACACCGTCGGCACCGGCGGCGACTCGCACACCCGTTTCCCGGTGGGCATTTCGTTCCCGGCCGGCTCGGGTCTGGTCGCCTTCGCCGCCGCCACCGGCGTCATGCCGCTGGATATGCCCGAATCGGTGCTGGTGCGTTTCAAGGGCACGATGCAGCCCGGCGTGACCCTGCGCGACCTGGTCAACGCGATTCCGCTGTACGCGATCAAGTCGGGCCTGCTGACGGTCGCCAAGGCCGGCAAGAAGAACATCTTCTCCGGCCGCATCCTGGAAATCGAAGGCCTGCCGGACCTGAAGGTCGAGCAGGCGTTCGAACTGTCCGATGCGTCGGCCGAACGTTCGGCCGCCGGCTGCTCGGTGCGCCTGAACAAGGAGCCGATCATCGAGTACCTCACCAGCAACATCACGCTGCTGAAGTGGATGATCGCCGAGGGTTACCAGGACGCCCGTTCGCTGGCGCGCCGCATCGAGAAGATGGAGGCCTGGCTGGCCAACCCGGCGCTGCTGGAGCCGGATGCCGACGCCGAGTACGCCGCCGTCATCGAGATCGACCTGGCCGATATCCACGAGCCGATCGTGGCCTGCCCGAACGATCCGGACGACGTCAAGACGCTGTCGGACGTGGCCGGTGCGGCCATCGATGAAGTGTTCATCGGGTCGTGCATGACCAACATCGGCCACTTCCGTGCGGCCGCCAAGCTGCTGGAAGGCAAGCGCGACATTCCGACCAAGCTGTGGGTGGCTCCGCCGACCAAGATGGACGCCTCGGAGCTGACCAAGGAAGGCCACTACGGCACCTTCGGCACCGCCGGCGCGCGCATGGAAATGCCGGGCTGCTCGCTGTGCATGGGCAACCAGGCGCAGGTGCGTGAGGGCGCGACGGTGTTCTCGACCTCGACCCGCAACTTCCCGAACCGCCTGGGCCGCAACTCCAACGTGTACCTGGGGTCGGCAGAGCTGGCCGCCATCTGCTCGCGTCTGGGTCGCATCCCGACCAGGGAAGAGTACATGGCCGATATCGGCGTGCTGGATGCCAGCAGCAAGGACATCTACCGCTACATGAACTTCGACCAGATCGAGGATTACCAGGACGTGGCCAAGACGGTTGCTGCCTGAGCCTGATCGGCTGATGTGTTGAACGAAAACCCCCGGTGAGAACCGGGGGTTTTTTTGGTGTTGGCGATGCCGGCGGGCGCGGCGGCCGCGTCACCTCACTCGGGCGCGACCGCCGCGGGCGCCGCCAGGACGGGCGCGGTGACGGCCGGGAACAGCGACGGCAACTGCGTTGCAAACCGTGCCGCGCAGCGCTCGGCGAACGCGTGCGAGGCCGACCTGACCTTGGCGTAGTCATCCGCCTGCCAGTCCTCCAACGGGGCCAGGCGGCGCTCATTGCAGGTGACAGCGGTCTGCCTGGCGCCCTCGTCGGAGAGCCGGAATCCGACCGTGGCCGTGTGCCTGAGCTCGTATTGACTGGTGTCCCCGGAGTCTTCCACGTAAGCAAGCACCCAGTCGCCCGCCAGGCTCTGGACGGTCCGGGGCTCGACGGGGATGGCGTCGGGATGGGTGAGGAAGAAGTGCGCAAGATGGGTGCGCAGCAGCCCCGGCATGTCCGAGAGCGCCGGGCTTGGCAGGGTGTCGATACGGCTGCCGCGCGGCGCGGTCTTGGCGAACCGCTGCAGCTTTCCGTTTCCAAAGTACGCAAGCGCCAGTGCGCCCACCTGTGCGCCGGCGATCCTGCCTCGCGTCACCAGGCGCAGCGGGAGGGCGCCTTCGTCGCCGCCTTCCTGGCTGGGGTCCAGGCCCGCCACCACCTCCACGGTCCGCGTCCAGTCCCGCAGCGGGCCGCCGGCCGGCGCAGGGGACACCGTTTCGGCAGGGGTCTCGTCCACGGCGGCGGGCGCCGCCACGACGGCCTGGGCGGGTGCGGGTGCTTCACAGCGTTCCGGCGGCAATGTGAAGGCTTCCGGCTGCACGCTGCCGTCGGCAGCCACGCGCCTCACTCCGAACCGGCAGATCCGGTCGGCGGTGGTCATCTGGATCTCGTAATCGTTGCCCGGCTCGGGTGTGAACTGGAGCGTCAGCGGGCCTGAACAGCGGTAGTCGTTGGTGTTGGCGACCCGCGCGTCGAAGATCAGCGGCTGGCCACTGGCAACGCTGTACTCCTCGTAGCTGGGCCGGGAGAACATGACGCTCTTCATGTTGCGCACGGCATCGGTCTGCGGCATGCCGAGCGACACATTTGCCGGCGCACCGCTCATCATCGTGTTGAGGACCAGATGGGTCGACCGGGCGATATCCACCCGGTTGTCGTAGACCTCCCGGCAGGCCGCGTTGGTGTACATCGTGATGGCCTGGCCATTCTGGCCGAAGATGCGCACGCGCGCGTCGGCAGCGGGGGCCTTTCCCTGTGCGCCGGCAGGGCCTGTCATCAACAGGCCGCCCAGTAGCAGCCCACCCAGGATATGGCAGGGTCCATGCATGGTCTTGCTCCTTCAGTTTCCGCAGTCTACACCGGCCGATGGGGATCAGCCGCGCGCCAACGCCATCAGCCGTTCGGCGATGCGCTCCAGCGGCACCATTTCCTCGGCGGCGCCGAGCTTGTAGGCCGCGCCGGGCATGCCCCAGACCACGCTGGTGGCTTCGTCCTGGACCAGGGTTGGGGCGCCGGCATTGCGCAGCTCCAGCAGGCCGCGTGCACCGTCGTCGCCCATGCCGGTGAGGATGGCGCCGATGGCATTGGCACCGGCACTCTCGGCCACCGAACGGAACAGCACGTCCACCGCCGGTTTGTGGCGGTTGATGGGCGGGCCGTCGTCGATCCGGCAACGCCAGCGCGCACCGTCGCGGATCACGCGCAGGTGCCTGCCGCCCGGGGGCAGGTAGGCATGGCCGGGGAGCACGGCTTCACCGTCGCTGGCCTCGCGTACCGACATCGCCGAATGCCGGTCCAGACGCTCGGCGAACGCGCTGCTGAAGGTCGCGGGCAGATGCTGCGTCATCACCACGGCCGGTGCGTCGGCAGGCAGGCCTTCGAGCACCACGCGCAGCGCTTCGGTACCGCCAGCGGAGGCACCGATGGCGATCAGCCGATCGGTGGTGCGGAACTGGATCGAGCGCGGGGCAGGGGTGGCCGTGGTTTCCAGGGTGATGCGCGGCACGGTGGTGCGGGCAAGGCTGCGTACCCGCGAGCGGGCGGCCATCTTGACCTTGGCGATGATCTCATCGGCGTAGCCCTGCAGACCGCGCGCCACGTCCAGCTTCGGCTTGGACACGAAGTCCACCGCACCCAGCGCCAGTGCCTGCAGGGTGGTATCGGCGCCGCGCTCGGTCAGCGAGGAGATCATCACCACCGGCACCGGGTGCAGGCGCATGAGATTCTCCAGGAACGCCAGCCCGTCCATGCGCGGCATTTCCACGTCCAGCGTGATCACGTCCGGATGCAGGCGTTTGATTTTTTCGCGCGCCAGCAACGGGTCGGCCGCGGTGCCGACCACCTCGATGCCGGGATCGCTGGCCAGGATTTCGCTGAGCATCTGCCGGACGACGGCCGAGTCGTCGACAATCAGGACTTTGCAGGGCGGGCCAACGGTCATTCGAACAGCTCCACGCCGCCGGTGACGGGCGCACGCGACAGGCGTGCGCGTACGGCCGATTCGGTGGCGGCCACCTCCGCTTCGTGCGCGTGCGGCAGGCGCTGCACCACCACACGGCCGCTATCGGCGAAGAACCACACCTTGCGCGGATGGATGCCGCACAGGTCCTCGGCGATGATCGGGATGTGCTCGGCCTGCAGGTACTGGCGCACGAACTCCGCGTTGCGGGTGCCGACCGGGTTGCTGGTGAAGCCCTTGAGCACGTTCGCACCGCCGAACACCTTGGCTTCCAGACGCTTGCGGTGCGCGCCACGCTTGAGCAGGTCGTTGATCAGCAGTTCCATCGCGTAGCTGCCGTAGCGCGCAGGCGCGCCATCGCCGACGTTGCCCTCGGGCAGCAGGAAGTGGTTCATGCCGCCGATCTTGAGCACCGGGTCGCGCAGGCAGGCGGCCACGCACGAGCCAAGCGTGGTGGTCAGGGCGGTGGTGTCGTCCACGGCCAGATACTGGGTCGGCAGCAGCTTGGCCGCCGTGACCTGGAAGCGGCTGTCGAAGTAGCGCATCACTTCGTCGCTGCGTGCGGCCTGGTTCATACCGGGGCTCCGGGTGCGCGCTTGTACAGGGTGCGCCCGCAGGGCTGGATCAGGTCGGCGGCGTGGAGGTAGTTCTCCGAGTGGCCGGTGTAGAGCAGGCCGTCGTCGCCCATGTGCTGGATCAGGCGCGAGAGGATGCCGCGCTGGGTGGGCTTGTCGAAATAGATCATCACGTTGCGGCAGAACAGGGCGTCGAAGGGGCCGCCGACGTCGTAGCGGGGGGCGAGCAGGTTGAGTGGGCGGAAGTCGATCAGCTCGCGCAGCGCCGGCAGCACGCGGCAGTGGCCTTCATTGGGGCCGGTACCGCGCTGGAAATAGCGTTTGCGCACGGCCGGGTCCAGTCCGGAAACGCGGTCGATGGCATAGACGCCACGGCTGGCGGTGGCCAGCACCTGGGTGTCCACGTCCGTGGCCAGGATGCGCACCGGCGGCTTGAGCGTGCCGAAGGTCTCGCAGGCGGTGATCGCCATCGAGTATGGCTCCTCGCCGGTGGAGGCCGCGCACGACCACAACTGCAGCGTGCCGTGGCCGCTGCGCGCACGCAGCTCGTCGGTGAGCTTCTCGAAGTGGTGCGGCTCGCGGAAGAAGGCGGTCAGGTTGGTGGTCAACGCATTGGTGAACGCCTGCCATTCGTCGCCGCCGTGGGCTTCGAGCTGGTCGAGGTAGTCGTGGAAGCTGCGCATGCCGAGTGCGCGCAGGCGGCGCGACAGGCGGCCATAGACCATGTCGCGCTTGGCCGGCGCCAGCGAGATGCCGACGCGCTGGTAGATCAGGTCGCAGATGCGGCGGAAGTCGCGGTCGGCGAACTCGAACTCGCGACCGGCCTGCGAGGTGGCCACAACGGGGGGAGGCGTGGACACGGCTCAGAACTCCTGCCAATGGCCGTCGTCGCGGGGCAGCGCGGCACGTGGCGCATGCGCTGCGGGCCCGGCGGCGGGGGCCACGGTGCGGGCCGGCGTGCTGCGTACCGGCTGCGGCGCGGCACGGCTGATGCGCGCGGTCACCGCGCTGACCGCCGCGGCCACCTGGTTGTCCAGACGGAAGATCGACACGGCATCGGCCAGCTGCGTGGCCTGCTCCTCCATCGCCCGCGCGGCGGCGGTGGCTTCTTCCACCAGCGCGGCGTTCTGCTGGGTGGTTTCGTCCATCTGCACCACGGTCTGGTTGACCTGCTCGATGCCGGCCGACTGTTCCTGCGAGGCCGCCGAAATCTCCGCCATGATGTCGGTCACGCGCTGCACCGAGGCGACGATCTCGCCCATCGTGGCACCGGCCTTGTGCACCAGTGCCGACCCGTCGTTGACCTTGCCGACCGAGTCGTCGATCAGGCCCTTGATCTCCTTCGCCGCGCCGGCCGAGCGCTGGGCCAGGGTGCGCACTTCGCTGGCGACCACGGCGAAACCGCGACCCTGCTCACCGGCACGCGCCGCTTCCACGGCCGCGTTCAGCGCGAGGATGTTGGTCTGGAAGGCGATGCCGTCGATGACCGAGATGATGTCGGCAATCTTCCGGGACGAGGCTTCGATCGCACTCATGGTGGTGACCACCTGGCTCACCACGTCACCGCCCTGCGAAGCCACGGTGTGCGCCCCGATGGCGAGCTGGTTGGCCTGGCGGGCATGTTCGGCATTCTGGCGCACGGTGGAGGTCAGTTCCTCCATCGACGCGGCGGTTTCTTCCAGGTTGGCCGCCTGCTGTTCGGTGCGGCGCGACAGGTCGCTGTTGCCGGTGGCGATTTCGCCGGCAGCCTGGTTGATGCTGCTGGCCGACTCCTGGATCTGGCCGACGATGCGGGTCAGTTGCGTGACGGTCGCGTTGGCGTCATCGCGCATGGTGGCGAACACGCCCTCGAACCGGCCCTGCATGCGCGCGGTGAGGTCCCCCTCGGCAATGGCCGACAGCAGCGCGGACAGCTTGCCCAGGTTCTCGTCGCTGACCTGCATCATGGCGTTGAGGTTGGTGATCATCAGGCGGAAATCGTGATCGAACCGCGTGCTGTCGCCGCGCTGGCTGAAGTCGCCGGCCGCCGCGGCCGTTGCCAGCCGCTTGATCTCGGCATTGATGCTGCCCAGATTCTGTTTGACCGTGTCCACGGTGGCGGTGATGGCTGCCTTCTCGCCAGGGTAGCGCGCGATGTCGGCGCGCAGATCGCCGACCGCGTACGCCTTGACCACTTCCAGCACCGCCTCCATCGTCTGCACGTGGGCGCCCACCAGGGTGTTGGTCTCATGCACCATCAGCCCGTACTCGCCGGGGAAGGCGCTCTCGTCGATGCGGTAGCTGACCTCGCCGGCGTCATGGCGGCGGGCCATGTCGCGCTGGGCGGTGATGACCCCGTGCAGCTGGCTCTGCATGCGCGACATGGCCTCGAGCAGGCGGCCAGGCTCATCGTGGGCCTGCTCGCCGATGCGGCTGTCCAGCCTGCCGCGCGCGATGCTCTCGGCAACGGTGGTGGCCTGGCGCAGGGGCAGGGTGATGCGGTTGCCGATCAGCCAGCTCAGGGCCAGGACGATCAGAACCAGCGCGCCGCCGGCGGCGGTCATGATCGCGGTGAACACCAGTGCCTGCTGCTGCACGTCTTCCATGTACACGCCACTGCTGATGACCCACTGCCACGGGGCGTACATCCCGGCATAGGAGGACTTGTCGAACAGCCCTTCTTCACCGGCCTTGGCCCACTTGTAGGAGACCACGCCGCCGCCCAGGCGGGCCATGCCGACCATGTCGTAGAACAGGCGCACGCCGTCCTCGGAACGGAAGTCCTTCATGTCCTTGCCGATCAGGTCCTTGCGGAACGGATGCATCAGCACGCGGTACTGCGTGTCGTAGACGCTGTAGTAGTAGGCGTCGTTGTCGGCGCGCATGCGGTCCAGCGCCAGCAGCGCGGCCTCCTTGGCCGCCGCGTCGGTCAGCTCGCCGGTTTCGGCGAGGTGATGGTAGTGGTCCAGGATGCCGTAGGTCAGTTCGACCTGGATTTTCAGGCTGTCCTTGCGGGTGTCGGTCAGGTCCAGGTACTGCATGCGGGCGGCGATCACCGCGAGGGCGATGACGCCCACGGCGATCAGCGCCGTCAGCAGGTTGAGCTTGCGACGGACGGACAGGTTGGAGAAGTACTGGTTCCAGCGGCTGATCAAGGTCATGGGCATGGCATCGTTGGTCGGCGAACGTGTCGCGGCAATGCAGTTATCGGCCGCGAACCGCTGCGGTTGAGGTGTGCAGGCTGAGCGTATTCAGGTTGCAGGCGGATGGCGCGGACGCCGCAAAGGAAAAAGGCTCCGGTGCCTTCGCACCGGAGCCTTTCGCGGTTCAGTCGTTGACCGGCGCGACGCGCTTAGAACTCCTGCCAGTCGCCGTCGGCCAGTTCGGTGGCGACCGGCCGGTTCGGCGCACGGCGAGCCGGTGCCGGCGCCGGCGTCGAACGGATCGGGCGCGGTGCGGCAGCGACCGGGGCGGCGACCGGTGCCGGTGCCAGGTCGCGCTCGTCCAGCGTGAAGATCGACACGGCATCGCTGAGGTGGCCAGCCTGTTCTTCCATCGCCCGCGCGGCGGCGGTGGCTTCTTCCACCAGCGCGGCGTTCTGCTGGGTGGTTTCGTCCATCTGCACCACGGTCTGGTTGACCTGCTCGATGCCGGCCGACTGTTCCTGCGAGGCGGCGGAGATCTCGGCCATGATGTCGGTCACGCGCTGGACCGAGGCGACGATCTCGCCCATCGTGGCACCGGCCTTGTGCACGAGCGCCGACCCGTCGTTGACCTTGCCGACCGAGTCGTCGATCAGGCCCTTGATTTCCTTCGCCGCGCCGGCCGAGCGCTGGGCCAGGGTGCGCACTTCACTGGCGACCACCGCGAAACCGCGACCCTGCTCACCGGCACGCGCCGCTTCCACGGCCGCGTTCAGCGCGAGGATGTTGGTCTGGAAGGCGATGCCGTCGATGACCGAGATGATCTCGGCGATCTTCCTGGACGAGGTCTGGATCGCACTCATGGTGGTGACCACCTGGCCGACCACCTCACCGCCCTGCGAGGCCACGGTGTGCGCGCCGATGGCGAGCTGGTTGGCCTGGCGGGCGTGCTCGGCGTTCTGGCGCACGGTGGAGGTCAGTTCCTCCATCGAGGCGGCGGTTTCTTCCAGGTTGGCCGCCTGCTGCTCGGTGCGGCGCGACAGGTCGCTGTTGCCGGTGGCGATTTCGCTCGCGGCCGAGCTGATGGCCTGGCTGGACTGTTTGATGCGGGTGACGATCCCGCTGAGCTGCTCGGCAGTGGCGTTGGCGTCGTCGCGCATGCGGGCGAACACGCCGTGGAAGTCGCCGTGCATGCGTGCGCTCAGGTCGCCCTGCGACAGGGCGGCAAGCAGGCCGGAGACCTGGTCGATGCTGCTCGCGTTGGCTTCGAGCAGGCCGTTGATCTGCTGGGCCAGCTGCAGGAAGAAGCCTTCCTTGCCGGCGTCATCGATGCGGCCGGACAGGTCGCCGGCGGCGGCCTGGGCGATGACGCGGGCCACCTCGGCTTCGACGGCGGCTTCCGGGGTGCGGTCGCGCCATTCGACCACGTGGCCGACGGTGTCGCCCTGCTCGTTGGCGATGGAGGAGACCACCTGCGCGAACTGGGCGTCGCCGAACTGCATCGGACGGCGGCTGACGCCATGCTCCTTGAGCTGGCTCAAGGTGCGCTGGTCCATCTCGTTGCCGTGTTCGAGCACGGTCACCGGCTTGCCGATCAGCGAGGTGGCGGCATCGAAGTCCGGCAGGTCCTTGCGGATTTCGTCCTGGTACCGGGTGAGCGTGTGCTGCAGGGCGCGGTTGGTATAGACGATGTTGAGGCTGTCGTCGGTCAGGTACACGCCGGTGGAGCTGTAGTCCAGCGCAGTACGGATGCGCAGGTTCTCGCGGGCGATCGCCTGGTCGGTCTCGGTCCGCTCGCGCAGGTCGCGCTGCATGCGCTGCATGGCCTGCAGCAGGTCGCCCACTTCGTCCTTGCGGGTGACATCGATGTGGCCGTCGAGCTTGCCGCCGGCCACGTCGTTGGCCACCGAGACGGCGCCGCGGACACTGCCCACCAGCGAGCGGGCGAACAGCCACACCAGCACCAGGCCCAGCGCCGCGCCGCCGAGCAGGGCGATCACGGTCAGGGTGGCGGAGGCGGCGTAGGTGGATTCGGCTTCTTCACGCGAGGCGCGGGCGAGGCGGTTGTCCTCGGCGATCAGCGCTTCGAGCGCGGCGGAGGCCTTGCGGTGTCTGGTGCGGGTCTCACCGACGAAGGTGTCGACCGCATCGTCCGGCAGGTCCAGTTCGAGCATCTCGGTGACCGAGTCATAGGACGCCAGGGCGGCGTTCCAATCCTTGGCAAAGGTGTCGAACAGCTGCTTCTGCTGCGGGTTGTCGATCAGCGCCGGGTACTTCTTGATCGAGGCGTCGATCTTGCCGCGCAGATCGGTGGCACGCGTCTTGGCCTCGGCCTTGACGTCGTCGCTGGCGCGGATCAGACCCTGATAGGCGGAGTTGCGATACTCACCGACCATGCCACGGATTTCGCCAGCCATGCGGATGCTTTCCATCCGGTGACCCGCCAGCTCGGTGGTGACGTTGTTGAGCGAATACAAGCCACGATAGGCCACGATGCCCTGGAGCAGCATCACCAGCAGGATGACACCGAAGGTGAGCATCAGCTTGGGCATCAGTTTGAGGTTGTTGATCCACGGCATGGGCGGTGCGGTCTCCGGTGGCAAACGCGTCCGGGCATCGTGCCCGGTTGCAGCGACCACGCCGGCCAGCGCCGGCGTGGCATGGCGTACAGCGAATTACTTGATGTTGGCGAGCTTCAGGCCGGCCGGCGAGCTGACTTCGATTTCAGCGCGCGAGGCATCGCGGGCGATCTTGCCGATCACGCACACGGTCTTGCCTTCCAGGGTTTCCAGCGGGAAGCTGAACTTGCTGCGGTTGGCGCCGGCGATGCGGGCCGAGAAGGTGTGGCGCGGGAAGGCGCCGCCCATGTACAGGAAGGTCGGCTGGCCTTCGGAGCCTTCGGCGTAACGTGCCTTTTCCACCTTGCCGCAGACCATGCCGTCCTTGCCGACTGCACGCGGGGCCATTTCCGGCGGGATCATTTCGGCCGTCTGGGCGAAGGCGGACGAGGCGGTGGTGGCGAGCACGGCAGCAGAAAACAGCGCAAACAGGGACTTCATCGGATGGTTCTCCGGAGGATGTGGACAAGTTGGCCCGGCCTTGGGGTGTCCAGCACAGCCGGGTCCTGATTCCAGCTATCGGCCACGCGCGCGGGAACTGAAGGGTCAATGTCGACCTTCGTCGCAGTGCGCGGCGGCCGCGGGTCTGTCATCAGGCGGCGACGTCGTCGAGGGTGGTTGCCTGGCCCATGTCGGCGCTGTCCAGCAGGGTCTCGATGTCGAGCAGGATCAGCATGCGATCGTCCTGGGTGCCGATCCCGGAGATGAAGCGGGTGTCCACGGCGGCGCCGAACTCCGGGGTCGGGCGGATCTGCTCGGCGCTCAGGGGGATGACGTCGGAGACGCTGTCCACGACGATGCCGACGACGCGGTCTTCGACGTTGAGCACGATCATCACGGTGAAGGCGTCATAGCGCGCGTTTTCCAGGCGCAGCTTGAGGCGCAGGTCGATGACCGGGACGATGGTGCCGCGCAGGTTGATCACGCCCTTGATGTAGTCCGGGGCATCCGGCACGCGGGTGACCGAGTCGTAGCCGCGGATTTCCTGCACCTTGAGGATGTCCACGCCGTAGTGCTCGGCGCCGAGGGTGAAGCTGAGGTACTCGCCACCGGAGCTGGCGGCGCTGCTGTTCTTGTCGTTCATGGAGGCAATCCTGGGTCGGGCGTGGCGGTCGAAAAACCGGGCGTCACGCTGGATATCGGCCTGGGACGGAACGACTTTAGCGGGGGCTGCCGCCGTTCAGCTTTCGCCGTTCCTGCGTGCCTTGCGCTGGCGGTCGATGCGGAAGATGTAGCGCTGGATCGCGCTGTCCGCGCCGCGCGGCAGTGCGTCGAAGCGCAGGCCGACGCGTTTCATCTCCACGCCGTTGGGCAGCTTCTGCGCGCGCATGTTGCAGGCCACCAGCGACACGTTGATGGGGCTGCTGTCGGGCAGCTCCAGGCGGCAGCCGTCGTAGCGCTTCTGCAGGCCGAACACCGGGCAGTCTTCGGCCACGGTGACGGCCAGGCCGCCACCGCTGATGTCCACCACGCGCATCGTCAGCGCTTCGCTGCGGTCGTCATCAACGGGCAGGACCAGCTTGGGCGAGTCGGTGATCGGCGTCTCCAGGCGGTACAGCTCGCGCCGCTGCAGGTGCACCAGTTCGGTCGGGAACGGGGCGCGGAAGCCGACGTGGCCTTCATTGTGGATGCGGACCAGGCCATCCAGGCGGAAGCGGACCATTACCCGTTCAAGCTGGCCGAAGCACAGCAGGTGATCGGCCGCCTCGGCGGCGCGGTTGGAGGTTTCCGAGGGACTGCCGTCGAGCAGCAGTTCGTCCTCGTCCTCGTCCAGTTCCAGTACCGCCGTGGGGAACGACTGGTCGCGGCCGTCGATGTGCGCATTGATCAGCGACCGCTGGTCGATGAGCGCCTGCAGCAGCTGGCGGATCTGCCGGGGGTTGCGGACCAGGTACTTGTCATCCGTACCCGGGTCGGGCGCGGCATGGGTTCCGTCGTGTGCGGGAAGGCTGCCTTCGGACATGGAATCTGCTGGGTTGGGCGGATGCCGGCATCACACGATCCCGGGGCTCAGTCCGTTTATCGGCATCAGATCACATTTATGTAGGGCGAATATCGACAGGGCTGGATCGGAACGACGACACCCCGCCGGGGCGGGGTGTCGGATCAAACGCGATGCGAGGATCGGTGCGGCGTCAGAACTCCTGCCACTCCGTGTCGTTGGCCAGTGCCGGCTCGCGGGCCGGCGCGCGGCGCGGTGGGGCAGCGGCCGGGCGCGGACGCGCGGCGCCGGCCGGGCGTGCCGGTGACGCAGCGACCACCGTCGGGCGTGCCACAGGCGCGGAGGCGGCCTGGCCGTCGAGCTTGAACAGCGCCACCGCATCGGTCAGATGGCCGGCCTGTTCTTCCATCGCCCGCGCGGCGGCGGTGGCTTCTTCCACCAGCGCGGCGTTCTGCTGGGTGGTTTCGTCCATCTGCACCACGGTCTGGTTGACCTGCTCGATGCCGGCGGACTGCTCCTGCGAGGCTGCCGAGATCTCCGCCATGATGTCGGTCACACGCTGCACCGAGGCGACGATTTCGCCCATCGTGGCGCCGGCCTGGTTGACCAGCTGCGAGCCCTCGGCGACCTTGCCGACCGACTCGTCGATCAGACCCTTGATCTCCTTGGCGGCGCTGGCCGAGCGTTGCGCCAGGGTGCGCACTTCGCTGGCGACCACGGCGAAACCGCGACCCTGCTCACCGGCACGCGCCGCTTCCACGGCCGCGTTGAGCGCCAGGATGTTGGTCTGGAAGGCGATGCCGTCGATGACCGTGATGATGTCGGCGATACGGCGCGAGGACGCGTCGATCTCGTGCATGGTACTGACCACCTGGCCGACCACGTCGCCGCCCTGCGAAGCCACGGTGTGCGCGCCGATGGCGAGCTGGTTGGCCTGGCGGGCGTGTTCGGCGTTCTGGCGCACGGTGGAGGTCAGTTCCTCCATCGAGGCGGCGGTTTCCTCCAGGTTGGCCGCCTGCTGCTCGGTACGGCGCGACAGGTCGTTGTTGCCCGACGCGATCTCGCCGGCTGCCGTGCTGATGCTGGACGAGGCCTGCTGGATGCGTCCGACGATCTGGGTCAGCTGGGCAACCGTGGCATTGGCATCATCGCGCATGCTGGCGAAGACGCCGTGGAACTCGCCGTGCATGCGGGCGGTCAGGTCGCCGTTGGCGATGGACTGCAGCAGCTGCGACAACTGCGACAGATTGCCGTCGGCCACTTCCATCATCGTGTTCAGGTTTTCGATCATGACCCGGAAGTCGTGCTCGAAACGCAGGCTGTCGCCGCGCTGGCTGAAATCGCCGGCCGCCGCTGCCTGGGCCAGGGTCTGGATCTGGGTATTGATCGCCAGCAGGCTGGCCTTGGCCGCGTCCATCGATTCGTGCAGGATCGCGCGGCTGCCCGGCAGGCGGCGCGCATTCTGCGACAGGTCACCCGCGGCGTACTGGTTGAGGATGTCGATGGCGTCCTTGATGGCATCCAGGTGGTCGAACACCACGGTGTTGGTGCCGACGGCCAGCTCACCGTAGACGCCGGGGAAATCGACCGGCATGCGATGGGAGATGTCGGGACCGGCGTGCATCGCGGCCATCTGGCGGGTTTCGTCGGAGTAACGGCGCAGCATGGTGGTCATGTCGCTGGTGGCGGCCAGCATCTGGCCGGCTTCATCGGCACCGGTGGCGCGGATGGTGACGCTCAGGTCGCCGCGGGCCACCGACTTGATTGCATGCACCGCCTGCGACAGCGGACGGGTGATCGCCCGCGAGATCACCAGGGCCAGCGCGACGGCCACGAGCGACAGCAGCACCATGCAGGCAATGATGGCGATCACACTGGTGCGATGGACGGCATTGGCATTGGCGATCTTGCTTTCCATCAGGCTGTTGCTGAACGCACCCAGCTCCTTGAGGTCATCGAACAGGGTGCGTCGGGCGGGGCGCGACTTCTCGTCGGAGATCTGCCGCGCAAGCGCGCCGTCACCGGCGGCCACGGCGGCGCGGAGTTCGGCATTGGCGTGGAAGTAGGCGTCCACATCGGCGGACACTTTCCTGAACAGCGCCCGCTCACGGTCGCCGGCCGGCAGCGCGGCGTAGGCGGCGAGTTCATCGCGCACGATCTTGGCGGTGCTGTCCATCCGCGTGTTGTAGTCGGCGACCTTTTCGGGCTGGTCGAACATGCTGACCTGCGCCATTTCATAGGTGCGGAATTCGCCGAGCTGCGAGCGCACTTCACCCAGGTGCTGCACCGACGGGATGTCGTTGCCTGCCATTGCGGCCAACTGCGCATTGGCACCGTTGAGGCGGACCAGGGCGAACACGCCGAGAACGACGGTCATCAGGGTGGTGAGGGTGAATCCCACCGCCAGCTTGCGGGCGATGGGCAGATCGTGGAACCACTTCATGGTCGGAACTCCGGGCAGGGCGGGGTGCACAGCCGTGGGGTGCTGGGCGCAAGGGGCGTGGCGGAACGTGGGGTGGGGCGCGGGCGGTGTGACGACGGTGTCAACGCTCTTCCGGGATAACGGCGCTGTGCCGCCGCAACTTGAGTGTTGGATGTCACATTTTTTCGGCGCGCTGTGGGTATCGCAGTCGGTGCAGGCGCCAGCAACGGCAGGGAATCGGCGGCGCGGCTGGCGACGGCGCGTCTATACGCCAACGTATCCATGCCAATCAACGTCACACTTCCAGGCAAGCAGAGAACGACCTCCCGGAATGCGTTGTGCCGGCCAGCGGTCGCACCCCGCCCCGTCAGGACGCGGGCGGGCAACGTCGAGCGACGGACGCTGCCCGGCGCGTCAGAGAACGTGTGATGCCGGCCAGCGGCCGGCGCTCCGTGGGGCGATCGCGGGGCGCGTGATGCCGTCGCCCCGGGCGCGAAGAACAGAACGCCCCCGCGCGTGGCGGGGGCGTGCATTCACCGGTGATACGCGCGCGTTACGCCGCCTGCGGCATCCGCAGCGAGCGCACCAGGCCGCCGATATCCACGATCAGCGCGACGCGGCCGTCGCCCAGGATGGTGGCGCCGGAAACACCGCTGATCCGGCGGTAGTTGTTCTCGATGTTCTTGACCACCACCTGCTGCTGGCCGACCAGTTCGTCCACTTCCAGCGCGATCTTCTGGCCATCGCCTTCGACCACCACCACCAGCGAATCGTCCTTGGTGCGACCGCTGTAGCCGTAGTACTCGCTGAGCGAAAGGATCGGCAGGTACTCGCCGCGAACGCGCAGCACACGGCCTTCGCCGGCCATCGTGCGGACGTCCTCGGCCTGCGGCTGCAGGGCTTCGAGCACATAGGCCAGCGGCAGGATCAGGGTTTCGCCGGCCACCGACACGGTCATGCCGTCGAGGATGGCCAGGGTCAGCGGCAGGCGGATCAGCACGCGGGTGCCGTTGCCGGCCTGGCTTTCCAGCTGCACTTCGCCCCCCAGTGCCTGGATGTTGCGGCGGACCACGTCCATGCCCACGCCGCGCCCGGAAAGATCCGTGACGGCATCGGCGGTGGAGAAGCCGGGCTGGAAGATGAGGTCCCAGACCTGGGCGTCGGTGGGGTTGTCCGGCACGCTCAGGCCGCGTTCGACGGCCTTGGACAGAATCTTGTCGCGGTTCAGGCCGCGGCCGTCATCGCTGACTTCGATGACGATGTGCCCGCCCTGGTGCGAGGCGGCAAGGGTGATCGTACCGGTCTCGTCCTTGCCGGCGTCGCGGCGGACGTCGGGCATTTCCAGACCGTGATCGATCGAGTTGCGGACCAGGTGCACGAGCGGGTCGGCGATCTTTTCGATCAGGCCCTTGTCCAGTTCGGTGCCTTCGCCGATGGTGCGCAGGCGGACGTGCTTGCCCAGACGCGAGGACAGATCACGGACCAGGCGCGGGAAGCGGCGGAACACCGCGTCCACCGGCAGCATGCGCACCCCGATCACGGCTTCCTGCAGGTCACGGGTGTTGCGCTCGAGCAGGTCCAGACCGGCGAACAGCTGCTCGGCATGGACCGGGTCCAGGGCGTGCGAGACCTGCTTGAGCATGGCCTGGGTGATGACCAGTTCGCCGACCAGGTTGATCAGCGCGTCGACTTTTTCCACGGCGACGCGGATCGAGGTTTCCGCTTCGTGCGCGGCGGCGGCCGGCGCTGCGGCAGCGGCGGCCACAGGTGCGGCTGCCGCTGCGGGGGCGGTGGCCGCTGCCGGTGCCGTCGGGGCGCTGGTGGCCAGACTCGGCGGCGCAGCCGGACGGATGTCCAGTTCGCAGTCGTCCACCACCCATGCGAAGGTGTCTTCGATTTTGCTGCGCGGGACCTTGCCCACCAGCCCGAGGTCCCAGGCCAGGTGAGCTTCGAGCGGATCGAGCTGCGCAAACCCGGGCAGGCGCTCCATGCGCGCGGCGACCTGCAGCGAGCCCAGGTGCTCCAGCTCGCGGATGATGCGCAGCGGATCGTTGCCGCTCATGAACAGCGACGGCGCCGGTACGAAGCCGATCTGCCAGGCTTCCGGCGTATCGTCCACCGGCGCGGCGGCAACTGGGGCGGCAGTGGCCACGGCCTGTCCGGACAGCACGGCTTCCAGGCGCGCCTTGACGTTGGCCACCGCCTGCGGATCGGCGGGCTGGCCATGTTCGGCTTCGCGCAGCAGGGCCCGCAGGACGTCCACCGAGGACAGCATGGCGTCCACGGCGGCCGGTTCAAGTGCGCGCTTGCCGGCGCGCAGTTCATCCAGCAGCGTTTCCAGCACGTGGGTCAACCCGGCAATCGCGTCGAAGCCGAAGGTGCCTGCGCCGCCCTTGATCGAATGCGCGGCGCGGAACACGGAGTTGATGATCTCCGGGTCCTGCTGGCCCGATTCGAGTGCCAGCAGTCCGGCCTCCATCGCATCCAGCCCTTCGCGGCTTTCTTCGAAGAACGTGGCGTGGAAACGTTGCAGATCCATGCTCATGGTGCGTTGGGTCCGGTTGCGGGAAGGGGGAGGGCGGAAGCGAAGCGGGCTGAGGCTCAGCCGAGCACTTTCTGTACGGTGGCGACCAGCTGTTCGGGATTGAACGGCTTGACCAGCCAACCGGTGGCACCGGCGGCCTTGCCTTCGGACTTCTTGTCGGCGGCCGACTCGGTGGTCAGCATCAACATCGGCGTGAACTTGTAGTCGGCCAGCTGGCGCAGTTCGCGGATCAGCGAGATGCCGTCCATATTGGGCATGTTGACGTCGGTGACCACCGCATTGAAGCGCTGACCCTTGGCCCGGCCGAGTGCGATCGCACCGTCTTCGGCTTCTTCGACGGTGAAGCCGGCCGAGGTGAGGGCGAATGAGACCATCTGGCGCATTGACGCCGAATCGTCCACCACCAAGATACGTGCGCTCATGCAGCGTTCTCCACAGATTTCAGGTTGTCATGGGGTGCATCCAGGCCCAGGGCCTGGGTGACGCCGAGCAGGCGCGCGGCGTCACGGAAGGTTGCAGTGCAACCGTCGAATCCGGTCGCATGGCCCGCCTGGCGGCGGGCGTCGACGAATGCGCACAGGACCTGCATTGCTGCGGTATGGATACGGCTGACTTCGCTGGCATCCAGCGTCAGTGCGCCAGCCTGGTCCACCAAAGGGGCCAGGCGGGATTTGAGCTCGGTGCTGGTCTCGATACCGAGATCACCACCCAGGGCCACAGTGCTCATCGTTGCTCCGGACAAACGGTTCCGAGGTTGATAACGGCCCCGTGAGGGGAACCTTTAGGCCCGGTGCGTCGGGCCTGCCGTCAGTTCAGCAGCTGCGTGGCATCGAGCAGGATCATCGGCTGGGCGGTGACGCGGGCGACGCCACGGAACAGGTCGTTGGAGATCTGGCAGATGCGGGCCGTGTCGGGGGGTTCGATCTGCGAGTCGGTGAGGTTGGCGACGTCTTCCACCGCCGAGACCCGCAGCCCCATCGTTTCGCCGTCTTCCTCGAGCACCACGATGCGGGTATTGGCATCGTTGGCGGCCGGGCCGCTGCCCAGGTGGATGCCCAGGTCCATCACGGGGACCACCTGGCCGCGCAGGTTCATGATGCCCAGCATCGCCGGCGCGGTGCCGCGCAACGGCAGCAGCGGCACGGGCAGCACCACTTCCTGCACCTTCAGCAGTTCCAGTGCATAGGCCTGGGTGCCACAGCGAAGGCGCAGCCAGCGCGAGGTGCGTTCGCTGGCGCGGCGGTTCTCGCGCGGGCTGGAGGCGGGGTCGCGTGCCTGCGCCTGCAGTTCCTCCCAGCTGTTGGGGCGGCCGCCGCGCGGCGCCGGCGGCGCGGCCGGGCGTGGCAGGGGCGTCGGCGTCGCGCGTGCGACCGGGGCCGGTACCGCAGATGGCGGCGGTGGCGGTGGGGTCGGCGTGGGCGCGGGAGCCGGTTCGGCTGCACGCGCGACCACGGCCGGCGGCGCGCTGTCGTGCAGGACCTCGTCGGGCAGGTCGTCCCAGCCCGGACGCGCGGCTGACTCGGGTGCAGGCGACATCACCGGTCCGAGCGCGGGATCGTTCATCAGCTCGTCGAGCAGCGCCAGGTTGGCCGGTGCGCCGGGCGAGGTGGGGGTGTCATGCGCGGGCGCGGCCTGGACCGGTCCGAGCGCGGGGTCGTTCATCAGCTCGTCGAGCAGTGCGAGGTTGGCCGGTGCCCCGGGCGCGGTGGGGGTGTCCTGCGCGGGTGCGGCTTGGACCGGTCCGAGCGCGGGATCGTTCATCAGCTCGTCGAGCAGCGCCAGGTTGGCCGGTGCGCCGGGCGAGGTGGGGGTGTCATGCGCGGGCGCGGCCTGGACCGGTCCGAGCGCGGGGTCGTTCATCAGCTCGTCGAGCAGTGCGAGGTTGGCCGGTGCCCCGGGCGCGGTGGGGGT
>NZ_CAMPPN010000004.1:0-4172 GCF_946900935.1 Stenotrophomonas sp. Marseille-Q5258
TGGCCGGTGCGCCGGGCGAGGTGGGGGTGTCATGCGCGGGCGCGGCCTGGACCGGTCCGAGCGCGGGGTCGTTCATCAGCTCGTCGAGCAGTGCGAGGTTGGCCGGTGCCCCGGGCGCGGTGGGGGTCTCGAATGCGGCAGCGGTGGCCAGGACGTCGTGTTCCGCCTCGGGGCGTGCGAACTCGGCGCTGATCGCCTGCGCGACGCCGCCGGCATCGTCCTCCTCCACGGCGGGCGGAGCCGCTGCCGCCACGACGGGCGCGGTGGGGACGGCGTCGCCGAGCAGCTGCTCCAGATAGTCGTCGAGCACGCCGGTGGTACTCATGCCGCGCGCTCCATCTGCTGGGCGTCGTCGGCCAGGATCCATTCCAGCGCGCGGCGATAGGCGGCCAGGCCGCGGCCGGGGTAGTCGTCCGACTGCGACGGCACGGTCAGGCTGGCGGCGTTGCAGATGCGGGTATCCACGGGGATCGCATCTTCCCAGACACGCTGGCCGTGGCGTTCCTGCATCAGCTTGACGGTCTCGTGGCCGGCGCGGGTGCGGCGGTCGAACAGCGTCGGCAGGATCGACATCGGCAGCGTGCGGCGACGCGAGCGCTCGACCATCTCACCGGTCCGCACCATGCCGTCCAGGCCGTGCAGCGCCAGCGGTTCGGCCTGGGTGGGGATGATCAGGCGGTCGGCGGCGGCCAGCGCGTTGATCATCAGCAGGCCCAGCGTCGGGGCGCAGTCGAGCAGGATGTAGTCGTGCTGGCCGTGGTGCCGGGTCAGCGCCTGCTGCAACGCCAGCCCGAGCCCGGGCTGATTGGCGCTGCGGCGCTCCAGGGTGGCCAGCGCCGCCTGGGCGCAGACATGGTCCAGCCCCGGAATGGCGGTGGCATGGGCGAGCGCGGACAGCTCGGCCGGCGGGGTGGCGAACAGTTCCAGCACGCCCTGCGGCGGCGGATCGAGCGCCACACCGAACGCGCGGGTCAGCGAGGCGTGCGGATCCAGGTCGATCAGCAGCACACGGTGGCCGAGCGCGGCCAGGCCGCGACCGAGCGCGAGGGTGGTGGTGGTCTTGCCCACGCCGCCCTTCTGATTGGCAATGGCCCAGATACGCATGCGGTTCACTCCTTCATTGCAGGGGGGGCGGCGGCGCCGACGCGGCTGCCAGCCGGCACCGGTGGCAACTGCACCGGCGCGATGGGGGAAACGGTGGAGCGGGAGGGCGCGGCAGCGGTGGCCGGTGCGGCGCGTTCGGTATCGGCGGTGAGCTGCGGGCCGATCGGGTCCACGCCCTGGGAGGTGTCGGCCAGGATGATCACCATCACCCGGCGATTGCGGTTGCGCCCTTCGGCGCTGGCGTTGTCTTCGCGTGGACGGAACTGGCCATAGCCGACCATCGCCAGCCGCGAGGGCTGCAGGCCCTGGTCGGCAAACAGATGCACCACGCTGGCGGCGCGCGCGGCCGAGAGTTCCCAGTTGGACGGGAACAGCGCGGTGGCGATCGGCACATTGTCGGTGTGGCCTTCCACGCGCACCCCGTTGGGTGCGTCATGCAGCACCTTGGCCAGGCTGGACAGCGTGTCGCGTGCATGCACGTCCAGCGTGGCCGAGCCGGTGGTGAACAGGATGTCGCTGTTGATCTCCACTTCGATCCACAGTTCGGTGCGGCGCACGGTGATCATGCCGCGCTCGATCAGCGGCGCCAGCGTGGCGGTGAGACGGTCGGCGATGCCGTTGAGCTGGCGCTCGGCCCGCTTGAGCTGCTCCTGGTTGTGCACCGAGACCGGCATGCGCATCTGCGAGGCCATCGCCGGCAGCAGCGTGGGGTCGTTGGACGGCGCCGGTGCGGACGGGCCGATCCTGGTCCCCGATTTGATCACCGACGGACTGTCCCAGCCGCCGCCCTGGACCTGCTGGTTGCCCACCTGCACCGGGTTGATGGTGCGCGGCGCGCCCCCGAAGGCGGTGGTCAGGGCATCGGCCATGACCCGGTACTTGCCCTCGTTGATCGAGGAGATGGCGTACATCACCACGAAGAAAGCCAGCAGCAGCGTCATCAGATCGGCATAGGGGATCGCCCAGGCCTCGTGGTTGGCATGCTCTTCGTGGTGCTTGCGACGGGCCATGTCAGTGCAGGAAGCCGGACAGGTTGGTTTCGATGTTGCGCGGGTTTTCGCCCTGCGCGATCGAGATCAGGCCTTCGATGATCATCTCGCGGTCGCGGCTGTTGTGGTGGATCACGCTCTTGAGCTTGGCCGACACCGGCAGGAACAGCAGGTTCGCCGAGGCGATGCCGTAGATGGTGGCGGTGAACGCCGCAGCGATGCCGTGGCCCAGCTTGCTGGGGTCGGCAAGATTTTTCATCACCGCGATCAGGCCCAGTACGGCGCCGATGATGCCCAGGGTGGGCGCGTAGATGCCCATGCCCTCGAACACCTTGGAGGCGGCCAGGTCCTGGCTCTCCTGGCTGCCCAGTTCGATTTCCATCATGTGGCGGATGGTTTCCGGCTCCACGCCGTCCACCAGCAGCTGCAGCCCCTTGCGCAGAAACGGATCGTCCTGGGCTTCAACCTGGGCTTCCAGGCCCAGCAGGCCCTGGCGGCGGGCAATGTTGCTCCACTCGACGATCTGCTGGATGAGTTCGCGGCGGTCGCTGCTCGGCGGGCGCACGACCCAGCGCACGATCTTGAAGGCATGCTTGAACACGGCCGGCGAGGTGTGCAGCAGGATCGCGGCGAGGGTGCCCACGATCACGATCACAAAGGCGGCCGGCGACCACAGCGAGGCCAGCCCCGCGCCTTTGAGGATGCTGCCGCCGACCAGTGAGGCCAGGGCGAGAAAAAGTCCAATGAGGCTGAGTCTATCCATGAGTCCGGTATCGGCTTGTGTGAATGGGACTTGAGACGCCGACGGAACAGGGTGATGCGGCGGTCACACTTTTGGAGGGGGAAAGCCGCCGGGCAGCACCCGGCGCTACCGGTGGTCAGCGCAGGCCGTCCACGTCGAGGATCAGCGACATGCGGCCGTCACCGATCAGGGTGGCCCCGGCGTAGCCGCGCAGACCGCGCAATGCCTTGGGCAGCGGCTTGATCACCACTTCCTCGCGGCCCCGCACCTGGTCCACCACCAGCCCGAAGCGGGCTTCACCGGCCTGCAGCACAACGATGGTGAGCAGGGGCGAGGGAACCGGGTCGACCTCCAGCCAATGGCGCAGGTCCACCAGTGGCAGGGTATGCGACTTGCGATCCAGCACCGCGCGGCCGTCGAACCAGCCCAGCGAGGTGTTCGGGGCGTGCAGCACCTCCATCACGCGTGCCAGTGGCAGCGCGTAGACGTCCTCGCCGGCCTGCACCAGCAGGGTGGGCAGGATCGCCAGGGTCAGCGGCACGCGGATCATGAAGCGGCTGCCGCGCCCAAGCTCGGACTGGATCTGGATCTGGCCGCTCAGCTCGCGGATGCGCGACTGGACCACGTCCATGCCGACGCCGCGGCCGGAGATGTCGGTCACCTGCTGCTTGGTGGAGAAGCCTGGCAGGAACACCAGGTGCAGGCATTCCTCGCTGGTCAGGCGGGCGGCCGCTTCGGGGTCGATCAGCCCCTTTTCACGGGCCTTGGCGCGCAGGCGCTCGGGATCGATACCGGCACCGTCGTCCTGCACTTCGATGCTGACGTAGTCGCCTTCCTGCTGGGCCGACAGCCGGACGTGGCCGCCGCGCGGCTTGCCCTGCGCTTCGCGCAGGTCGGGCATTTCCACGCCGTGGTCGATCGCATTGCGTACCAGATGCACCAGGGGGTCGGCCAGGGCCTCCACCAGGTTGCGGTCCAGTTCGGTCTCGGCACCGATTAGTTCCAGGTCCACTTCCTTCTTGAGCGAGCGGGCAACGTCGCGGGCCACCTTGGGGAAGCGCGAGAACACCTTGCCCACCGGCTGCATGCGGGTGCGCATCACCGCCGACTGCAGGCGCGCGGTGGCGATGTCCAGGGTGGAGACGGCGCGGTCCAGCTCTTCATCGTGCAGGCGGGCGCGCAGGGTCTTGAGACGGTTGCGCGAGAGCACCAGGTCTGTCCCTTTTACACATCTGACGCTGCCGGCGATAACCCCTCTGTCGTTCTCTTGTGGTCCCCGCCCTCGTCCAAAACAAACATTGCTCCTACTTCTCCGCCCACACCCCTCCCTTTCCTAA
>NZ_CAMPPN010000005.1:0-212366 GCF_946900935.1 Stenotrophomonas sp. Marseille-Q5258
CCGGGGCAGCGCCGGCCCCCGCCCGGGCGCGCCAGCGCGGGGGGCCCCGGTGCGCCACCGCGCCGGGGGGGGGGGGGTCCCCCCCCCGGGGGCAGCCGCAGAGGGAGACGCCCCCCGGGGGGGCACCGGGGGCGGCGCCGCCATGCAGCTGGTCGAGCAGTGCTTCGAACTCGTCTTCGCCGATCAGGCCATCGGCGGCCTTGGCCACCGCCGTCGGCGCCGCGCCGCCATGCAGCTGGTCCAGCAGGGCCTCGAACTCGTCCTCGGTGATCAGCTCACCATTGCCCGCCGGGGCCGCTACCGGTGCGGGCGTGGCCGGGCCGTTGACATCGAACTGGGCGATCAGCTCCGGCGGGGCGTACCCCGGCTCGGTGCCGGCCGAGACCGAGTCCAGCATCGACTGCAGGTAGTCCAGCGACTGCTGGCCGGCGTCGAAGTGGTGCGCCTGCAGGGTGGCCTGGCCGGAACGGGCCATGCCGAGGGTCTCCTCGGCGGCGTGGCACAGCTCCACCATCGCCTGGATGCCGAGAAAGCCGGCACCGCCCTTGAGGGTGTGGAAGCCGCGGAACACGGCGTTGAGCTGATCCGTATCCTGGGGCGACTGCTCCAGCGACACCAGCTGTTCGCCGAGGCGATCCAGGATCTCCTGGGCCTCGAGAATGAAATCGGCGGCAATGTCGTCCGGAACAGCACTCATCGTCTTACAACCCCAAATCGGAGAGCAGGTCGTCAGCGTCGACCTGGGAAACCTGGTGGCGGTCCAGGCCCGTGACGGCCGGGCCGGCCAGGCCGGTGTCGCGCCGGCGCGCGTCGTCTTCCTGCGGCGGCAGGCCGAGCGCGCCGAAGCCTTCGTGCACGCGGCGCACGATGCCGACCACGCGGCGGATGATCTGCCCGGTCAGATCCTGGTAGCTCTGGGTCAGGGCGATCTCGGTGAGGTTGTGGCGGATGCGGTCCAGCTGCAGGTCCTGGTCCGGACTGAGCCCGTTGGCGCGCAGTTGTTCGGTCAACGCGCGGCATTCTTCGGCCAGGTCCAGGGTGCGGTGGGTGGCCTGTTCGGTCATCGCCACCACGTGGTCCAGGCGCGCGCAGGCGTCGTCCAGTTCGCCGGCTTCGCTGGGCAGGCTGGGCAGTTCGCCCAGTGCCTGGCCGAGCTCGCGCGCGAGCCGGTTCAGGCCGGCCATCATCGGCTGCGTGCGCAGGGCCGCCAGCGCGTCGATTTCCCGGCGCCAGCCGGCCTCGTCGCCGCCTTCCAGCGCGGCCAGGGCGTCCTGCAGGCGCTGCACCAGCGCCGATTTGTCGCTGAGGGTTTCCATCAGGCGCTCGCTGCCAGGCGTTCGAAGATCTTGCCGAGCTTCTCTTCCAGCGTCTGTGCGGTGAACGGCTTGATGATGTAGCCGTTGACGCCGGACTGGGCCGCTTCGATGATCTGCTCGCGCTTGGCTTCAGCCGTCACCATCAGCACCGGCAGGGTTTTCAGCTTGGCGTCGGCACGGATCGCCTTGAGCAGGTCGATGCCGGTCATCACCGGCATGTTCCAGTCGGTGACCACGAAGTCGAACGGCTGGCTCTGCAACAGTGCCAGCGCGGCATGCCCGTCCTCGGCTTCGGCCGTATTGGTGAAGCCCAGATCGCCCAGCAGGTTCTTGACGATACGACGCATGGTCGAAAAATCGTCGACGATCAGGATACGCATGTTCTTGTTCAAAGCACTTTCCTCGATTTCAAGGGTTTTCGAGGCCGGCGTCGGCCGCCTCGAAGATCTTCAGTCGGCCGCGCAGGCGCAATACCGCCTGGCCGTGGATCTGGCACACCCGGGATTCACTCACCCCGAGCACCGCGCCGATTTCTTTCAGGTTCAATTCCTGTTCGTAGTACAGCGACAGCACCAGTTGTTCGCGCTCGGGGAGCAGGCCGATCGCATTGCCCAGCTCACGGCCGAACTCGCCGCGCTCCAGGACCTGCTGCGGGGTCGGGCCGCCCTGGGCGACGGTATCCAGCTCGCCCTGGTCCTCGATCCGCGATTCCAGGCTCAGTACCTGGCCGCGTGCGGCGTCTTCCATCAGTCGCAGGTATTCCGGCAGCGGCATGTCCATCGCGTTGGCCACTTCGGTGGCGCTGGCGGCACGGCCGGTGCTCTGCTCCAGGCGGCGGATGGTGGCGGCCGCATCGCGTGCACGGCGGTGCACCGATCGCGGCACCCAGTCGCCACGACGGATCTCATCGATCATCGACCCGCGGATGCGGATCGACGCGTAGGTCTCGAACGAGGCGCCCTGGTCGGCGTCGTAGCTGCGCGAGGCCTCGATCAGCCCCATCATGCCGGCCTGGATCAGGTCATCCACTTCCACGCTCGCCGGCAGACGCGCGGCCAGGTGGTGGGCGATGCGCCGCACCAGGTCCGAATGCTGGGCGATGCACTCGTTGGCGGCGGTACGTTGGACCTCTTTGTACTGTGCGGCGCCTTTCATGCGGCCACCCCGCGTTGTTTGAGGATGCGTTCCAGGAAGAACTCGACGCCGCCGCGCGGCTCGGTCGGGGCCTGCCAGCGGGCGGTCCGGCGGGCGATCTCGGTGATCGCCAGCGCCGACGGACTGGACGGGTAGGCCTTGACCACCGGCTGCTGGCGCTGCACCGACAGGCGCAGCCAGTCGTCCTGCGGAACGCAGCCGAGGTAGTTGAGCGACACGTCGGCGAGGAACTTCTCGCAGACCCGGGTCAGCTTCTCGTAGAGCACGCGGCCTTCGTTGGGGTCGCGCACCATGTTGGCCACCACCTGGATGCGGTCCACGCCGCGCTCGCGGGAGAGCACCTTGATCAGTGCGTAGGCGTCGGTGATCGAGGCCGGCTCGTCACAGACCACCACCACGGTGTCCTGTGCGGCCTGGCAGAAGGTGAGCACGCCATCGGTGATGCCGGCGGCGGTGTCCACCACCATGATGTCCAGCTCGCGCTCCAGCTCGGAGAACACGTTGACCAGGCCCACGTGTTCGGCCGGCTGCAGTTCGGCCATGTGGCGGCGACCGGACGCGGCCGGCACCACCAGCACGCCGCCCGGGCCCTCCATGATCACTTCCTCCAGCGTGCAGCGCCCGGCGACGAGGTCGGCCAGGGTCACCTTCGGCTGCAGGCCGAGGATCACATCGATGTTGGCCAGGCCGAGGTCGGCGTCCAGCAGCAGCGTGCGTTTGCCCATGTCCGCGAGCGCTACGGCCAGGTTGGCCGAAACGTTCGTCTTGCCCACGCCGCCCTTGCCGCCGGTGACGGCGATGGTGCGGACAGGGCCCAGCGGTTGGCTGCGGGTAGCCGACAACGGGAAGGTCTTGGTCAGCTTGGCGTACTCACGCGACGGCATGGTTGAACTCCGGGTTGCAGGGCATATCGGCCGCGCGGCGCAAATCTTCAAGGCGAAGGACGAGATTGGCCGCACTGGCGCGGTGCAGGTCCTCCGGGACGTCCTGGCCGTCGGTCACCCAGGTGATCGGCAGGCAGTGGTCTACCGCCACGGACAGGGCGGTGCCGAAGCGGCCGGTCTCGTCCAGCTTGCTCAGCACCACGCCCTGCGGGTTGGCAGCGCTGAAGCGTCGGACCACTTCGTCCATGTCGCCGAAGCTGGTATTGGCCGGCAGCACCAGCAGGGTGCGGATGCGGTCGGCGGCCCGCAGCCACTGCAGCTGCGCGGCGAGGGCACGGTCGCGCGGACCAAGGCCGGCGGTGTCGATCAGAACCAGCTTGTAGTCCTGCAGGCGCTCCAGCAGCTGGCTCAGGTCGGTGCCGCTGTTGGCTTCATGCACGGCGATGCCAAGCTGGCGGCCAAACCCGTAGAGCTGCTCGCGGGCGCCGATGCGGCCGGTGTCGGTGGTCACCAGGGCCACGTCGCGTGCGGCGTGCTTCTCGGCGAAGCGCGAGGCCAGCTTTGCAATGGTGGTGGTTTTGCCGGCACCGGTCGGACCGACCAGGGCGATCACACCACCGGCGTCAAGCGGATCGACCGGGGCGATCGGCAGCTTCTTGGACAGCAGGCCCAGCATCAGCCCGCGGCCGCGATGGGCTTCGGTATCCAGCGGGATCTGCAGGGCCACGTCGCGGCTGATGCCGGCATCGAAGCCGTACTCCTCCATCAGGTCCAACGCGGCCGCTCGGACCGGCGAGCCACGCAGACGCTCGTCGGTGAAGCGATGCATTTCGCGCTCGATCACATGGCGCATGCCGGCCACTTCGTGACGCAGCTGGCGGATTTCCTCGTCGTCCCGGGGCACCACGGTCAGTTCCGGTGCGGGGCGCGCAACCGCATCGGCCGCGATGTCGGCTGCAGCAGCGGCGACCGCGACCGGCAGTGCCGGCGGTTGCGCCACCGGCACGGGGTCCAGGACCGCCGACACCGGCGCGGCCACGGCGGCGACCGGCAGCGGCGGCATCGTCACCGGCGCCTGGGCCGGCGGTGCATACATCTGGATGTGCGGGGCATCGTCCATCGGCGGGTCGATCACGAAGCGCGCGCGGTTGATCGGCGCGGCGGCCGGTGCGGCCGGGGCCGCGATCGGCGCGGGCGCAGCAGCGGCCGCCTGTTCGACATTGAACGGCGCGAAGATCTGCTCCGGCAGCGACGGTTCATTGACGGGGGTGGCCACACTGGCCCGCGACAGCGTGGCGGCAAAGCCGGCGCTGCCCGGCGGGGGCACGTTTTCGTTGGCGGTATCCAGCGTGCGGCCGGTGGCGCCAACGGCCGCGCGCGCCAGGGCGGCCACGGCCGAGGTGGTGGCCGCGACCGGTTCGGGGGCGACGACCGGGGCCTTGCGGCGCGTGACGGCGGCGATCACCGCATCGGCGGCGCTGCGCGGGCGCGGCACCGGCGGCGGCGCGACATCCTTGCGCGAGGCTTCCAGGGCGCGCTGCACGGCGCCTTCGTCATAGTTGGCCGCAGCCACGATCTCCACGCCTTCCTCGATCCGGCGGTTGGACAGGATCACCGCGTCAGGACCGTGTTCCTTGCGCACCAGGTTCATGGCCGAGCGCATATCGGAGGCGACGAAGCGTTTGATTTTCATGCTGTGGTACCGGGACTGGGGCGGCGGGGTGGTGGAAGGGAAGCGCTGGTTGTCGGTGGTCTGCACGGTCCGGGTTTCCCTCTGTGTCCTGCTGCGGTGATGTCAAAAGTGGGGGTGTCTGTTTTCTGGCGCGTTGCCGTCGGAGTACCGGCTCAACTGATCGTGCCGACCAGCTTCAACCGTTTGTCCTCCGGCACCTCGCTGTAGGCCAGTACCGACAGCGAGGGGACGCTGTGGCGTACCAGCCGTGCCAGCGCGGCACGTACCGGGCCGGGTACCAGCACAACCGCCGGCTCGTTCTTCGCTTCCTGCTTGCCGACACAGTCGGCCAGGCTCTGGTGCAGTCGCTCGGCGAGTCCGGGTTCCAGCGCGGCGCCGTTGCCCTGCGTGGACTCCTGCAAGACGCGTTCCAGTTGCGGGTTGAGGGTGAACACCGGCAGCTCCGCCGACATGCCGGCGATCTCCTGCACGATGAAGCGGCCCAGCGCGTTGCGCACGGCGGCGGTCAGCACCGACGGGTCCTGGCTGTTGGGCGCGTTCTCCACCAGCGCTTCGACGATCTTGCGCAGCTGGCGGATCGGAATGCGCTCGATCAGCAGGTTCTGCAGCACCCGCACCACCGCCGACAGCGGCAGCGACTTGGGCGTGAGGTCCTCCACCAGCTTGGGGGCGCTCTTGCCGAGGTTGGCCAGCAGCTGCTGCACTTCCTCGTGGCCCAGCAGTTCCGGGGCGTGCTCGCGGATCAGGTGCGACAGGTGGGTCGCCACCACGGTGGCGGGGTCGACCACGGTGTAGCCCATCGACTCGGCATGGGCGCGCTGATGCGGCTGGATCCAGGTGGCGTCCAGGCCGAACGCGGGGTCCTTGCCGGCGATGCCGTCCAGCGCGCCGAGCGCGCTGCCCGGGTCCAGGGCGAGCTCGCGGTCCGGGTGGATTTCCGCCGTCGCTACCGGCACGCCGTGGATGAGCAGGCGGTAGCCGGTGGCCGGCAGCTCCAGGTTGTCGCGGATGTGGACCGAAGGGATCAGGAAGCCGATGTCATGGGTGAGTTTGCGGCGCACGCCCTTGATCCGTGCCATCAGCTCGCCGCCCTGGTTCTTGTCCACCAGCGGGATCAGCCGGTAGCCCACTTCCAGGCCCAGCGGATCGACCGGACGCAGTTCGTCCCAGGTCAGCTCGGCGGTGGGCGAGGGCGTGGCGCCGGGCAGGCCCGGTGCATCGGGGCGGCCGGCGCTTGCGGTTTCAGCGGCGCGGGCAGCCGCGGTGCTCTTCTTCCAGAGCTTCCAGGCGATGAAGCCGAGGATGGCGGCCAGCGTCAAGAAGGCGACGTTGGGCATTCCCGGGACCAGCCCGACCACGCCGAGGATGGCCGCGGCGATGGTGAGCGCGCGATGCTGGCCGAACACCTGGCCCATCATCGCCTGGCTCATGTCCTGCGACCGCGAGGCGCGGGTGACCAGCATCGCCACCGCCGAGGACACCAGCAGTGCCGGCAGCTGCGCCACCAGGCCGTCGCCGATGGACAGCAGCGTGTAGGTGGCCGCGGATTCGCCAAATGGCATGCCGTGCTGCAACACGCCTACGGCCAGGCCGCCGAGCATGTTGATGAACAGGATCAGGATGCCGGCGATGGCGTCGCCGCGGATGAACTTGCTGGCGCCGTCCATCGCACCGTAGAAGTCGGCTTCCTCACGGACTTCCTCACGACGGGCCTTGGCCTCCTCACGCGTCAGCAAACCGGCGTTGAGGTCGGCGTCGATGGCCATCTGCTTGCCGGGCATGGCATCGAGGATGAAGCGCGCGGTCACTTCCGAGACGCGTCCGGCGCCCTTGGTGATCACCACGAAATTGATGATGGTCAGGATCGCGAACACCACGATGCCCACCGCGTAGTTGCCGCCGATCACGAACTCGCCGAACGCGGCGATCACCTTGCCGGCCGCCTCGTGGCCGTTCTGGCCATTGAGCAGGATCACGCGGGTGGAGGCCACGTTCAGCGCCAGGCGCAGCATGGTGGTGATCAGCAGCACGATCGGGAAGATGGTGAAGTCGAGCGGCCGCTTCACATAGACCACCGCCAGCAGCACCATCAGCGAGATGGCGATGTTGAAGGTGAACAGGGCATCCAGGACCGGCGGTGCCAGCGGCACCACCACCATTGCCAGCAACGCCAGCACGATCAGCGGGGCACCCAGCCCGTGGCGGATCATATCCAGCGCCTTGCGCACGTTCATTCCTGCAGGCTGGGCGCTCACGGGCGGGCTCCGTTGGTGAATTCTTCAATGTCGATGCGCGGCGAGGCCGGCATCGGGCCGGAACGCCAGCTGCGCAGCTGGTAGACGTAGGACAGGACCTGGGCGACGGCCGAATACAATCTCACGGGGATTTCCTTGCCGAGTTGGCCTTCCCGATACAAGGCGCGTGCCAAAGGCGGCGCGGAGACAATGGCGACCTTGTTGCCGTCGGCCAC
Organism: Stenotrophomonas sp. Marseille-Q5258; assembly: GCF_946900935.1. Lineage (NCBI taxonomy): Bacteria > Pseudomonadati > Pseudomonadota > Gammaproteobacteria > Lysobacterales > Lysobacteraceae > Stenotrophomonas > Stenotrophomonas sp. Marseille-Q5258. Next base: position 7,519 of record NZ_CAMPPN010000005.1, read on the forward strand.
TTCGCGGATGCGCAAGGCGGTTTCATCCACCCCCAGGGCCACCACGGTGGGGGCGCCCATCCTGCCGCCGTCGTACTTCAGGGCCACGGCGTAGTGGGTCGGGTTGACCACCACCACGTCAGCGGTAGGCACCGCTTCCATCATCCGTCGGTTGGACATCTGCTGCTGCAGCTGGCGGATGCGGCCCTTCACCTCGGGGCTGCCCTCGCTCTCCTTCATTTCCCGGCGCAGCTCTTCCCGGGTCATCTTCAGCTTGCGCATCCAGTTCCAGCGCTGGTACGGCGCATCGATCGCCGCGAGCAGCAGCATCGCGCCGCCGGTGGCCAGCATCAGCTTCAGGGTGAAGCCAAGCCCATGCACCATCGCCGCTTCCAGCGGCTGGTGGAGCAGGGCGCGCAACGGCTGGATACCCCCCCAGACCACCAGTCCGGCCGCCGTGCCGACAAACGCGATGCGCAGCAGCGACTTGGTGAACTCGGCGATCGCCTCGGGGCCGTACAGGCGCTTCATCCCGGCCATCGGGCTGAGCCGCTTCACATCGGGCATCAGGGATTTGTTGGACCAGCGCAGGCCGCCCATCACCACCGGTGACAGGAAGCTGGCCAGCAGGCACACCACCACCAGCGGCCACAGCGCCAGCAGCAGCTGGGCCAGGCTCTCGCCGAAATGGCCGAACAGGGCCATCGGGTTCTGGCGGAGACCGGGTTCGGGGCTCAGCGCCTGCTTCATCCAGGCCTGCGCGTTGCGTGAAATGCCGCCGGAGAAGGCCATCAGCGCCAGTACACCGGCGCCGAACACCGCGGCCGTGGCCAGCTCGCGCGAGCGCGGGATGTTGCCCTGCTCGCGGGCGTCGCGCAGCCGTTTCTCGGTCGGTTGTTCGGTTTTTTCGCCGGCTTGTTCGTTCTCGGACATCGGGGCACGACACGGGGGAGGATTCCTCCAAGTGCGTGCAAGATCCGTTCCGTTTCGTTTCGACGCCGGCCAGGGCGGGGCAGGCCGCGGGGCAGGGCAGTCGCGACATCCGGCGGGGCAGGCCGCCTGCCCGCCATCGCCCGTGTCACAGGGGAGCATCGGGCGCGCCGGCAGATTCGGTCGATTCCGATGGCGACGCCGGCGCTGCGCGGGGGACAGTCCTGGCCCCAGGGAAGGCAGAGACGGCCATGCGCAGCTACTGGATCGTTGTTGGTGACACCACCAGCAGGTGCGGCCGGGTGATCACCGGCTCGCCGTTCACCGATATCGAGGGCGCTGCAGTGGCGCGCGTTCGCCATCGTCGGTGGAGATCCGACCCTGCGCGTGGATGGCCAGCCTGTCGCGCTGGACGGGGATCTGCTTGCGTGTGGCTGCCATCTGCGCTCGACCGTGCAGCGTTTGGTGTACGTGGAGGCGGCGCCCGCGCCGGCGAAGGAAGACGTCGCGGGACCGGCGGTTGTCTGCGCGCCGGCAGCCGCGTCCAGTGCGCCGCCGGTCTGTCTGGAGTGCCTGATGGACGCCGCACGGTCCGGCACGCCGATGGTGCGCCTGGAATGAGTGCGTTGCAGGACTACGCCCTGGTTGACTGTGCCGCGTCACCCGGGCGCATCGGCGACCTGCGCCACCACGTCGCCAGTGCGGGGGTGGTCGCGCGATGCCTGTTCGCCGGCCGTCCCGAGGCCATCCATGCCGACGCGGCGCCTTGGCTGGTGGCGCTGCCGCAGGGCGCGCTTCAGCAGGCGGTGGAACGCTGGCGGGTGACGCTGGGCGGCACGGCGGCCGGCGTCACCCGGGTCTGGGCGGCGGGCGGGTTCGACGCGCTGTTCGACCACCTGCAGGCACGCCTCGAACTGCGCCTCCCGGATGGCCAGCGTGCGTTGATGCGCTTCTACTGCCCGCGTGCTTGGCGGCGCTATGGAGACGTGTTGACCCCGGCTCAGCAGCGCGACCTGCTCGGCCCCGTGCGAGTGTGGGAGACGACCCTGCAGGGGCGCCCCGTCACGGTGCGGGCGGACCCGGAAACCGAACCGTCGGGCACCGGCCCGCTGCAGCTCTCTGCAGGACAGTACGCCGCGCTGAGCCTGCCCGATGCAGCGGACTGGGCGCCCGCGATGGCGGCCGAAGTCCGCCACGATTACCCTGACGCCACGTTCGCTGTCGCCGACGATGCATTGCGGGCGACCGTGCACGACAGCTACCGGCACGCGGTGCGTGCACTGCGCATCACCCATCCGCCCACGCTGGTGCGCTGGGTGAAAGCGGACGTGGCCTGGGCACGCACGCTGCGCGACCACGCCGTGACCGGCGTGTGGTTCAACAGCACCGACCAGCCCAACGTGACGGCTGCCGACCTGCTCGCGTTGCTTGCCTCGCCACACCTGTCCCACCGAAAGGAGCGTTGATGGGTGCACTTCCCTTGCCCCTGCCACTTCCGCCGCCGCCCCCGGCTCATCCCGGCGGCTGGGACCCGACCCGCGAGGTGCCCACCGGGCCGAGCATCGGCCAGGTCTGGGCGGACATCCAGCGCGCCGTGGGTATCGGTACCGATACCGTGGTGGCGCCGTCGGTGCAGGCGCGCGATACCGACTGCGCGCAGACCAGCAATCAGAACGCCTGCACGACGTGCAAGCTGGCGCAGGGCTATCTGACGCCGGCCAACTACACCATTCCGTACAGGCAGTTCCGTGATTTCGATTACCAGCGACGTATCGCCAACCTGTACGCGGCGCCGGAGCACTTCGACTACACCTACGGCGGAACGGCACTGGACCGGATGCTGGCCAGAGTGCCCAAGTCCATGACCGAAATTACGGTCACCGAATGGCGGCACGGCGCGATCCGGTTTGATGGATTCTGGCGTTCGCGGTGCACGGTGGTTGAGGCGAAGGGGCACCACCAGCAGTTCTTTGAGAGTGACGGAGAACTGCAAGGCTGGGCCAGATTCAGGTCGCCGAATGTAGTTGAAAGCTGGATGCGTCAATTTAGCGCCCAGTCGCTGCATGTCCATCGACAAGGTGCTCCCGCAAAGCTGGAGTGGCATTTTCTGCAGCGCCTTTGCTATGAAGCAGCCTCCAAGGCATTTGGGCCGTTGTCATCCGCTTGCCGGTACTCCCCATGACGATGAGAAGTGTGCTCGTCGAGGCCATTCTCCCCGAACGTTCGATGACGTCCGAGGCTGTGCATGATTGCCTCGTGCGTATGCTCGAAAAGCTGCAGGGCGTGTTTCCGCCCCCGTCAGCGTGGGTCTCCCTGCCTCGAGCGCCGGATCGCGGTCTGATGCCACTTTCCAATCCGCGCGGGTTCATGGAGAGGATGCAGCGCTACGCAGACGCCGATCGCGTTGACTACGGCACATTGCCCAGCACGGTCGAGGGTGTCATCACGACAGCACACACCCCCGCTGCATGGTTGTCCCCCGGCTGTGTGGAGATTGCGCTCAGGCCCTGGTTTGGCGTCTGTACGATCTCCCTGTATCAGCCTGTGGAAGCGTTCGGACGTGATGGCACGCTGCAGATGGTGCGCAGCGTCGTGGCGGCCCTTGCAGAGGTGTTGGGTGTCCTTCACATTGCTACCGACGTGACATGCGCTCTCCCTGATGGAGAGGGTTTCGACACTTACGTCCAGCACCACCGCCTGTTTCCCCATCGCCGCTGGCTAGGCTGGATGGGGTTCGTCCCCGAACTGGTTCCGCACCGGTACATCCCTGAAGCTGCCTCGGTCCACGTGGTGAAAGGCTGCGGCACGATCATCGTGTCCGTAGAGGGCTGTCTGGACCTGCGCAACAAGGCGCACCTGCGCCAGGTGCATGAGGTGGAAGCGCGGATGGCGCAGCTGGGGCTGCTGGACCTCACCGACGCGACACTGCTGGATTGAACCGGCGGGGTGCCGTCAGCCGGCCGGGTGGCCGGGTGGGGAGAGGTCTTCGTCCGCGTTCCACTCCGGCGCCACTACCACCCGTGGCCTCGGATGGTCATGCAGCTGCATGAAGCGCTGCGCGTCCACCGGCCGGCCGAGCAGATAGCCCTGCAGGTAGTCGCAGCCCAGCCGTTCCAGATACGCGCGCTGGCCGGTGGTCTCCACGCCTTCGGCGACAATGTCCATGTCCAGCGCATGGCCCAGGGCGACGATCGCCGAGACGATCACCACATCCTCCGAACTGTTCTCCAGGTCGCGCACGAACGCATGGTCGATCTTGATCTCGCTGGCCGGCAGCCGCTTGAGGTACAGCAGGCTGGAATAGCCGGTACCGAAATCGTCGATGGAGATGCCGACCCCCAGCGTGGCCAGTGACTGCAGCAGGCGCAGGCTGGCTTCCGTGTCGCGCATGACGGTGTTCTCGGTGATCTCCAGGATCAGCCGGCGCGGGTCCATGCGATGGGTCTGCAGCACGCGCCGCACGTCCTGCAGCAGGTCCGGCGAGCTGAACTGGACCGGCGACAGGTTGACCGACACGGTCCAGCTGTCGTGGCCGGCGTCGTGCCACTCGCGCAGCTGCCGGCAGGCTTCGTCCAGCGCCCAGCGGCCGATCTCGTTGATCACGCCGCTGCGTTCAGCGAGCCGGATGAAACGTTCGGTGGGCACCAGTCCGTGCTGCGGGTGGCGCCAGCGGATCAGGGCCTCGGCGCCACAGACGGTGTGGGCCGCCACGCGGGTCTTGGGCTGGTAATGCAGGAACAGCTGGTCCGTGCCGATCGCCCGGCGCAGATCGGCGAGCAGCTGGAACTGCTGCTCGGCGCTGTCGTTCATCCAGTCAGAAAACAGCACCTGCGCATTGCGGCCGGCTTCCTTGGCCTGGTACATCGCCGCGTCGGCGAAGGCCATCAGCTGCCGCTCGCTGGCGGCATGATCGGGGCAGATGGCGATGCCGATGCTGGCGGTGACCTGCAGCTCGTGGTCGGGCAGCAGCGGCTCGTGGCCGATGGTCTGGATGATGCGGCTGGCCAAGGCGGCGATGTCCTCGCCGTTGTCGATGCCGACCACCAGCACGAACTCGTCGCCGCCCAACCGTGCGAGCACGTCATCGGGGCGCAGCAGCTGGCGGGTGCGCTCGGCCACGGCGACCAGCAGGGCGTCGCCGGTCTGGTGGCCATACGCATCGTTCACCTGCTTGAATCCGTCCAGATCCATGAACATCACGGCAAACCGGGTGCCGTTGCGCTCGGCCCGGCTCAGCGACTGCTCGATGTGCTGCTGGAGCAGCAGCCGGTTGGGCAGGCGGGTGAGCGGATCGTGCAGGGCGGCCTGGGTCAGTTCGGCCTGGGCGTCGTAAAGGGAGGTGCGCAGGTCCGAGTTGCGCACCCGCAGCAGGTGCGACTGCATGCGCTGGTCCAGCCAGGACACCACCAGCACGATGGTCAGGATCGAGATGGTGAGCACCAGCACGATCGCCGCCAGCCACTGCGTCTGCAGCCCGTCCCGACCGGCCGCGCCGCAGATGCTGCCGGCGGGAAATCGCGCGGCTGCCATGCCGGTGTAATGCATGCCCACGATGGCGGTGCCGAGCAGAACCGCCGGCGCCAGCCGGTCGCGCAGGCGGCGTTGGCTGCCGCGCAGGCGGAAGGCCACGAACAGGGCGGTCCAGGAGGCGGCCACGGCGATCAGCACCGAGGCCACGAACCAGGCCGGGTCGTACACGATCCCCGGCTGCATGCGCATCGCGGCCATGCCCAGGTAGTGCATCGAGGCAATGCCGATGCCCATCAGCAGGGCCCCCAGTGCCAGCCGCGTGTGCGGCAGGGTGGGCAGCGAGACCAGCCACAGGGCGAATACGGAAGAGGCGATCGCGGCCAGCAGCGACGTCCCGGTGATGGCGATGTCATAGCCCAGCGGGATGGGCAGGCGGAAGGCCAGCATGCCGATGAAGTGCATCGACCAGATGCCGAGCCCCATCGCACATCCCCCGCCGGCGAGCCAGAGCGCGGTCTGGCGCCGGCTCGGCGCGGTGGTGACCCGTGCGGCCATGTCCAGCGCGGTGAAGGACGCCATCACGGCGACCAGGAGCGAGATCAGTACGAGGGACGGGGCGTAGCTGCCGACGAGCATGGGTGACTCTCCCTGGCCTGCACGAATGCGATGGCATGGCGTACACCGCCGTGATCACCGAGGATGCGCAATGGCACCCTCACCGGCAGTCTCCCCATGACTCCGATGAAACGAACGCTACCCGTGAAGACTACCGCGATGCCCGGGGGGTCTCGCAAGAGCCGCAGCACGAATCCGTGACGGAACGTGCATCGCGCCCCGGCTCAGTGCGTCACGCCGTCGGCAGCCTGGAACGCGGCGTCGAACAGGCGCTGCACCGGCGGGCCCATTTCACCGGCCAGCACGGTCAGCAGGAACAGGCCGAGCAGCAGGGCCACCGGCAGGCCAAGCTGGATCGGGTTGAGCGCCGGCGCCGCCCGGGCCAGCACACCGAAGGCCAGGTTGACCGCCAGCATCGCCACGGTGAGCGGCAGGGCCAGGGTCAGCGCGCCGCGGAACACCTGCAGCAGAAAGGTCGGGGCGGCACTGAGAAACGCATCGACATTGGGCAGCTCGGCACCGATCGGCACGGCTTTGTAACTGTCCATCAGCAGCGAGATCAGCGCGAGGTGCCCGTTGGAGGTGAAGAACAGCAGGCCGAACAGCAGGTAGAACCATTGTCCGATCACGCCGGAGCTGCCGCCGCGCAGCGGATCGCTCATCTGCGCGAACGCCAGGCCGGTGCCTTGGGCGACCAGTTCGCCGGCCATCGCCCCGGCCTCGAACACCAGCCGCAGCAGGAAGCCGATCGACACGCCGATGGCCAGTTCGCGCGCGATGCTCAATACGGTGGCGGCGTCGAACCCGGTCCAGGCTGGCACGGGCGGCAGCATCGGCGACAGGGCGATGGCCAGCGCACCGGCCAGCATCACCCGCACCCGTTGCGGCACCGCGCGGGTACCGATCAATGGCATCGCCATGACCATCGCGCCGATGCGCAGCATGGTCCACAGGATGGTGCCGATCATGCCGAAGGCCTGCAGGCCATCGGCAGCCATCTGAGTGGCCGAATCCATCGTGCGTGCCTGCCTAGCCGATGAGGTGGGGAATGCGCTGGAACAGCAGCGTGGTGTATTCCACCAGGTGGCCGATCAGCAGGCTGCCGAGCGCGAACAGGACGGCGGTCAGCGCGGCGGCCTTGGCCACGAAGGCGATGGTGGGCTCGTTGAGCTGGGTGGCGGCCTGCACCACGCCGACCACCACGCCGACGATCAGCACGGTGAGCAGCAGCGGGCCGGCAACCCACAGCACGGTGATCAGGCCACCGCGCAGTTCGGTAAGGGCAAGTTCGGGCGTCATGGCGACCTCAGACCGCGTTGAAGCTGGCGGCAAGCGTGCCGACCACCAGGACCCAGCCGTCGACCAGCACGAACAGCAGGATCTTGAACGGGGCCGAGACCAGCATGGGCGACAGCATCATCATGCCCATCGACATCAGCACGCTGGCCACGACCAGATCGATGATCACGAACGGAATGAAAATCAGGAAGCCGATCTCGAAGGCGGTCTTCAGCTCGCTGGTGACGAACGAGGCCACCAGCACCGGGAACGGAATCGCATCCGGGCTGGCGTAGGTGCCGTGGCCGGCCATGCCGGCGAAGGTCATCAGGTCGGTCTCGCGGATCTGCGCCAGCATGAAGGCGCGCAGCGGCTGGGTGGTCAGCGTCCAGGCGGTCTGGAAGTCGATCTCACCGTTGAGGTAGGGCGCCATGCCACTGCCCCAGGCCTTCTGCCACACCGGCAGCATCACCATTGCAGTCAGGAACAGGGCCAGGCCGAGCAGCACCTGGTTGGACGGGGTCTGCCCGGTGCCCAGTGCCTGGCGCAGCAGACCCAGCACGATGATGATGCGGGTGAAAGCGGTCAACACCAGCAGCATCGACGGAATCAGCGTGATCGCCGTCATCAGCAGCAGCGTCTGCAGCGGCAGGCTCACCGGCTGGCCGCCGATCTTGCCGACGTTCACGTCCGGCAGCGCCGGCGTGCCGGGCAGGCCGGGGGCGGCCCAGGCCAGTGCCGGCAGCGCGCACAGCGCCAGCAGCATCAGCAGGGGCAGGTAATGGGTCCAGGGGTTACGAGGGCCACGCATGTCAGGAGTCCTTGCGCAGCCGCTGTTGCAGCATCTGCGCGAAATTCGGCAAGTGTTTGAAGTCCGGCAGCCGCGCCGGGGCAGGCGTCGGCAACGGTTCGGGCAGGCGGTGCAGGGCGTTGATGCCACCGGCGGTGACGCCGAGCAGCAACTGCTCGCCGTTGACCTCCACGACCACCACGCGCTCCTTGGCGCCGACGGTCAGGCTGGCCACCACGCGCAGGCCTTCGGCAGGGCGGAAGCCGCTGCCCGGCATGCGCCTGAGCACCCAGCCCAGGCCGACGATCAGGGCCAGCACCGCCAGCAGCGCCAGCACGGCACCAAACATGCTCGGTGCGGCAGCGGCGTGCTGGCCCACCTTGGCGGTGGTGGTGCCGGCGGCGATCAGCGCCCAGGCGCTCAACGCAGTCTCCGGATCCGTTCGCTCGGGCTGACCACGTCGGTCAGGCGCACGCCGAAGCGATCGTTGATGACCACCACTTCGCCGTGGGCGATCAGGGTGCCGTTGACGAAGACGTCCAGCGACTCGCCGGCACCACGCTCCAGTTCCACCACCGAGCCCTGGTTGAGCTGCAGGAGGTTGCGGATCGGCAGGCGCGCGCGACCCACTTCCAATGACAGCGTGACCGGCACATCGAGGATCACATCCAGGTTGAGGTCGGTGCTGCCGGGGATCTCGTCGGACTGCAGGTTGGTGAACTGGGCCGGTGCCGGCGCGTTGGTGTCGATGTCGTTCATTGCGGGTCTTCCTGGATTACGGGAACGCGCGGGCGGACGCCCGGGGGGTGGGTGGCGGTGATCTTCACTGCGTTGCTGCCGTTGGCGATGCCGAACTCGCCGGTGAACACCGGGATGTTCTCCACGCACACCGGCACCTGCGCCGGCAGCTCGATCGGGAGGATGTCGCCGATCTTCAGGCGGGTCAGTTCGCGCAGGCTCATGCGCTTGCTGGCCAGCACGCTGGACAGGGTGACTTCGGCGATGTTGAGCTGTTCGCGCAGCATCACGCCCCAGCTGGCATCGCGGTCGTTGCGGTCGCTCTGGATGCCGGCGTCGAGCAGCTCGCGGATCGGTTCGAGCATCGAGTAGGGCAGGGTGACGTGGATGTCGCCGCCGCCGCCGTCGAGTTCGACGTGCAGCCGGCAGACCACCACGTACTCGCGCGGCGTCACGATGTTGGCGAAGTGCGGGTTGATCTCGGAGTTGATGTACTCCAGCTCGACGTCCATCACCGGCGCCCATGCTTCCTGCAGGTCGGCGAAGGTCTGCTTGAGCAGCAGGTGGATGACCCGCATTTCCGTGGCAGTGAATTCACGGCCTTCGATACGGGTCGGGTAACGCCCGTCGCCGCCGAAGAAGTTGTCGACGATGGCGAACACCAGGGTCGGCTCGAACACGATCAGCCCGGTACCACGCAGGGGTTTGAAGCGGATCAGGTTCAGATTGGTCGGCACGTAGAGCGAGTGCATGTAATCGTTGAACTTGATCAGCTCGATGCCGCGCACCGACAGCTCGGCGGAACGCCGGATCAGGTTGAACAGGCCGATCCGCCACAGGCGGGCGAAGCGCTCGTTGACCATCTCCAGGGTCGGCATGCGACCGCGGATGATGCGGTCCTGGCTGGCGAAATCGTAGGAGCGCGCCTCGCCGGGGGGCGCTGCGTCGATATCGGTTTCCACCGCACCGGAGTCCACGCCGTGCAGCAGGGCATCGATCTCGTCCTGGGAAAGCAGGTCATTCATGGCATGCCCTTACTGGGTCACGAAACTGGTGAACAGCAGTTCGTCCACGCCCTTGGTCCCGGTCTCGGCCTTGAGCAGCTTCTGCACTTCGGCCAGCGAGTCGGCCTGCAGGCGCTCCTTGCCGGCGCGGTCGGCGATCTGCGCCGGCTCGACCTGCGAGAACAGCATCAGCAGCTTGGCGCGGATGGCCGGGGCGTGAACCTTGATCGCTTCCATCGCGGCCGGATCGCGGGTCATCAGCTGCACCTCCACCTGCAGGTAGCGCGGACCGTCGAAGGACCCGTTGAGGTTGACCACGAACGGCGGCTCCAGGCCGAAGTACTGCGCCGGGGCCGGCACGCCCTTGCTGGCGGTGGCCTTGGCCGGCTTTTCGTCGTGCTTGGACTGGGTGAAGTACCACACACCACCTCCGGCGGCACCGGCGGCGAGCACCGCAACCAGGGCGGTGATCAGAAGCGGACTGCGCGGCTTGGCGGCCTTGTCCTTTTCGGCGGATTTCTTGGTTTTGTCGGCGGCTGCGGCCACGGGGGGAAGCTCCATTGGATTGCTTCCTGGCTACATGCAAACGCTGTGCCTGAATGGCCCCGGCTGCGGTCGCCGGAAAATTGACGGGGGTGCGCACCGGCCGTTGGCCGGTACGCATACGCCTCACGCGTAGGCGTCGACCAGCCCACGCTGGCGCATCAGCTGCGCCGGGGAAACGGTGGCGTCCGCCAGTGACGGTTCGCCGTCGTCACCAGCGAGGCCGGAGCGACCGTCGCCAGCCTTGCCGTCCTGGGCGGTCTGCTGCTGGCCCACGTCGGCGTTGCCCAGCTGGAAGCCCTGCTCGTTGAGCATCTCGCGCAGGCGCGGCAGGCTGCTTTCCAGCGCGTGGCGGACGTCGGCGTGCGCACTGGTGAAGGACGCATGCACCTTGTCGCCGTCCAGGTGCAGACGTACGTCGATCGGGCCCAGGTCGTCCGGGGTGATCCTCATGTGCGCGTGACCGATCTTCTGGTCGGCCAGCCAGCCGATGCGTGCGCCGACAGCGTCTTCGAAGTCGTCGCCGCCCAGGTGGGGGGTGGCCGTCGGCGCCCCGGTGAAGGGGGCCGCGGGGGCTGAGGTCTTCAGCTCGACCGCAGCGTTCAGCGCGTGCAGGAGGGGCGTCGGCGGCGCATCGGCTCCGTCGCCAGCGGCGGTGATCGCATCGGTAACGGTCTTCAACAGTTCCGCGTCGGGGGTCGGCTCGGCATCAACCGGGAGCAGCAGCGCGGCTGGACCGGTGCCGGCATCGGCGGGCACGGCGAGAGGGCCGGTCGGGGCCCCCGTTGCCGCTGCAGGTGCCACCACGGCGCCGGGCAGGGTGGTTGTGGCCGTCGTGGTCGGCGGCGGGACGCTGGGCTGCGGCTCGACGCCGGCCAGCGCCAGGCCGGCCAGCCCGAGCGGTGGCCACGGTGCGGTGTCAGCCGGGTCGGTGCTGTCCTGCGCATCAGGCGTCGACGGGGTGCTGGCGGTCGCCTCGCTGGCGGTGTCGCCGTCGGTCGGGGGAGGCGTTTCGCGGCTGCCGCGTGTGGGGCGGTCGGCGCCGGTGCCGCGTCCGTCGTCGGCCGTCGGCGTGGCTGGCGCGGGCTTGCCGTCGCTGGCGCCGACGCGCTTGGCGCTGCCCGCGTCGTTCTTGAGCAGGGTGTCAAAGTCCCGGCGCGCGTCACCGTCACCGGTCCCGCTGCGCGGGGTGCCACCGCTCTTGCCGGCGGTAGCGGTGGCGGGGCTTCCGCCGAGCACGGAGGCGGGCGTCACGGCGCGCCTCCGTTGTCGCCGTCGCCGCGCTGCGCCTGGCGGCTGCGGCGCGCGCCGATGTCATCCATCTCGCGCTGGTCGCGGCGGTCGGTCAGCACTTTTTCCTGCGCCCGGTAGCTGGCGGCCAGCTGTTCCAGCACCTGCTTGTCGCGGCTGGCCAGGACCAGGCGTGCGCGCTCGGCCTCGACCTTCTCGCGGTTGGTGTCCACGGTCTGGCGCTGCTGCGCGACGGCGCTGTCCAGGCGGTCCAGGAAGGCGCGGCGGTTCATCAGCTGGGCCGGACTGGTGGCCGCCATCTGGGCGCTGGCGTATTCCTCGGCGTAGCGACGCAGTTCGTCCAGGCGCGACAGATGGGTGTCGAGCATGCGCTGGCGCTCGGCCAGATCACGGGCGACCTCGTCTTCGTGGTCCTGGGCGCGCTTGAGCAGGGGGTCGATTCGCTTGGACTGGATCATGGCTTAAGTCTCTGGTTCCACCAGCCGCTTCAGTGCGGCCTGGCTGTGCGGCAGGTCGGCTGCCTTGCCGACGTCCTGGCCGAGGAATTCAACGATGTCCGACCAGCGTTCCAGTGCTTCGTCGGTAGCGGGGTCGTTGCCGCGCTGATAGGCGCCGATGGCGATCAGGTCGCGGTTGGTCGAGTACGCCGAGATCAGACGCTTGAGCTTGCGGATGCGCAGGCGCCACGGTTCATCGGCGATTTCCGTGACCACGCGGCTGACCGAGGACTCCACGTCGATGGCCGGGTACAGACCGCTGTCGGCGACGCGGCGCGAGAGCAGGATGTGGCCGTCGAGAATGGCACGCGCCGCATCGGCGATCGGGTCCTGCGGATCATCGCCTTCGGTCAGCACGGTGTAGAACGCGGTGATCGAGCCGCGCCCCTTGGCACCATTGCCGGCGCGCTCGACCAGGGCCGGCAGCTTGGCGAACACCGACGGCGGGTAGCCACGTGTGGTCGGCGGCTCACCGACCGACAGGCCGATCTCACGCTGGGCCTGTGCGAAGCGGGTCAGTGAATCCATCAGCAGCAGGACATTCAGGCCCTGGTCGCGGAACCACTCGGCAATGGCGGTGGCGCGGTAGGCACCGTGCAGACGGGCGAGCGGAGGCCGGTCGGCCGGGCTGGCCACGACCACGGCGCGGCGCAGCCCCTCTTCGCCAAGCGTGGTTTCGACAAAGTCGCGCACTTCGCGGCCACGCTCGCCGATCAGGCCAACCACGATCACGTCAGCGGCGGTGTAGCGGGTCATCATGCCCAGCAGGGTGGATTTGCCCACGCCGGAGCCGGCGAACAGACCCACGCGCTGGCCACGGCCGATCGGCAGCAGCGCGTTGATGGCGCGGACGCCGACGTCAAGCGGCTGGGTGATCGGCTCGCGCGCCAGCGGGTTGATCGAGACGCCGGCCATGCCCACGGTTCCTTCGGCACGGATCGGGCCCTTGCCGTCCAGCGGCACGCCGTCGCTGTCGATGACGCGTCCGAGCAGGCCTTCGCCCACTTCCACGCCACCCCGTCCCAGTGCAGGGATCACGCGGGCATTCGGCAGCAGGCCGTGCAGCTCGGCGCTGGGCATCAGATAGGTACGTTCGCCGGCGAAGCCGACCACTTCGGCATCCACCCAGCCGCCGTCCATGACTTCGACCTTGCAGCTGGCGCCCAGCGGCGATTCGCAGCCCACCGCTTCCAGGGTCAGGCCCACCGCGCGGCGCAGCACGCCTTCGCGGATGAGGCCGCGCCCGTGCGCGGTATCTGGCTGGATGCCGTCCAGCCGAGCGGCCAGCCGCAGGTTGCGCGCGGCGGCCCAGTCGGCGGCGGGCGCGGGAACGGTGTCGGTACTCATGCGCTGGCTCCAGCCTTGCGGATCACCGCATCGAGCGCGCCGCGCAGGCGGGCTTCCAGGGTGCCGTCGATGCGCACGGCCTCGGCATGGACGCGCAGATCGCCGCGGCTCAGGCTGAGGTCCGGGCTGAGCCGCTGGTGCGGGGCCAGCTGCAGCAGCGGGGTCAAGGCGGCGATATCGTCCGGGTGCAGGCGCACTTCCACCTCGCGCGTGGCCCCGCCGACCGCATCGATGGCTTCGCCGACCAGTTGCGCGAGCAGCGCCGGGTCGGCCTCATAGGCACGCCCGACGAGCGTGCCGGCAATGCGGACCGCAAGTTCGCCGAGCGCGGCCACCACTTCATTCTCCAGCCGCACCAGCGGCCGGCTGAAGTTGTCGAGGATGCCTTCGATCTGCGCCGCCAGGCGGCGCACTTCGGCCTGGCCCTGGGCCTGCCCGTCGGCGTGGCCGCGCTCGAAGCCGTCCTTCTCGGCCTCGTCCTGGATCTGTTGGATCTCCTCCAGCGTCGGCAGCTGCAGGACCGGCTCCGGTTCGTGCTCCGGATCGGGCCCGGTGAGTTCGACGGTCTCCTCCACCGGCGGTTCGGGAACCGCCAGCAGGTCCGGGGCGAGCCAGCGCACGGCGTTGTTCACAGCATTGCCTCCGCGTTGCCGCCGATGGTGACGGTGCCTTCATCGGCCATGCGCTTGACGATCGCCAGGATCTCGCGCTGCGCGGTTTCCACATCCGACAGGCGCACCGGGCCACGGGCTTCCATGTCTTCGAGCAGGATCTCGGCGGCACGCTGGGACATGTTGCGGGTGATCTTGTCGCGCACCTTGATGTCGGCGCCGCGCAGGGCCAGGCCCAGGCGCTCGCCGCTGACTTCACGCAGCACCAGCTGCAGTTCGCGGTCTTCCAGGTCCACCAGATCGTCGAACACGAACATCAGGTCCTGGATGCGCCCGGACAGCGGCGCGTCGATGCGCGCGATCTCGCCGAGAATCGCCTGGTCCTGGCCGCTGTCCATGAAGTTGAGGATGTTGGCGGCGCACTGGACGCCGCCGATGTTGGACGACTTCAGGTTCTGGTTGCCGGCGAACTGGCGCTCCATGATCTCGTTGAGTTCGTTGAGCGCGTTCGGCGGAATGCCGTCCAGGGTGGCGATGCGCAGCAGCACATCCACCCGGGTACGGTCGGGCAGCAGCTTGAGCGCGTCGGCGGCCTGGTCGGTTTCCAGGTGCGCCATCACGATCGCGATGATCTGCGGGTGCTCGTTGCGCACCAGGTCGGCCACGGCACGCGGGTCCATCCACTTCAGCGCGTCCAGGCCGGTGGTGTTGCGGCCGAGCAGGATGCGGTCGATCAGATTGCCGGCCTTCTCGCTGCCCAGTGCCTGCACCAGCATGTTGCGGATGTAGTCGTCCGACCCGACACCGAGCGAGGTCTTGGAGCCCAGCTCGCTGCCGAACTGATCCATCACGCGCTCGACCTGCTCACGGGTGATATCGGTCATCGTCGCCATCGCGATACCGATCTTCTGCACTTCCTTGGGTTCCATGTGGCGCAGCACTTCGGCTGCGTCCAGTTCGCCCAGCGACAGCAGCAGCACGGCGGCGCGCTGCACACCGGTCAGGGGAGGGGCGTCAGTCATTGGCCACCCAGCCCTTGACGACCTGCGCCACACGCTTGGAATCGGTCTTTACAGCTTCACGCGCCATGCGCAGTCGTTCCTCGTAGGAGTCCACCGGCAATGCCAGCGTTTCATGTCCGCCCGCGTGGTTGCGATCGTTGCCCAGCGCGGGCAGCGCATCGCCGTCCTCGACCAGGTGTACGTCGGCGCCATGCGGTTCCAGTTCGTCTTCATCCGGCTTGCTGGCCGTGCCGGTGATCGAGCGCAGCGCCGGGCGCAGCACGCCGAACACCAGCGCCAGCACCACGATCGCGCCGAGCAGCAGACGCAGGCCGTCCTGCACCTGGGGCAGTTCCCACCACTTCGGGCCCTCGACCGGGGTGACCTCACGGACGAAGGGCGCGTTCATCACCGATACGGTGTCGCCACGCTCGGCATCAAAGCCGACCGCCTGCTTGACCAGGGCTTCAACGCGGGTCAGCTCGGCCGCCGACAGCGGCTGCTCGGTGGTTTTGCCGTTGGCGCCGGCGCGCGGCACGTTGTCCAGCAGCACGGCCACCGACACGCGCTTGATCCGGCCGGCCGGCTGGCGGGTGTGCTGCAGGGTGCGGTCCAGCTCGTAGTTGCGGGTCGCGTTCTTGGACGACTCGGTCGGTGCCTGTGCGGTGGCCGGTGCCGCCGCCGGTCCCGGCGGGGTGTTGCTGGTGGCGCCCGGAATGCCCTGCGGCCCCGGCACGTTGCTGCTGTTTTCGCTCAGTTGTTCGCTGCGCAGTTTCTGCGGCTCGCCGTTGTACAGCTCGCGGGCTTCTTCGATGACCGAGAAGTCCATGTCCACGCTGACTTCCGGATTGACCCGGCCCGGGCCGGTCATCGGCTCCAGCAGTTCGCGGATGCGCTGGTTGAACGAGGTTTCCTGGCGGCGCACCTGTTCGAACTGCGCGGCATTCATCGCCGCATCGCTGTTCGGATCGGACACGCTCAGCATCCGGCCGCTCTGGTCCACCACCGTCACCCGTTCCGGCGCCAGGTCGGGGATGCTGGCGGCGACCATGTGCACGATGGCATCGATCTGCCCCCGCTCAAGCTGCTGGCCGCCACGCAGTTCCAGCACCACCGAGGCACTGGCCACATCGCGCTGGCGGGTGAAGGCGCTCGGCTTGGGAATGGCCAGGTGCACGCGCGAATCGCGCACCGGGCGCAGGGTGTTGATGGTGCGCGACAGCTCGGTTTCCAGCGAATGCTGGTAGCGGGCGTTCTCCATGAACTGGCTGACGCCGAAGCCCGGATCGCGTTCCATCAGCTCGAAGCCGAGCCGGCCGCTGTCGGTGAGCCCGGAGCCGGCCAGCTTCAGTCGGGCATCGTGCAGGTTCTTTTCCGGCACGGTGATGCCGCCGGTGGCGGCATCCAGCTCGAACGGAATCTGCGCGGCGCGCAGCAGGTCGGTGGCTTCGGCGGTGGCCTTCTGGTCCAGCCCGGTGTACAGCGGCACCATGCCGGGCTTCTGCGACCAGAAGAACACGAACAGACCTGCCGCCACGGCCACGGCGATCATCGCCATCAGTCCGAGCCGACGGGTGATCTGCAGGCTTTGCAGCCGGTCGAACCACTGGCCCGCCTTCTCGGCGTTCAGGGATTCCTTGGTAAGCGACAGGGCCATGCGTTTCTATCCTTACAGCGGCATGTTCATCACGTCCTGGTAAGCCTGGACGAGACGGTTGCGGACTTCCACGGTGGCGCGGAAGGCGATCTGGGACTGCTGCGAGGCGACCATGACCTTGGCAAGGTCGGCGCTGGGATCGCCCAGCTCGAAGGCCTTGGCCAGGGCGCCGGATTTCTGCTGTGCGTCGTTGACGCCGGCGATGGCGCCACGCAGCGTTTCGGTGAAGCTCGGGCCCTGGACTTCCTGCGGCGATACCAGCCCCTGGATGGCATTGCTCTTCGGCGCTTCCGTCAGCGGACTGACGGCCGACTGACCCATCTGGGTCTGGAAGGAACGGATCTGGGAAAGGACGGAGGTAACGGAGTGCGACATCTGGAACGTTCCGAATCTGGGGATGGGGTTTCGAGTGAATACGTTGCAAGCCCCGTGCCGAAACCGGCCATTGGTTCAGTTTTGTCGTGGTGGCGGGCACTTACGCATTCAGCGCGGCGTTGATCTCCCGTGCCGGGTCGTGGCGGTGCGACGGAATGTCGCTCCGGCGCGATGGCGCGGTGACCGGCGTCGGATGCCCGGCGTCGGAAAACCGGCGGGCACCCCCGCGAGGCGTCGCGATGGCCCCGGAACGCAGAAGCCCGGGACGGGCCCGGGCTTCAAGGGTGCGGTGACCGTCGGTGGATCAGCTGGCCAGTTCGGTGTGGTCGCGCTCGATACCGTACTTGCGCAGCTTCTCCACCAGCGTGGTGCGGCGCAGGCCGAGCAGCTGGGCGGCGTGGGCAACCACGCCCTGGGTGCGCTCCAAGGCTTCGTTGATGAGGTTCAGTTCGATGTTGGCCATGTGGTTGCGCAGGTCCAGTCCGGCGTCGGGCAGGGCCGGCGCACGGGTGACCGGCCCGATGCTGTTCTCCAGCGGCGCGGTATTGCCCGGTGCCGGGGTATGGAAGGAGAAGCTGCGCAGGTCCAGACGTTCGTCCGCTGCCGGCGCCGGCGCGGCGGCGGGAACGGCGGCCGGGCTGAAGTCGCCGCGGTAGCGGGCGGGCAGGTCCTGCACGCGCACGTTGCCGCCCGGATGCAGCACGGCCAGGCGCTCGACCAAGTTGGTCAGCTCGCGCACGTTGCCCGGCCACTCGTAGCTGGCCAGCGCCTGCAGGGCCTCGGCGCTGAAGCGCACTTCACCGCGGCCGGTACGGGCCAGCTGACCGGCGATGGTGGTGACCAGCGCCGGCAGGTCCTCGCTGCGCTCACGGAGTGCCGGCACGTCGATCGGAAACACGTTGAGACGGTAGAACAGATCCTCGCGGAACTTGCCGTCGGCGATGCGTGACTCCAGGTCGCGATGGGTGGCGGCGATCACCCGCACATTGCAGCGGATGGTCTGGTTGCCACCGACGCGCTCGAAACTGCGCTCCTGCAGCACGCGAAGCAGCTTGACCTGCATCGGCAGGCTCATGTCGCCGATCTCGTCGAGCAGCAGGGTGCCGCCCTCGGCCATCTCGAACCGACCCTTGCGCGCGCTCAGCGCACCGGTGAACGCGCCTTTTTCGTGACCGAACAGTTCGCTCTCGAGCAGGTCGGCCGGGATCGCACCGCAGTTGATGGCCACGAACGGACCATCGCGGCGCGGCGAGCGCTGGTGGATCGAACGCGAGACCACTTCCTTGCCGGTACCCGATTCGCCCAGCACCAGCACGGTGGTGTCGAACGCGGCCACCTGGTCGATCATCTGGCGCAACGCACTCACGGCAGCGCCGTCGCCGGTCGGGCCCTGTTCCTGCACGGCACCGGCCTGGTGCTCGGCATCGAGGCGCTTGAGGCTGGCGCGGCGCAGCAGGCCTTCCATCTGCGCATGGCGCAGCGGTGCTTCCAGCGGCCACACAGTGGCTTCGTGCAGGCCGTGCTGCCGGGCGAATGCGGTGGTATCCCCATCGATCAGCATCACCGGCGGCGGCAGCGAGCTGCGCCCCAGCCAGGCGAACAGGGCGTCGCTGCGCTCATTGGCGTCCAGCGCACCGACGATCACCGCCATCCAGTCGTTCTGGCGGTGGCGGGCGGTGTCGATGTCAGCCGCGTCGGCCACCCAGCGCGGGTTGAAGTCCATGAATTCCAGCAGGGCGACGGTGCGTTCGGCGCGGACGGCGTCGTTGTCCAGTACCAGGATGCGCGACTCACTCATGATCCATTCCCCTTCAGGCCTTCCAGGATCGGCATGACTTCCTGGATGTAGGACAGCTTGCTGACGAAGTTGTCGGCGCCGGCGCGCAGCGCGTGTTCACGGTGTTCGGCGTCATCGAAGTGGCTGGCGATGACGATGTACGGTGCGTCGTCCTGCGACTTGATCAGGCGGGTGGCCTGCAGGCCGCCCATTTCGGGCATGGCCAGGTCCATCAGCACCACCTTCGGGCGCAACGACTCGGAGCGCTCGATGGCCTCCAGGCCATTGCCGGCGCTGCCGATCACGTCCAGCCAGTCGACCTTGCGGAAGTGGCGCATGGCGGCGTTGATGAAGCCCTCGTGGTCGTCGACCAGCAGGACGGTGAGCTTGTTCATGTCGTTCATTCCTTCAGCCCACCCGGGCCAGCTGCGGAGCCCTGGCATTGGCCCGGCGACGTTCACGCGCCGGGGCGATGTCCAGTTGTTCGCGGTATTTTGCAACGGTACGGCGGGCGATGTTCACGCCCTGGCGCGACAGCAGGCCGGCGATGGCCTCGTCGGCCAGCGGCCGGCCGGCCGGTTCGGCGTCGATCAGGCGCCGGACCATCGCCTTTACCGCCTGCCCGGAGACGCTGGCGCCTTCCAGCCGTACCGCGAAGAAGTGCTTCAGCTCCAGCGTGCCACGCGGGGTCTGCAGGTACTTGCCGGTGGTGATGCGCGATACCGTGGATTCGTGCATGCCGATCGCATCGGCCACTTCCTTCAGGGTCAGCGGCGCCATCGCCTCTTCGCCGCGGGTCAGGAAGCCGGCCTGGCGCTCGATGATCACCCGTGCGGTGCGCAGCAGGGTGTCGTAGCGCATGGACAGGCCGCGGGTCAGCCAGCGGGCTTCCTGCAGCATGTCGCGCAGCGGCTGGGCGCCGTCGCCGGCCTCGCCCAGTGCCTGTTCGTAGTGCGGGTTGATGCTCAGGCGGCGGCTGGTGGCCGGGTTGAGGGCCACGCGCCACTGCCCGTCGGCATGCCAGGCGACGACGTCGGGGATGACCGCGCCGTTGGTATCCGGCAGCAGGCTTTCGCCCGGGCGCGGCTGCAACGAGAGGATCAGGCGTACCGCTTCGTGGATGTCGGCGATCTCCGCGTCCAGTTCGCGCGCCAGCGCGGCGTAGTCGTGGGTCGCCAGGGTGACCAGGCCCTCATCGAGCACGCGCAGGGCCAGGTGCCGGGCCGGCACGCGGCCGGGCAGGGCGCGCAGCTGCACGCACAGGCACTCGTGCAGGTCCTGTGCAGCCAGGCCGACCGGGTCGCCGTGCAGGATGTACTGGCGGACCGCTTCGACCCCCTCGGCATCCACGTCGCAGAGTGCACTGGCCAGCAGTTGCAGCTGTGCGAGAGGTGCGTCCAGGTAGCCGGCATCGTCGCAGTGTTCCAGCCAGAAGGCGGCCACGGCCAGTTCGCGCGGTGCCAGCTCCAGCGACAGCCGCTGCAGGGCGCGCAGCTGGGGGTCGCTGGACTCGCCGGCGGCCACACGCTGCATGCGGTCATCGTCGCCGTCCTGCCAGCTGCTGCCGGCCACGTCCCACATCGAGCTTTCCGGCAGCTCGTCGAACGCGGCCACGTCCTGGGTGGCGGCGGCGACGTCGGTGGTATCGGCACGCTCTTCGGCGGCCTCGTCCAGTTCGAGCAGCGGGTTGGTCTCCAGCGCACGCTGGATCTCCAGCTCAAGCTGCATGCCGTTGAGCTGCAGCAGTCGGATCGACTGCAGCAGTTGCGGTGTGAGGTGAAGCTGCTGACCCATCTGGGTCGAAAGATTGGCTTTCAAGTCCGTTCCCCGTCGGCGCCGACTCCCCGGCGCGATCTGGAACACATCTTGCTTCTGTTCCGGCAGCACCGGAATCAGGGGGTTCCTGAGTGGGGTCGTCAAACTCCCGACAGCGTGTAGGGATTCTCCTGACAAGTGTCGGGTTATTTGACGCTGTCTGTGCCGTTCCGGGGGCTCTGGCCAAGGCGGAAGGGGGGAGGCTGGTTCAATAAATCGACGCGGGAACGCGGGCAGGACGCCTGGCGACGGAGAGCCGTCGCCGGTCTACTCCAGTTCGTGCTGGTGGCGGGCGGCCAGCAGCAGCAGATCGTTGGCGCGGCGGCAGCCCAACGACTCCATCATGCGGGCGCGGTGGGTTTCCACGGTCTTGACGCTGATGCCGAGGTCGGCCGCGATTTCCTTGTTGCTTTCGCCCTTGCCGATCTGACGCAGGATTTCGCGCTGGCGGGGCGACAGCGCCGCAATGCCGACCGGCTTCTCGCGGCCGAGCATCGGCGCGAGCATCTTGGCCGAGATCTGCGGGCTGAGGAACACCTGGCCGGCATGTGCGGCGCGCAGGGCCAGTTCCAGTTCCTGCGGGGCGGCATCCTTGACCACGAACCCGACCGCACCGCGATCAAGCGCATCGCGCACGTGCACGGCATCGTCATGCATGGTCATCATCACCACCCGCGAGCCCGGCGCGCGCAGCAGGATGTCGCTGAGCGCCTCCAGACCGGTACGGCCGGGCAGGGACAGGTCCATCAGGATCACGTCCGGTGAATGCTGCACGGCCATCTGCAGGGCCTGCTCTGCATTGCTGGCATCGGCGACCACCTCCACGCCGGCAAAGCCCTGCAGCAGGCGGCCGAGGCCGGCGCGGACCAGGGTGTGATCGTCGACGATGAGAACGCGCACAGGCAGGCAGGGAAGCGGGGGATGCGCCACCTTAACGGAGTGGCGTGAAACCGCCAAGGTCCATCGGTAACGGTCGGGACCGTATGGTCAGCGCAGACGGCGTGCTTCGGCGATCTGGCGGCGATGCAGGCGGAACAGATGGCGCTCCAGCGCCATCTCCAGGCCATCGCTCAGCCCTTCGAAACGCAGCCAGAGGTAATGGGCCCCCGAGCCGTTGGCCGCCTCGGCCAGTACCGCTACCGGCAGATCGATGTGGTCGGGCAACCAGTCACACGGCTGCAGGCGGATCACGCCGAGGGCAGCGGGGCTGGCGCCGCTGCGCACGCCCAGTTCCAGGCGGATGCCGCGCCGGGACCAGCGCAGCGGGCGCAGGGGCAGGTCCTGGGTCTGCTGGCGGACCAGGCGGCCCAGCAGCACCATCGTCAGGTCGAGCTTGGCTTCCAGCCGCTGCAGCTGCAGGGTGGCGTCGCCACGCTCGTCGTGCCCGTCGTCGCCGCGCGAGTCTTCCACCAGCGCCACGCTGCGCAGCAGCGTCTCGGCGCTGCCGGGACGGATCACCGCCGTGCCCAGGCGGAACTCGGCGGGCAGCGCGACCTCGCAGCTCAGCGTCTCATCGAACAGCTCGCTTTCGGCCGGGTGATGGATGGCTGCCGCGCGCTCGTCGTTCATGCCAGCGACTCTGCGGTGAGGTAGGCATGGGCGGCGCGGTTGGCGCTTGCGCCGTGGCGCACGTGGCGGCCGGCTTCGTCGCGCTGGCTCATCATCATTACCATGATGCGTTGTTGACGGCCCTCCAGGGCGCTCAGGCCAGCCACGTCGTCCAGCGCACCGGGCATGGCCAGGAACCGCGCCTGGTTGAGGTGCAGCCTGTCCAGACAGTCGCCGGCACGCTCGTGGTCGTCGGCCAGCAGCGCGGTTTCCAGCGCGTCCAGCTCGGCGTTGAGGTGCGCCAGCGTGAGCAGGGTGTCAGCCATTACACCGCTGCCTGCGCAGGCACCCGCTGGTCGCGCGGGATCGCGTTCCAGGCGGCGTCGATCTCGCCCAGCAGCTCCAGCGATTCACGCAGGGCGTCCGGGTCGTTGTGCAGATTGGCTTCGGTCAGCCGCTGCATCACGTAGTCATACAGCGCCGACAGGTTGGCGGCGATTTCGCCGCCGGCCTCGTGGTCGAGCGAGCCGTTGAGGTGGCCGACAATCGCGCAGACTTCGCCGATCGCCTTGCCCTTGCGGGCCTGGTCGCCGCCTTCCAGGCAGGCCTGGGCCAGCCGCACGCGCTCCAGCGCGCCGGCCAGCAGCAGCGCCACCAGCTTGTGCGGATCGGCATCGCTGATCGCGCTCTGCACGCCGACCTGGCGGTACTGCTCGGTGAATTGACGGTTCGAACCGTACATCAATCATGTCTCCTTCGTGCGGGGCCGCATGCCTCGCGAGGTCTGCGGCACCGGGTGGAGTGCTGCGGCGGGTGATGCGTTGCTATCCATATCGGCAGCGGGCGCGCGCAACTTGAGTGGGTCTACGCGGGCGACGTGGTCAACCGGTGAGCTGGGACAACTGGCTGCTCAGGCTGCTCATGGTCTGGCTCATCTTGCCCATCAGCGCGTCCAGTGCCAGGAACTGCTTCTTGTACCGTTCTTCGACGCCGGTCATGCGCACATCCAGTGCCTTGCGACGCTTGTCGATGTCGGTGAGCGTGGCGTTGATGCTCTTGGTGCGCGATACGAAGGCACCTTCCTTGCCCACTGCGGTGCTGGTGTAGCCCTCGACCATGCTGAACAGCTTGGCGGCCGCGCCATCATCGCCCGTCAGGGCCTGGCGCACCGCGCCGGCCTGGTTGACCAGGGCCGCTTCGAACTTGGCACCATCCAGCACCAGGCTGCCATCGGCATTGGGGTAGGCGCGGGTCTGCAGCCCCAGTGTTTTCGGGTCCAGGCCGGCGGCGGCCAGGTCCTTGAGCACGCCGCCCATCATCGCGCGCAGCTGGCTGGAGGCGCCGCGCATCTGCGCATCGCCGGTCAGCGACGACGGCTCCTTGTTCTCGATGTCGTACTTGGTGGCCGTGTTGATGGCGCTGATGGCGCCGTTGTAAGCCGTCACGAAGTCCTGCATGACCTTGCGTGCGGCAGCCACGTCGGTGCTGACCGTCACGGTGCTGGCGCCGGTCTTCTTCAGGTTGAGGGTCAGGCCGGGCACCACGTCGGTGACGGTATTCTCGCTGGACACCACCTCCACGCCATCGATGGTGAGCTTGGCGTCTGCCGCCGGGGTGCGCTCGGACAGGCTGGCTGCCAGCGCGGTCAGGTCGGCGTTGCCGGCCCCTGCGCTGAGTTTGATGGCATTGGCGGTACCGGCTTTTTCCTGCGAGATGGACAGGAACTGGTTGTCGCCGGAGGCGATCAGGGTGGACTGCACGCCCAGGCTGCGCCCGGCCTTTTCGATCTTGGTGCGGATCGAGCTGAGGGTGTCATCGGCGTCGACCTGGATCTCCAGCGTCTTCTTCTTGTCACCCACGCCGACATCCAGCGTCAGGGTTCCGGCGCCGAAGGTCTTGGTCTTGGACACCGACGTGTCGGCGATCCACTTGTTGGCGGTGGCCAACTGGGTGACATTGATCTCGTGGTTGCCGGTCGCCGCGGCGTTGGTGCTGGAGACCGTCAGGATGTCGTCGGTGCCGCTCTTGGTGGCGCTGACCAGGCGGGCATCGAAGGCGGTGGAGGCCTTGAGCGTCTTGAGCGAGCTGGTCAGCAGGTCGAACGCGGACTTGACCGTGCCCACCGCCGACAGCTGCATCTTGGCCTTGGACTGCTGCAGGTTGAGGGCGTTGTCCGCCGGCTTGCGGTCGGCCGCGACCAGGCTGGCCACCATGCCGGAAATGTCCAGTCCGGAACCGATGCCACCATAACCAAAGTCAGCCACGTTGTTTCTCCTGTCTGTGTGCCGTCGCGGTCATACCGCGTGGCCGTGCCGTCAACGAATGTAGCGGCCGTAGCCGCCGGGTCTTTAGAACCACGTTGATGCAGGAGTTGTGCCACCGGCTCGGCGCGGAAGAATGGCACGCGCTTTGCAGGGGAATCGGGGCGGGACGCAGTACCGGTCCGGCCGGGGGTCTGTAAAAAACCCTCCTCCAATGTAGAGGAGGGCTCAGGCTACTGAAAAAGCGGGGGGAGACGAAGCCACCCGGGATGTTCAGTCAAACTAACCGCGCTGATAACGGTTCTGCCGCAGGGGCGGGCCATGTCCACGGGGATGTGGCTGCCGGGAGAGAGAATCCGGCGCATGGACATGGCCCGTTCCTGCGTGAGGTTTGAACGGATGTTTCGGGGTTTGCCCGCGCCGCCGGCTGTTGCCGGCGGCGTGGACGCGTGGATCAGCGCAGCAGGCTGAGCACGTTCTGCGGCACCTGGTTGGCCTGGGCCAGCATGGCCGTACCGGCCTGCTGCAGGATCTGGGTGCGGGTCAGCTCTGCGGTTTCCTTGGCGAAGTCGGTATCGCGGATGCGGCTGCGCGATGCGGACAGGTTCTCCGTGGAGGTCTGCAGGTTGGCAACCACCGAGGTGAAGCGGTTCTGGATGGCGCCAAGGTCGGCACGGGTGCTGTTGATCGCACCCAGGGCCTTGTCGACGATTTCCAGGGCCTGCTGGGCGCCCTTCACGGTGGACACGTCGATCGCATCGGCAAACTGCTTGGTGCCCATAGTGACGGTGCCGGCACCGTCCACGTCGGTCGAGAAGACCGTCGCGACGCCGTCTTTGTCCACGCTGTCCTTGACCGAGGTCAAGGTCACCGCGCCGGTGGCATCGGCTTCGGCGTAGACGCCGGTTTCGCCGATCTTGGCGTTGATGTGGGTGGCCAGCGCCTTGCCGGCGGCCGCTTCGTTCTGGGCGGCGGTGCCGACGCTCTTCACGTCCAGGGCGTCGAACTTGACTTCGGTGCCCTTGCTGTCGGTGATGCTGAAGGCATCGATGGCCACGTCGGTGTTGTTGGCGCCGGTCACCTTGGCCACGGTGGCGGTAGCGAACTGCGCGCCGCCCAGTGCGTTGGTCTTGGCGTCCACCACCTTGTCGATGGCGATGGCCTGGCCGGCGTTGGCACCGACCTGGAACAGCTGGCTGGAGAACGAGCCGTCCAGCAGCTTGGTGCCGTTGAAGTCGGACTGCTTGGCGACGCGGTCGATTTCGCTGACCAGCTGGGTCACTTCGGCCTGCAGGGCCTTGCGGTCGCTGGCCGAGTTGGTGGCGTTGGAGGCCTGCACCGACAGCTCGCGGACGCGCTGCAGGTTGTTGCCGATTTCGGTCAGCGAGCCTTCGGCGACCTGGGCCAGCGAGATGCCGTCGTTGGCATTGCGGATGGCCACGTCGGTGCCGCGGATCTGGGTGCCAAAGCGCTCGGAGATGGCCAGGCCGGCCGCGTCGTCCTTGGCGCTGTTGATGCGCGAACCGGACGACAGGCGCTGGATGGTGGTGGCCAGCGAGCTGCCGGAGGTGCTCAGGTTGCGCTGAGCATTCAACGACATCGTGTTGGTGTTGATGACTTGTGCCATGAGAATTCCTTCGGGTGTGCGTGGAGCGTGGTGCGGTGGAAGCGGCGCCGGTCGCCCGGCGCCTTCGATTCACGCAGGATCAGCGCAGCAGGCTGAGCACGTTCTGCGGCACCTGGTTGGCCTGGGCCAGCATGGCCGTACCGGCCTGCTGCAGGATCTGGGTGCGGGTCAGCTCTGCGGTTTCCTTGGCGAAGTCGGTATCGCGGATGCGGCTGCGCGATGCGGACAGGTTCTCCGTGGAGGTCTGCAGGTTGGCAACGACCGAGGTGAAGCGGTTCTGCACGGCGCCGAGGTCGGCACGGGTGTTGTTGATCGAGCTCAGCGCGTTGTCGACCAGCGACAGTGCCTTCTGCGCACCGGTCACGGTGGACACGTCCAGGTTGGCGACGTTGGCGGTGGTGACCACGGCATCGGCGGTCTGCGCAAAGCCGGCGGCGCCGGTCAGGGTGATGTCGGCGTCGGCCATTGCCACGCCGTCCTTGACCTGGGTGACCACGATCTTGCCGGTGTCGTCCAGCTCTGCCAGCACGCCGGTTTCGCCGAGCTTGGAGTTGATGGCGGTGACGGCAGCCTTGTTCTGGTCGGCCACGGTGGCGCCGCTCTTCAGTTCGATCTTGTCCAGGGTGACGGTGGCAGTGCCGACCTTGATGGTGCCGGTCAGGGTGGCATCAGCGGCCAGCGGCGCAGCCGCGTCGCCGACCTTGCCGGTGGCGAAGGTCGACGTACCCAGCTTGGCGGTCGTGGCGTCGACGATCTTGTCGATGGCAATCGCCTGGCCGGCGTTGGCACCGACCTGGAACAGCTGGCTGGAGAACGAGCCGTCCAGCAGCTTGGTGCCGTTGAAGTCGGACTGCTTGGCGACGCGGTCGATTTCGCTGACCAGCTGGGTCACTTCGGCCTGCAGGGCCTTGCGGTCGCTGGCCGAGTTGGTGGCGTTGGACGACTGCACCGCCAATTCACGGACGCGCTGCAGATTGTTGCCGATTTCGGTCAGCGAACCTTCGGCGACCTGGGCCAGCGAGATGCCGTCATTGGCATTGCGGATGGCCACGTCAGTGCCGCGGATCTGGGTGCCGAAACGCTCGGAGATGGCCAGGCCAGCGGCGTCGTCCTTGGCGCTGTTGATGCGCGAACCCGACGACAGGCGCTGGATGGTGGTGGCCAGCGAGCTGCCGCTGGTGCTCAGGTTGCGCTGAGCATTCAACGACATCGTGTTGGTGTTGATGACTTGTGCCATGGAAGTTCCTTCAGGCGTGGGTGGAGCGTTGGACGTCGGTATCGATGGCGGCGCCGGTCACACCGGCGCCGACAGGGCAGGCGTGGGTCAGCGCAGCAGGCTGAGCACGTTCTGCGGCACCTGGTTGGCCTGGGCCAGCATGGCCGTACCGGCCTGCTGCAGGATCTGGGTGCGGGTCAGCTCTGCGGTTTCCTTGGCGAAATCGGTGTCGCGGATGCGGCTGCGCGAGGCCGAGAGGTTCTCCGTGGAGGTCTGCAGGTTGGCAACGACCGAGGTGAAGCGGTTCTGCACGGCGCCGAGGTCGGCACGGGTGCTGTTGATCGAACCCAGCGCCTTGTCGACGATTTCCAGCGCCTGCTGGGCGCCCTTGACGGTGCTGACGTCCAGGTCGCTGGCGTACTTGGCAGCCGGTGCGGCGGCGGCCAGCGTGGGGACGAACGTCGGGGTGGTGGCGCCGCCGGTCCAGGCGCCCGGGGTGGCGGTGATGGCCTTGAAGGCACCATTGGCGTCGACGCTGTCCTTGACCGAAGTCAGGGTAACCGCGTTTCCGGCGGCGTTGACTTCAGCGTAGACGCCGGTTTCGCCGATCTTGGCGTTGATCGCGCTGACCACGGCCTCGCGCGAAGCCTTGCCGGTGGCGGCCTCGTCGGCGCCCTGCTTGACTTCCACGGTGGCGATGTCGACCCCGTTGATCTTCATGCCGGTGATCTTGAAATCGGCATTGGCGGCCGGGTCGGCCAGGGCCAGCGCGTTGCTGTCGAACTTGGCGCCGCCCAGTGCGTTGGCCTTGGCGTCCACCACCTTGTCAATGGCGATGGCCTGGCCGGCGTTGGCACCGACCTGGAACAGCTGGCTGGAGAACGAGCCGTCCAGCAGCTTGGTGCCGTTGAAGTCGGACTGCTTGGCGACGCGGTCGATTTCGCTGACCAGCTGGGTCACTTCGGCCTGCAGGGCCTTGCGGTCGCTGGCCGAATTGGTGGCGTTGGAGGCCTGGACAGCCAGCTCACGGACGCGCTGGAGGTTGTTGCCGATTTCGGTCAGCGAACCTTCGGCGACCTGGGCCAGCGAGATGCCGTCATTGGCATTGCGGATGGCCACGTCGGTGCCGCGGATCTGGGTGCCGAAACGCTCGGAGATGGCCAGGCCGGCCGCATCGTCCTTGGCGCTGTTGATGCGCGAACCGGACGACAGACGCTGGATGGTGGTGGCCAGGGAGCTGCCGCTGGTGCTCAGGTTACGCTGAGCATTCAACGACATCGTGTTGGTATTGATGACTTGTGCCATGGGAAGAGGTCCTTGAGCGGTTGCACGTGATTGGGGTTAGACGCTCATGACGTGCTTCAGGAGCGGCTTATGTCAGCGCTGCAACAGGCTGAGCACGTTCTGCGGCACCTGGTTGGCCTGGGCCAGCATGGCCGTACCGGCCTGCTGCAGGATCTGGGTGCGGGTCAGCTCTGCGGTTTCCTTGGCGAAGTCGGTATCGCGGATACGGCTGCGCGAGGCAGACAGGTTTTCCGAGGACGTCTGCAGATTGGCGACAACGGAGGTGAAACGGTTCTGGATGGCACCCAGATCGGCGCGAACGCTGTTGACCGATTCCAGTGCCTTGTCAACGATTTCCAACGCTTTCTGGGCGCCGACGTAGGACGAGACGTCCAGATCCTCCACGAAGCTGGAGGTGGCGGTGGCAGCAACCGAGCTGGGCGCGGCGGCGGTGGAGTCAGCCAGGCCAAGCTGGGTGGCGCCGTCGATGACGAGGTCGCGGTCGGCCTGGACGGAGGTCAGCTTCAGGCTGTGGGTGTCGGGGGTGCCAGCGGTGGTGACCACTTCGGCATAGACACCGGCTTCGCCGATCTTGCTGTTGATCTGGGCAGCGGCGGAGGCGGCGAATTCGGCGGTGGTCTTGCCGGAGATGGTGCCGATGGTGGCGCCGTTGATGACAACGTCGCTCAGGTCGGTGATCGTGCCGATGTCGGTGCCGTTGACCGGGGCGGCAAACTTGGCGTTGCCCAGCGAGCTGGCCTTGGCGTCGACGACATTGTTGATGGCGATGGCCTGGCCGGCATTGGCGCCGACCTGGAACAGCTGGCTGGTGAAACTGCCGTCGAGCAGCTTGGTGCCGTTGAAGTCGGACTGCTTGGCGACGCGGTCGATCTCGCTGACCAGCTGGGTCACTTCAGCCTGCAGGGCCTTGCGGTCGCTGGCCGAGTTGGTGGCGTTGGAGGCCTGAACGGCCAGTTCGCGGACGCGCTGCAGGTTGTTGCCGATTTCGCTCAGGGAGCCTTCGGCGACCTGGGCCAGCGAGATGCCGTCGTTGGCATTGCGGATGGCGACGTCGGTGCCGCGGATCTGGGTGCCGAAGCGCTCGCTGATGGCCAGACCGGCGGCGTCGTCTTTCGCGCTGTTGATGCGCAGACCGGACGAGAGGCGCTGGATGGTGGTAGCGAGCGAGCTGCCGCTGGTGCTCAGGTTGCGCTGAGCGTTGAGCGACATCGTATTGGTGTTGATTACCTGTGCCATGGGTCGTCTCCCTTATTGGAATCCCGGTGGTTGATGGAACGAAGCGCCGCCGTTTTTTTTTGTTTGGCTGTGTGCTTCGCTGTTGCCAAATCAATAACGGCGCTTTGTCAACAACCTTTAGGCGGAAATCTCGCCGGGGTGCCGGTGCTGCCGTCCGGGGCCGTGGCTGAGCTCCCCGATAGAAGGGTTAACGGCACCGGAGGTGGAGATTGAAGGGCTTTTTGCCCGTCAAGCCGGGCTCTGCCTGGCGGCCCCGGGGTCAAGGTCCCGGCCACGCTCACAGCGGCAGCCACCGCGCCGGATCGCGGAGACAGGGCGCCCGCGGCGGCCCCGGCTCACGCTCTCCGGCGCGCGCCCCTGCCAGTGGGGCGCGTGCGACGGGCGTGTTTGGCGACGCATAACGAGAAAGGCCGCGATGCTGTTCGCACCGCGGCCTTCGAGGCTTTCCGTTACGGGATGACGCGCCGTCAGCGCAGCGTGTTGAACAACGACATCTGCTGCATCTGTGAGAACAGGGTCTGCGCGGCCTGCAGGGCAGTGCTTTCCAGCTGGTACTGGCTGATGGCGTCGGCGTAGTCCAGGTCGCGCATCTGCGACAGCGTGCCCTTGAGGGTGACGGTGTTGGATTCACGCATGTCCGCGGCATTGTCCAGCGCTTTGAGCTGGGCACCGCCAGCGGCGCGCGAGTCGATCATCCGTTCGGAGGCTCGGGCGATGTCGCGCAGTCCGCTCTGCAGCAGGTTCTGCTGGGCGGCGGACTGGCTGGCACTGCCGGTATCCATCTTCAGCGAGCCGATCAGGCTGTCCAGGGTACTGAAGATGTCGCGGCTGGTGGCCGGGGCCACGTTGAAGGTATCACCGGCAGCAGGCTTGCCATCCACGTGCAGGCGCACGCCGTTGAGCACCAGGTCGTCGCCGGCCTTCATGGTGCCGCTGGACACCACCGTACCGGTGTCGTCGACCAGCTCATACTGGTCGGCGGCGGTGAAGCGCACGCTGAAGGCCTTGCCGTCCCAGCTGTTGCTGCCATCGCGGGTGACATTGGTGAGCACGCCGGTACCGGTGTTGCCGCTGGCCGCGGCACCATCCACATGGCCGTCGCCGGTGCCGATGCGCAGGAAAATCTCGCTGCCGGGCAGGGCATCGAGCACGTAGGTGTCCGGGCCCACCTCCACTTGGCGCTGGTTCTGATCGCCGTTGTAGACCACCTTCCCGTCAATCTGGCTGAAGGGAGGGCTGCCGTCGGCCGTGCCGCCGAACAGGTAGCGGCCGGTGCCATCGGTGCTGTTGGCAAGCGCGAGCAGGTTGCCCCGGATGGCCTCGATCTCGGTCACCATCGACTGCTTGTCCGACGCCGCCAGCGCCGGGTTGTTGGCGTAGATGGTCAGTTCGGTGATGCGGCCCATCATGTCGCCAACCTGGGCCAGCGCGTTCTCCTGCAGGCCCAGGCGGTTCTGCACATTGCCGGCGTTGAGCTGCATGCGCTCCAGGGAAGCCAGGGTGCGGTCCAGGCCCACGGCGGCGCCGGAGGCGACCGGATCGTCCTTGGCGGTCACCAGGCGGCGGCCGGTGGCGATCTGCTGCTCCAGGTGGCTCATTTTGGCCTGCTTGGCCATCATCAACGAGACCGACTGGTTGAACATCATGCCGGTGGAAATACGGTTGTTCATCGGCCTACGGCTCCGAGGATGGTCTGGAACATGGTGTCGGCAGTGGAGATCAGCTGCGAGGCGGCCTGGTAGGCCTGCTGAAGCCGCAGCATGTCGGCGGCTTCTTCATCCAGGTTCACCCCTGACACTGCATCGCGCGCGGACTGCGCCTGGTCGGTGATCACCTGCTGGGCCTGCAGGGAGTAGTCGGCCGAGCGGGCGGCGGCGCCGACCTGGGTGGTCAGCCCGCCAAGAGCGCCGCTCAGGGTCACGGTGCCATCGTTGAAGGCCTTGGCCTGTTCCACCTTGGCCAGCAGCAATGCGTTGCTGTTGTCCGAGGAGCCGGCCGGCGTCGGACCGATGCTGAAGGTGTCGCCGGTCTTCGGCGCGCCGTCGAGCACGAAGCTCCAGCCATTGGCGCTGATGGTC
Source organism: Stenotrophomonas sp. Marseille-Q5258 (assembly GCF_946900935.1). NCBI lineage: Bacteria > Pseudomonadati > Pseudomonadota > Gammaproteobacteria > Lysobacterales > Lysobacteraceae > Stenotrophomonas > Stenotrophomonas sp. Marseille-Q5258. Next base: position 39,468 of record NZ_CAMPPN010000005.1, read on the forward strand.
TGGCCTGCGGTGTAAGTGAACGGGCCGGCGCCATCCAGGGTGTACTGGGTGCCACTGGTGAACACGATCGCCGCCGGGTTGCGCAGCGCGGCGTTGCCGTGGTCGGTCACCTTGACACCGCTGAGCTTGCCGGTGCCACTGTTGGACAGTGCTGCGGTGCCCTTGATCGGAGCGGCGGCGGCAATCCGCGAGGTATCGGTGATCGCTACGGACATCGTGCCGGCCACGCCCGCCGTGGGCTGCAGCAGCATGCGGTCGTTGAGCGCCGGCGTGCCGGTCATCACCAGCTCCACGCCATTGAGCACCAGCGGATCAGCGCCAGTACCGGTACCGGTCATGGCCACCGCCACGCCGGTATCGGCGCGGCTGGCCTGCCACTGGGTGCCGTCGAACTTCAGCACGACGTTCTGCCCGTCCAGCTTGGACAGGTCGCCGAAGCTGGCGGCCATGCTGGCCGTGCCTGCATTGCCGGCGTGGCCGGTGATGCGCGGCGCGCCGATGTTGAAGAAGTCGCCGCCGAGGTTGCCATACAGGTCCGCACCCTGGCGGTGCACGTCATTGAAGCTGCTGGCCATGCCGATCGCCAGCTTGCCCAGTTCGGCCTGGGTGGGGGTGAGCACGGTATCGCGGAACTCGAGCAGGCCGCCGATCTGGCCGCCCAGGGTCTTCGATTCCAGGGTGATCTTCTGCCCGGCGCTTTCCAATGCCAGCTGCAGGCACTCGGGCATGTACGGGTCGGTCACGGTAGTGACCTTGGACGCGGTGGTGCCCACCACCAGTGCCTGGCCACCGGCCGTGTAGACATTCATGATGCCGCCGTCCTGCATCACCGCGTTGCCGCCGGTGTAGCCGACCAGGTTGGCGATCAGCTGGTCGCGGCGGTCCAGCAGATCCGGCGCGGCATTGGCCGCATTGCCGCCGATGGCGCCGTTGAGCTGGGCAATCTCCTTGGCCAGCCGGTTGATCTCGCTGGCACCGGCGATCAGGCCGTTGTTGACCTCACCGTTGAGCGTGTTGAGCTGACCGTTGAGCTGCTGGAAGCGGTTGGCGAGGGTCTTGCCACCGTCCAGTACGTTCTGCCGGTCGGCGGTGCCCGAGGCATTGGAGGACAGGCCGCTGACCGTATCGAAGAAGCTCGACCACACCCCGGCCACATTGGTGGCCGTGTCGGAGAACATCGCATCGACGCGGTCGGCCATCGTCGACAGCTGCTTCAGGCGCGCCAGTTCGCCGCTGCCGTCGAGCAGCCGCGATATCGCCAGCTGGTCGGCGACGCGCCGGATGTCGGTGATGCGGGTGCCGTTGCCGACATCGCCATAGCCGAAGTTCTGCGGGTTGGCGGTGGCGAAGTCGACCTTCTGCCGGCTATAGCCGGGGGTGTTGATATTGGCGACGTTGTGGCTGGTGGTGGCCAACGCCCGCTGGAACGCGAGCAGGGCACTGGTGCCGGTGGAAAGTACGCTGGACATGGGTTACCTCAACGACGGATGACACCCAGCCCGGTCGGGCTGGCGGTACTGGCAAAGGTCTGGCCCAGGCGCCGGCTGGCGTCGCCCACGGCGGCGATGGCGCGCTCGATGGTGGGGCCGCCGGCAATTGCGGCGATCTTGGCCGCATAGCCGGGATCGGTGGCGTAGCCGGCCTTCTGCAGGCCCTGCGCAAAGCCGCGGACATCGCCGCCGGCCTGCAGCGCGTTCTGGTAACGCGGGCTGTTCTTGAGCAGTTTCACGTAGTCGGCAAAGCTGTCGCCCACCGACGTATACGCGCGGAAGCTGGCGGTTTCGTTGCGGCGAACGCCGTCAACGTATTCGTGGGTACCGCTGCTGGCACGCTCACCGCTCCACCCGGTGGCCTTGATCCCGAACAGGTTGTGCGAGCTGCCGCCGCCATTGCGCTGCACCAGCTTGCGGCCCCAGCCGGTTTCCAGGGCCGCCTGGGCGACGAGGGCCTTGGCATCGACGCCCAGCTCGCGCGCCGCCTGCTGGGCATGGCCCCAGATGCTGGCGACGAAGCCTTCCGGGGTGTGCGGACCCAGCGTGGCGGCCGCCGTACTGGCGGCCAGCGTGTCCACGGCACCGGTGGTACGCGTGGCACCGTCATTGACGCCGCTCCAGCGGTCGTTGGACAACGCGGCCCAGTTTTCCCCGGCGGACCCGCTCACGGCCGGCGGCGTGGCATACGGATCGTTCCGCCCGAGCGCTTCGTGCATCTGGCTGCTTTCGCGCCCGGCGATCAGGTCCAGCGCACGCTCCATAGGCTGCAGTACTGCTGACGGATCAGCGCCACGCAGGTGCTGAAGCACGTCCACCTCGCTGGGCACGGCAGTCGGCGCAGTGCCCGCTGGCAACGCCATCGGCGCGGCCGATGGCGCATTGAGCCGGTACGCGCGCAGGGCGGCGGCCGGGTTCAGCGCGGTATCGACCGGCGCGGCCGCCTCGCCTTCGGCGGCCCCAAGCTGGCGGGCGATCATCGCCGACAGGCCCAGGCCACGTCCCCGCGTCATCGCCTCGGCGATCTTCTGGTCGTACATTTCGCGGAACATGGTGTTCTCGGCAGGGAAGAGCGAATCGCCGAAGCTGGCATCGCGCATGCTCTTGACCAGCATCTGCGCAAACTGGCCTTCCAGCTGGCGTGCCACCTTGTCGACCTTGGCCGGGCTGTTGGCATGGGCCGGGTTGAGTTCCAGTGCGGGTGTAATGCGCATGTCAGATCACCTCGAGTTCGGCGCTCAGCGCGCCGGCCTGCTTGAGGGCTTCCAGGATGGCGATCAGATCGCCGGGGGCGGCGCCCACCGCGTTCACCGCATGCACGATTTCATCGAGCGTGGTGCCGCCAGTGAACTTGAACATGCGGCTGCCATCGTTGGTGGCGGTGATGGTGGACTGCGGCGTGGCCACCGTCTGGCCGTTGCCGAACGCATTGGGCTGGCTGACGTTGGTGTTCTCGTTGATGGTCACGGTGAGCGAACCATGTGAAATGGCCGCTGCGCCCACCCGAACCTGCGAGCCGATCACCACCGTGCCGGTCCGCGCATTGACCACCACCTTGGCCGGCGCGCTGCCGGGGGTGAGTTCGAGGTTCTCGATGCGGGCGAGCAGGCCGATGCGCGCGCCAGGGTCGCTGGGCGACTGCACGGACACCGTCACCCCGTCAATCGCGCGTGCCGCACCATCGCCGAACGCCTGGTTGAGCGCGGCGACCATGCGCGACACCGTGGTGAAGTCATTCTTGTGCAGATTCAGTGTGATGTCGCCGCCGCCGTTGAACACGTCCGGCAGCGCCCGTTCCACCGTGGCGCCGTTGGGAATGCGGCCCACGCTGGGCACGTTCACGGACACCCGCGAGCCGTCCTTGCCCTGCGCCCCAAAGCCGCCGACCACCAGGTTGCCCTGCGCGATCGCATACACCTGGCCGTCGGCGCCGCGCAGCGGGGCCATCAGCAGCGAGCCGCCGCGCAGCGACACCGCGTTGCCGATCGAAGAGACCGTGATGTCGATCGGCTGACCCGGCTTGGCGAACGGCGGCAGTTCGGCGTGGATGGCCACGGCGGCCACGTTCTTCAGCTGCGGGTTGACGTTGGCAGGCACATTGACGCCCAGCTCGCCAAGCAGGTTTTTCAGGCTCTGCACGGTAAAGGGCGCCTGGCTGGTGCGGTCGCCGCTGCCGTCCAGACCCACGACCAGGCCGTAGCCGACCAGCGCGTTGGTGCGCACGCCGCCCACCTGCGCCAGGTCCTTGATGCGCTCGGCGTAAGCGGGGGCAGCCAGGGCGAACACCGCCAGCAGCGTCGCCGCCGCACGCAGCGCGTAGCGCGACGCGGTGCGTCGCTGCCCAGCAATGAAGAAGGAAAAGGTCATGTCAGGCTCAGAACGGCGTCAACGCCGAGTTGAAGAAGCGGCTCAGCCAGCCCATTGCATTGGACTGGGCCACCGGACCGCGACCGCCGTAGACGATGCGGGCATCGGCGACGCGGCTGGACGGAATGGTGTTGTCGGGGAAAATGTCCGCGGCACGCACGATGCCCTGCACCTGCACCAGTTCATCGCCCTGGTTCAACCGCAGGTTCTTGGCACCCTGCACCACCAGGTTGCCGTTGGGCAGGCGCTGCACCACGGTGACGGTGACACTGCCGAGCAGGCGATTGCTCTGTGCGCTGGTGCCTTTGCCGGCAAAGTCGCGCGAACCCTTGGCGCTGGCGCTCAGGATGTCCTTGCCGCCCAGCGTGACCGGTGCGCCGAAGACCGTCGGGGTGCCGATACTCAGGTCCGATTCCTTGGCCGTCGTGGTATTGGCGGTGGTCTGCGCGGTGGTGTTTTCGGTCAAGGTGATGGTCAGCAGGTCGCCGACATCACGCGCGCGTCGATCCGAATACAGCTGCAGGCCAGGGCCGGCGGCGTAGATCGCACCGGCGGTGGCCTGAGGGGTAGGCGCTGCGATCGGGACAACCGGCGCCATCGCCGGATAGGGCCGGACATCGCCAGCGATGACGCAGCCGCCGAGCAGGGCAACCAGGGAGCCGGCAAACAGCAGGCGAAGGGTAGGGCGCAGGGGCGACATGGCAGGGCTTCCGGTTCGGCCGATCAGACGTTCTGGTTGAGGTAACCGAGCATCGCGTCGGTCGTGGAGATCGCCTTGGCGTTCATTTCGTAGGCGCGCTGGGTTTCGATCATCGACACCAGCTCTTCGACCACGTTGACGTTGCTGCCTTCCAACGCGCCCTGCACCACGCTGCCCAGGCCGTTGAGACCGGGGTTGCCGTTCTGCGCGGGGCCGGAGGCGGTGGTTTCCAGGAACAGGTTTTCACCCCGTGCCTGCAGACCGGCCGGATTGACGAAGTCGGTCAGGGTCAGTGCGCCGATCTCCACCGAGGCGGCGTCGTCGGCCATCTTCACGCTGATCGTGCCGTCGGTACCGATGGTGAGCGACTGTGCACCTTCGGGAATCTGGATGCCCGGCTGCACCGGATAGCCGCTGTTGGTGACCAGTTCGCCCTGCTGGTTGCGCTGGAACGAGCCGTCGCGGGTATAGGCCGAGGAACCGTCGGGCATCTGCACTTCAAAGAAGCCACGCCCATTGACCATCACATCGAGCGCGCGACCGGTCTGCTGCTGGCTGCCCTGCTCGAAGTTCTTCGAGGTGGCCACCACGCGCACGCCGGTGCCCAGCTGCAGGCCGGTCGGCAGCTGGGTCTGCGCTGAAGACGCACCGCCAGGCTGGCGCACCTGCTGGTACAGCAGGTCTTCAAAGCTGGCGCGGTCCTGCTTGAACCCGGTGGTGTTGGTGTTGGCGAGGTTGTTGGACACCACCGACATGCGCGTCTGCTGCGCATCCAGTCCGGTCTTGGCGATCCACAATGCCTGGTTCATGGCGATGTTCCTTTGTGTTCTGCGGGTGGCCGCAGGGGGGCGGCCGTTACAAGAGGCAATGCATGGCGCGTGCCAGAACCGCGCCGGAATTCCGTCGGGGGCGCGTCACCGCGCCGTCGACAGGGCGATCAACCGCCCAGGCGCAACAGGCTGTTGGCACTGCGGGCGTTGTCGTCGCCGTGCTTGATCACCTTCACCTGCATTTCGTACTGGCGCTGCAGCTGGATCATCTGCACCAGCGCACCGGCGGCATCGACATTGCTGCCCTCCAGTTGGCCGCTTTCCAGCGACTTGCCCTGGGCCTGCACAAACGGCTGCTGCGGATCGGTGTTGCGCATCAACCCATCCAGGCCGCGTTCCAGGCGGTCGTCGGCGGCGGCCACCACGCGGATCCGGCCGATATTGGCCATCGTCTGCGGGCCTTCGCCGAGCGGAATGATCGAGATCGTGCCGTCGTTGCCGATGTCCATCGCCTGGTGAGGCGGAATGGCGATCGGCGCACCGTTCTCGTCCAGTACCGGATGGCCGCCGGCAGTCACCAGCTGGCCATTGGGCGTGATCGAGAGTGCCGCACCGCGGGTATAGGCTTCACCGCCACCGGCCGGCGGCTGCACCGCCAGCCAGTTGCCCGACTGCAGCGACAGGTCCAGCGGGTTGCCGGTGATCTGCTGGGCACCCATGCGCCGGTTGAACCCGGCGTCCACGTGCAGGGCGTCCACGCGTGAGGCGTAGCCGGTGCCCTTGACCGGGAACGCCTCGGTGTTGGCGAGCGCTTCCTTGAAGCCAGGGGTATCGGTGTTGGCCAGGTTGTGCGAAAGCGTGCCCTGGGCCTGCAGCGACGCGCGTGCACCGGTCATCGCTACGTAGAGCGCCTTGTCCATCGTTGTCGTCCCGTGATGCGGTCAGTGGTTCATCAACGGATGTTGATGATGGTCTGGGTGATCTGGTCCATGGTCGAGACCATCTGAGAGTTGGCCTGGAAGTTGCGCTGGGCGGTGATCATGTTGACCAGCTGCTCGGTCAGATCGACCGTGGAGGCTTCCAGTGAACCGGCCTGGACCTTGCCGAGGTTGGAGCTGTCCGGTGCCCCGGTGCGGGGGGTGCCCGAGCCGAAGGTCTCCACCCACAGATTGTTGCCCTTGGCTTCCAGGCCCTGGGTATTGTTGAAGGTCGTCAGTGCCACCTGGCCCAGCGCCTTGTCATCGCCATTGGAATAGCGCGCGTACACCACGCCTTCTTCAGACACGGTGATCTCGTTGAGCTTGCCGGCCGCGTAACCGTCCTGCTGGGTATTGCGCAGCGCGAACTTCTCGCCGTACTGGGTGGACCCGGAGATGTCCAGGGTCAGCGCGAGCTGGCCGGCGCCGGTGCTGGGGGTGAACGGCGTGAGGGTGATCTGGCCGTTGGCGGGCGAGGTGAGTGCACCGGCATTGTTGAAGGTCAGCGTGGTGGGCGCACCCTGTGCCTGGCCGTCCACATAGTTGTAGACCTGCCACTCGTTGGCGGCGGCACCCTTGACGAAGTACGACGTCTGGGTGTGGCTCACGCCGAGCGAGTCGTACACCGTGATGCCGCCGGTGGACTGGCTGTAGCTGTTGGAGTCGGTCGGGCTGAACGGAGTGACCGTAGGCTCCTTGGCGTCGGCCGGCAGGGTGAAGCTGACGTTGACCTTGCTGGTCTGCTTGGGCGGGCTGTCGGTGGTGAGCAGCTGCAGGTCGACCAGGCGACCGGCGTCGAAGCTGGTGCCGTCCGCGTTCGGGGCGAACACCTGCAGGCGCGCGCCCTGCGGGTTGATCACGTAGCCGGCCTGGTCGGTCTGGAAGTTGCCGGCCCGCGAGTACACGCGCGCACCGTTCATGGTCATGGTGAAGAAGCCCTCACCGGAGATGGCCATGTCCAGACTGCGCCCGGTCTGCTCGTTGTTGCCCTGCGAGAACTGCTGGGCCACGTTGGTCAGGCGCACGCCCTGGCCGATGGCGTTCTTGGACAGACCGTAACTGGTGGCCGAGAACAGGTCGGCGAACTCGGCGCGCGACTGCTTGAAGCCGGTGGTGTTCACGTTGGCGATGTTGTTCGCGGTGACGTTCAGATCGGCATTGGCGGCGTTGATGCCGGACAACGAGACATTGAAGCCCATGAGATTGCTCCTGGTATGCGGGGTGGGGCGGCTCAGCTGATGCGGAGCACGTAGTCGATCGGGGCCGTACCCAGGCCCTTGAGGTTGAGGTACAGCCCGTCGGAGCCGACCGTGACGCTTTCCACAGGTGCTTCGACGTAGGTATTGGCCTTGGTCTTGGCGCCGGCGCTGTCGGTGAAGGTGGCGGCGAGGGTGTAGCTGCCGGGCGGCATGCGGTTGCCGTTGGCGTCCTTGCCGTCCCACTCGAACGTGACTTCGCCGCTGGCCTTGGCCTCCACGCTCAGCGTGTTGACCTTGACGCCGTTGGCGTCGGTGATGTCCACATTGACGAAGCCGGCGCCGGGTGCCGCGACCATGCCGCTGGTGCTGCCTTCGGTTTCCAGCGACCACGTGGTCGAAGGAACCAGCACGTCGTGGCCCACCAGTGCAGCCCCGCGCAGGATCTGGTCACCGGACATCTGGTCCTGGAAACCCTTCACCGTGGCGTTGAGGTCGGTGATGCCCTGCACCTGCGACAGCTGCGCCATCTGCGCCACCATCTGGGTGTTGTCCATCGGCTTGAGCGGGTCCTGGTGCTGCAGCTGCTCGGTCATCAGGCGCAGGAAGTCGGCCTGGTCCAGGGTGCTTTTTTTCTTGCTGGTGTCACTGTTGGGTGCGTTGAGGCCGAGCGCGGTATAGATATCGCTGCCCTGGCCGACGCCGCTGGTGCTGCTCATGACGGTATGTCCTGCAAAAGTGGGGGTCAGCGACCCATGCTCAGGGTGGCCAGTGCCAGTTCCTTGGCGGTGGTCAGCATCTCCACGCCGGCCTGGTAATTGCGCGAGGTGGAAATGAGGTTGACCATCTGCGCCACCGGATCGACGTCGGGCTGGTAGATGTAGCCATCGCCATCGGCCAGCGGATGGCCGGGCTCGTAGCGTTTGATGGGTGCCGCGTCGCTCTGGTTGATTTCCTTGACCTGGACGGTGGTGATGTTCGGGTCTGTCCGGCTGGTGACGGACTGGAAGATCGGTTCAAGCGGTTTGTAGACCGCATCGGCCGACCCGGCGACGGTATCGGCATTGGAGAGGTTGGACGCGATGGTGCTCATGCGCACCGACTGGGCCTGCAGGGCCGAGCCGGCGATGTCGAAGATCGGCAGATTGCTCATGGCTTATTGGCCCGTGATGGCGGTGAGCATGGAGCGCACCTTGGATTCGACGAAGCTCAGCGAGGCGCGGTACTCCAGCGCGGCGCGGCCGTAGGCGGCACGCTCGGCGTCCGGGTCGACGGTGTTGCCGTCGATGCTGGGCTGCACCCCGTCCTTGGCAATCTGGAAGGGGTTCAGGCCGCCGCCGATGGCGAAGTGCTGTTCGTTGGTGGTTTTCATGAGTCCGTTGGCGTCCAGGCCCTGGGCGTGGCGCAGGGCGGCGTCGAAGTCGAGGTCCTGGGCCTTGTAGCCGGGGGTGTCGGCATTGCTCAGGTTGCTGGCGATCAGCTTCATCCGCTGCTCGCGCAACGGCATGGCCTGGGCATGGACCCCCAGATAGTCGGAAATCAGATTGGGCATGGCGCGCTCCCACGGGACGATGCGGGGGAGGCTGCAAGGGCTGTGCCAATCGGTATGGCGTCGGGGCATATGGCCCGGGTCGACAGCGCGCGGGCAAGGCGGCCCGGACGCCCACAAAAAAGCCCAGCAGGTGCTGGGCGTGAGGATGAACGATGCCGCTCCGGCCTTCCCGGGGGAGCGTGGACGTCGGCGGTCGCGTGCGACCGCCGTGTCTCAGGCGGCCATTGCCACCTTGCGCAACCGGTCCAGCACGAAATCGGCCAGTTCGTGCGGGGAATACTTGGCCACGAAGGCGTTGGCGCCCACCCGCTCGACCATCGCGTTGTTGAATACGCCCGACAGTGAGGTGTGCAGCAGCACGTACAGGCCGGCCAGACCCGGGTGGCGCCGGATTTCCGTCGTCAGGGTGTAGCCGTCCATCGCCGGCATCTCGATGTCGGAGATCACCATCGCGTAGCGCTCGGCGGGATTCTCCCCGGCCGCATGGATCTGGATCAGATGGTCCAGCGCCTGCTTGCCGTCCGACAGCAGGGTCGCGCTCACGCCCAGCTGGTCCAGCACGCTGCGGATCTGCTGGCGGGCCACGCGCGAGTCGTCCACTACCAGTACCTGCATCGGCGGGGCATCGGCCGGCAGGGCCATCGACGGGTCCAGCACGGCTTCGCCGCGCACCTGGGCGATATCGGCCAGGACGCTTTCCACGTCGATCACCTGGATCAATTCACCCTGGAAACGGGTGACGGCGGTCAGGTAGCTCGATTCGGCACCCAGTTCCGGCGGCGGGTGGATGTCCTCCACCGCGATGTTGACGATCCGTTCCACGCCGCTGACCAGGAAGCCCTGGATCGAGCGGTTGAACTCGGTCACCACCAGATAGCCTGGCGCGGTATCGGCATCCGGTTCGCGTTCGGGGTGGCCGATGGCCAGGCCCAGGTCCAGCACCGGCACCGAGCGGCCGCGCACGTCGGCAACGCCGGCGAACTGGCTGGGCAGGCCGGGGACCTGGAACAGGGACGGGCGCCGAAGCACCTCCTGTACCTTGAACACGTTCACGCCAAAAAGCTGACGTCCGCCAAGCCGGAACAGCAGCAGGGCCAGACGATTGTGGCCGGCCAGTCGCGTACGCTGGTCGATGCGGTTGAGCAGGTCATGGGACATGGGTCTGGTATCGGCGCCACCCGGCGCGACTTGAGCGCGGCGCGCCCGGGAGCGACGGTGGGTTGCGGCACGCACCTTGCATCGCCCTGCGCATGTCCGTTGCCCCTGGAGACTGCATGCGTTCTGTCCTGGTCGTTCTGTCCCTGCTGCTGGCATTCCCGGCCGGGGCTGCCGCCGGTTGGCAGCCGGTGGAGAGCATCCGCGGTGCGGCGTTGTCGACGCTGCCGGCCGGCACCGAAGGCGACACGTCGCTGGACTCGGCGCTGCGCCTGCCGGCCTGCGGTCAAGCACTGCGCGCCCAGCCGACCGGTACCAGTACGGTGGAGGTGAGCTGCCCGGATGCCGGCGGCTGGCGGCTGTTCGTGCCGGTCAAGGTCCGCCGCAACCAGCAGGTGCTGGTCCTCAACCGCGGGATCGCCGCTGGAGAAACGTTGACGGCGGCCGATATCACCACTGCCCAGCGTGACGTGGCGCGCATTGCCGGCGCCGCACTGGCCGACCCCCAGGTGGCGGTCGGCCGGGTAGCCCGCCGGACCCTGAGCGCCGGCAGCCTGCTGTCGGCCAACGACCTGGTCGCCCAGCGCCTGGTGCGCCGGGGCGACAGCGTCGCCCTGGTCTCGCGCCGGGGCGGGGTGGAGGTGCGGGTGGCCGGGCGGGCGATGGCCGACGCGGGCGAGCACGAACGGGTGTCGGTGGAGAACCTGTCGTCACGCAAGATCGTTCAAGGTACCGTGGACGCCAGTGGCGACGTTTTAGTGACGCGTTGATCACAATGCTGACCGGCACCCGTTTGTGCTGAAAAACCCTGCCATTTCCCCCTAAAGGTGGCGGCCTCTGTGCCGTTATCCCTTGTGAACCGAACACCCAGGACATCTCCATGAGCCAGAAAATCGACGGCAACCTGCAGGCCACCGCCCATCTGCGCAGTGTCGCCCTCGGCACCAAGCCCAGCGCGGGTACCGATCCCCAGGCGCGCCCGGTGGAAGCCGTGGACAGCCTGCGGCTGACCGGTGAAGCCACCTCGCTGCAGGCCATGCAGCGCGAGCTGAGCACGGCCCCGGCGATCGACGCGGCCCGCGTGCAGGCCGTGCGCGAGTCGCTGCAGAACGGCACTTACACGATCAACCCTGACGCCATTGCCTCGCGGATGCTTGAGCTGGACCAGCAGCTGCAGGGATGACGCTGGCGATGAGCGAGCCGTTGCAGCGCCTCAGCGATGCCTTGGACGTCGAACGCCTGGCCTTGGTCGAGCATGATGTCCACGCGCTGATTCAGGCGACCGGCGCCAAGCTGGAGGCGCTGCGTGCGCTCGAAGCGGCGCTGCCGGTCGGCCAGGCCGAGCGTCTGCAGGAACTGGCCGAGCGCAATCGCGCCAACGGCGTGCTGCTGGCGCGCCGCCGCCGCGAGGTCAACTGGGCATTGCGCCAGCTGGGCCGCAGTGAGGAGGCGTCGGCATATGACGCCAAGGGCCAATCCAGCACGCTTCACACGCGCCGGCCGCTGGCCGTCGCCTGACCGGCCCGGGCAGCACGTGCCGGGCCGGGGTTTCCGGTTCGCGTATATTGGGCGCCTGTTTTCACCTGCCCGACGTGACCGTGACCGCCGATATCTCGTTTGTTACCGCGCCGTTGCCGCCCCAGCCGGTCCTGCTCGCCCTGTTCGAGCACACCCGTGAAGGGGTGCTGTTGTTTCGCGAGGACGGCAGCGTGGCAGTGGCCAACGCGGCCCTGCGCGCCATCGTCGGCCAGGCCGAGCCCGATGCCGGCCTGAGCGCGACCCAATGGCTGCGGCAACGCCTGCCGCCGGACGCGCTGGAGCATGCACGGCAGCAGGGCCACTGGAATGGCAGCCTGCCGGTCGGCGAGCGCATGGTCATCGCCCACGTCTACCATCATGAGGCGGCAGGTGAGCGCCACTATCTGGCCCTGTTCCACCGCATCGAAGGCCAGGAAGACTATGAGCGTGAGCTGCAGCAGCGTCACGCCGAGCTGCGGCAGGCCTACCTGCGCTTGAACGGCACGCAGGAAAAGCTGCTGCAGTCGGAGAAGATGGCGTCCATCGGCCAGCTGGCGGCCGGCGTGGCGCACGAGATCAACAATCCGATCGGCTACGTGCACTCCAATCTGGGCAGCCTGCAGGAATACCTGCGCAGTCTGTTCACGGTGATCGAAGCCTACGAGCGTGCCTTGCGTGCGCCCGACCCCAAGGCGTTGATCCCGGAAATCGACGACATCCGCAACCGGTTCGACATCGACTTCATCAGCCGCGATCTGCCGCAGCTGATGGCCGAGTCGCGCGAGGGCATCGAGCGGGTGACGCGTATCGTGCGCGATCTGAAGGACTTCTCGTACTCCGGCCGCGACGAGTCGTGGAAGCTGGTGGACCTGCACGCGGGCCTGGAATCGACGATCAACATCATCTGGAACGAGCTCAAGTACAAGGTCACGCTGCACCGCGAGTTCGGCCAGCTCCCGCTGGTGGAATGCCTGCCGTCCGAGCTCAATCAGGTCTACATGAATCTGCTGCTCAATGCCGGCCACGCGATCGCCGAACGCGGCACGATCACCGTGCGCACGGGCGTGGACGGCGACACGGTCTGGGTGGAGTTCGAGGACACAGGCGGCGGCATTTCGCCGGAACTGCGCCAGCGCATCTTCGACCCGTTCTTCACCACCAAGCCGGTGGGCAGCGGCACGGGTCTGGGCCTGTCGATCTCCTACAGCATCATCAACAAGCACCACGGCCGCATCGACCTGGACAGCACCCCGGGCGAGGGCGCTCGTTTCCGCGTGGTACTGCCGATCAAACAGCCGCGCTGAACCCCGCGCTGGCGAGATCGGGTGATTGCGTGACGCCCGGCGATGGCCGGGTGGGCGGGGTCGGCGCGAACAGCCTGTGGCCGATGAACGTACCGTGCGGTGCTGACGGGTGCGGGTGTCCCGTAAGCCCGCACCCGTCGGCCCAGCCAGCGGCAGGCAGATGCCGGGGGCTGTTCGCGCTGGCGTCAGGTCACTCGTCTTCCGGCGCTGCAATCGCTACCGGCGGGGCGGTGTTGGCGCGGCGTTGCTCTTCGTGCGTGCGGAACGCCTGGTGGATGTGCTTGCGCAGCTCATCGTCGTTCCACGGCTTGGTCAGGAAGCGGTAGATCGCGCCGCGGTTGATCGCGTCGGTGACGGTGTTGAGGTCGGTGTAGCCTGACAGCACCAGCCGGATCGTGTCCGGGTAGAGCATCTTCACCCGGCCCAGGAACTCGGTACCGCTCATGTCGCTCATGCGCTGGTCGGACAGGATCACCTGCACGTCGTTGATCGCCAGCAGGTCGAAGGCATCGCGCACGTTGCCGGCCGCCAGAATCCGATAGCCGTCGCGGCGGAACAGGCGCACCAGCGAGCGCAGTACGTTCTCTTCGTCGTCCAGCAGCAGCAGCGTCCGGTCCGGGCGTGTTTCGGCGAAGGCTTCCGGGCGCAGGTAGCGCCGGCGCAGCGTCATCCCGGCCGCATCGGCCGACATCGGCTCGCCGAACAGATAGCCCTGGAACACATCGCAGTCGTTGCGGCGCAGGAAGCCGAGCTGTGCCTGCGACTCCACGCCATTGGCGATGACGGTCATGCCCAACTGGTGACCCATCGCGATGATCGCGCGGGCGATGGCCGCCTCGCGGTTGCCGGCCGGCGCGCTCTTGATGAAGCTGCGGTCGATCTTGAGCTTGTCGACCGGGTAGCGCACCAGCGCGCTCAGGCTGGAGTCGCCAGTGCCGAAGTTGTCCAGGCTCAGGCTGATGCCTTCATTGCGCAGGTTGACCAGCGTTTCGTGCACGAAATTGACGTTGTTGGTCAGCGCGCTCTCGTTGATCTCCAGCGTCAGCATGTGCGCCGGCACCCCGGCGGTCTGCATCAGCGCCATTACCTCGGCAAAGAAATTCGGGCGCAGCAGCTGCAGGGTGGACACGTTCACCGCGATGGTGAAATCGTCGAAGCCCTGGTCGCGCCACAACCGCGCCTGCTTGAGTGCGCCTTCCAGCACCCACGTGCCGATCTGCACGATGATGCCCAGGCGCTCGGCCGTGCGCATGAAGCGCTCCGGCACCAGCATGCCCAGCGTCGGCGACTGCCAGCGCAGCAGCGCTTCCATGCCCACCACGTGGCCGTCGCGTGCGCTGACCAGCGGCTGGTAGCGCAGCTTCAGTTCACCGTTGGGAATGGCATCGACGATCTGCCGGGCAATGATGCTCTCGCTGTGCGCGCTCGATGGCGTATCCACCGCATGGATGCGCACCGCATTGCCGCCTTCGCGCGCGGCCTGGTAGAGCGCGTCCTCGGCATGGTCGAGCAGCCGCGACGCACCGCTGGCGTGTTCGGGGCACAGGCTCACGCCCAGTTTGCCGGTCATGAACAGCGTGTAGGGCAGCACCGACAGCGGCAGCTCCAGCTGCTGGCGGATTTCCTCGGCGAGGTCCTCGGGCAGCGGCACATCGGCGGTGCGCTGCACCGCGATCAGGAACTCATCGCTGCCATGCCGCCACAGCTTGCCGCGGCCACGCAGGTGGTGCTGCAGGCGCTGGGCGACCAGCACCAGGGCCTGGTCGCCCACCTCGGCGCTCATGTTCTCGTTGACCGATGCGAAATGGTCGATGTCCACGTGCATCAGCATCAGCGGGGTGCCGCCGGAGGCGGCCTCGGCCACCATCGCCTGCAGCTCGGGGTTGCCGGCGCCAAGGCGGTCCGGGGCATCCTCGATGCTGACCAGGGGCAGGGAAGGGTTCCACATGGGCTCAGTGTTCCAGGAGTTCAGCGGCCCTCACGCCGGTGGCGCGGTAGGGCAGGTACAGGTCGATCAGGGTGCCGGCGCCGTGCGCCGACTCGATTTTCAGGGTGCCGCCGACGCTCTGCGCACGTTCGCGCATCACAATCAGGCCCAGCCCGCGCGGGCCGTCCGGGTCAAAGCCTTCACCGTCGTCGCGGATCTGCAGGTGCAGGCCGTGATCGTCCACGTCGCGCAGCTGCAGGCTGACCTGGCTGGCGCGCGCGTGGCGCAGCACGTTGGTCAGGCTCTCCTGGGCGATGCGGAAGCAGGCCTGTTCGATGTCGCCGGCCGGGCGGCGGGGCAGCGACTGGATGTCCGGCAACAGGTCGATGGCCGCCGATCGGAACAGTACCCCGGCCTGCCAGCGCAGGGCCGCCTCCAACCCGAGCGCGTCCAGTTGCGGTGGGCGCAGCAGGGTGGAGAGGTCGCGCAGCTTTGCCACCGTGGTGTCGGCCAGCTGGATGATCTGCACCAGGTCTTCGTCCCGGCGCAGCGGGTCGGCCTCGTCCTGCGCCGCGTAGGCAGACAGTTTCATCGCGGTGATTGCCTGTCCGATGTCATCGTGCAGGTCGCGCGAGATGGCCCGGCGCTCGTCTTCCTGCAGCGAGAACAATCGGCCCGCCATCGCCTGCAGCTCGCGGTTGCTGGTTTCCAGCGCCGCGCGGATGCGTTCGGGTTCGCTCAGGTCGCGCACGATCAGCAGTTTGCAGTTCCGACCGCCATATCGCACATCGCCGACGGCCAGGCCGGCCTGGAAATGCTGGCCATCCAGTCGGCGCATGCCGATCACTTCGCCGGCGCCGGTCGATGGCACCGGGATGGGCGCGAACAGCTGGGCCCGTACCCGCGCCAGATCGGCGCTGGCCACCAGCACCGCCAGCGGTTCGCCGAGCAGGGTGTGGTTGGCATAGCCGAACTGCGCTGCGGCACATGCGTTGGCGTAGAGCACGTGTTCGTCGGAGAGGATCACCACGCCGTCCGGCAGCACCCGCACCAGCTCACGGAACTGTTCCTCGCGTTCGCGCAGCAGGCGACGCGACTGCTCGCGCTCGGTCACATCCTGCAGAGTGCCCAGTACCCGTGGCCGGCCGGCGTCGTCCAGGCCGCTCTGCGCGCGCAGATGCACCATCAGGGCGCGGCCATCCATCGCCAGCAGGGGCAGCAGCACGTCGATCTGCACCGGCTCGCCGGAGGTCATGTCGACCAGCAGCTGCTCGCTCAGCGCCGCAGTGGCCGGATCGGCAGGAACCAGCAGTTCCTCGAAGCGGTGCCAGCGCCGTGCCTCCGGCGGGCGGCGGCCCAGCAGCCGATAGACCTGGTTGGAGTAGCGGCCCTGGCCACTGGCCGGGTCCAGCTCCCACGCGCCGATGCGGGCCATCTCGTGCGCCTCTTCGACGCGGGCGAGGGCCTGGTCGCGGCGTTGCAGCGCCTGGTCCTCGCGGGTGCGGTCAATGGCGATCAGCAGCCGGGCCTGGTGGCCGTCGTAGTCAATCGCACTGCTGCGCATCTCCATGCGCCGGTGGCTGCCATCCTTCAGCCGCAGGTCGGCGGTGATCACGCACAACTGCTCGGGCTGGTCGCGGATCTGGGCCAGCTTGTCCGTCAGTGCGGCATCCTGGCCGGGCGGCCACAACGCATCCACCGGCAGCGCCATGAACTCGTCACGCGACCAGCCGAACAGACTGCACGCGGCCGGGTTTACATCCAGGATCGCCAGTGTGGCCAGGTCGTACACCAGGATCGGCCCCGGGTTGCCCTCGAACATCTGGCGATGGCGGGCTTCCGAGCCTTCCAGCAGCGCGTGGGTATGCAGCACGTGCTGGGCAAGCGGGCGCAGCAGCAGGTAGATCAGCGCGGCGCTGGCGATCACGAAGAAGGCACCCTTGAAGGTCTGCCAGCGGGCGGCGGTATGCATGTCCCCGGCGAGCACCTGTACTGCCGCGTCGCTGCACAGGATCCACACCAGCGCCAGCACCAGATACAGCCCCACCACCCGCCAGCGGTCGCGGCGCAGATCGCGCGCAAGCGGGCGTTCGGGCGGGGGCGACGGTGAGTGGCCGGAGGCGTCGACAGGCATGGGCACGGCGGGAGACGGTGGCGAGGGCGGCAACCATCTTAGAGGGTGCGGAGGGCTTTGAGGTGAGGGGGTGAGGACGCCTCGGGCGGGTCCCTATGCGGGGGGGCACTCAATAATCGGCCAAACCCGCCGCTAACGATTGCGTTCCCGGTTGTCGGGTGCGTTTTCGGAGTCATACCGCGTGGACCAAGGGATCATCGCCAGTCTGCTGCAGCACCCGTTGGCCTCGGCACTGGTCATCCTCGACCGTGCCGGTCGCCCACTGGCGGCCAATCCGGCCGCGCGCGAGCACGGCCTGCCGGCAACCCTGGCCGCGTACGGCGAGGTACTGGAAGACCTGCGGCTGCTCGCTGCCGACGGTGGCCTGGTGCCGTGCCAGCTTCCCGGCGGGCCACGCGGCCGGTTCGACGGCTGGATGCGCGCGGTCCACGATGCCGACGGGCAGCTGCTGGCCTTCACCCTGAGCGTGCCCGAGCCGGTGGCCGCCTATGCGGGCAGTCGCTGGGAGCTGGCTCTGGAGCATGCCGGACATGGGCTGTGGGACTGGGACCTGCCCAGCGACACGGTGACCCGCTCGCGGCGGTGGGACGGCGGGCCGATGGATGACGAGCAGGGCCGCGGCGACGCCGCCGGCGCGCTGCTCGACCACGTGCACCCGGATGACCAGGCGCATGTCCGCACCGCGCTGGACGCGCATCTGCGTGGCGAGGGCGCTGTCTACAGCGCGCAGTTCCGCGTCCGCCACCCGGATGGCGACTGGCGCTGGATGCTCGACCGTGGCCGTGTGGTCAGCCGTACGGCCGACGGCCAGCCGCTGCGGATGGTGGGCACCCACACCGACATCCAGGCCCAGAAGCAGATGGAAACCCAGCTGCGCGAACAGCAGGTGCACCTGCGCGAAGCGCAGCGCATCGCCAGCATGGGCAGCTGGTCCTGGGACCCCGAGGCGCGCCAGTTCTGGTGGTCGCCGGAGTTCCGCGCGCTGGTGGGCGAGGGCGACGATCCCATGCCGGTTGGCCGCCACTGGCTGCGCCGGCTCGAGCCACGCTCGCGCGGCCAGCTGCGCAGCGCCTGGCGGCGCATGTGGCGTGATGGACGTGCCACCACGCTGGAACTGGAACTGCCCCGGCCGCGGGAGGGCGCGCTGCACCTGCGGGTCTGGATGCAGCCCCTGGTCGGGCCGGACGGGCGCATGCAGCGCCTGCTGGGCCAGGTCCAGAACATCACCGAGCAGCATCAGACCGACGCGCTGATCCGCTGGCGCACCGAACTGCTCAACCGCGTCTCGGCCCTGGGACGCATCGGTGGCTGCGAGATCGAGGTGGCCACGCGCAGCATGCAGTGGACCGAGGAGTGCTATCGCATCCACGGCCTGCGCAAGGAGCCGATCAGCCTCGACCAGGCCCTGGCGCTGTACACCCAGGATTCGCGCGACGCCTTCGAGGCGGCGCTGGAGCGCATCGCCGGTGGCGGCCTGCCCGAGCAGCTGGACCTGTGTTTCTACCGCCAGTCCGGACTGCGCATCTGGGTACAGGTGCTGATCGAGCTTGACCACCGCGACGGCCTGCCGACGCGCTTTGTCGTGTTGTTCCGTGACATCACCCGCGAGCGCGAGGCCAACGAGCGCATCGAGCTGCTGGCCCACTACGACCTGCTGACCGGCCTGCCCAACCGCATGCTGCTGCGCGAGCAGACGGCCGATGCGATCGAAGAGGCCCGCGATCGCGACGCGCCGCTGGCGATGCTGTTCATTGACCTGGACGGTTTCAAGACCATCAACGACACCTTCGGCCATGCCACCGGGGATGCGCTGCTCAAGGCGGCCGCCGCGCGCCTGCACCAGAACCTGCGCAACAGCGATCTGTTCGGGCGCTTCAGTGGCGACGAGTTCATCGTGGTGCTGCGCGACCTTGCCGACCCGGAAGACGCCGGCCATGTCGCACGCAAGCTGATCGCTTCGCTGGCCGAACCGCTGCACCGTGGCGAGACCACCTTGAAGGTGGGCGCCAGCGTGGGCATCGCGATGCTCGACGACGGACGCTGCGATTTCGATTCGCTGCTGCGCGCAGCCGACGCGGCGATGTATGCGGCCAAGGAGGCGGGGCGCAATACGTATCAGTACTACAGCCAGGACGCGCTGCTGCGGATCCAGCGCAAGCTGGAGATCGAACATGCCCTGCTGGGGGCGATCGAGCGGGAGGAGTTCAGCCTGGCCTATCAGCCGCTGCTGCACGCCGACCACGGCGCACCGCCGGCGATCGAAGCGCTGTTGCGCTGGCATCGTCCCGGTATTGGTTACTGCAGTCCGGCCGAGTTCATCCCCATCGCCGAGAAGTGCGGGGAAATCGTACGGATCGGCGATTGGGTCCTTGCCGAAGCCTGTCGTCAGGCAGCGGCGTGGGACCAGGCCGGGCTGCAATTTGATCGCGTGGCGGTGAACGTTTCGGCGGTGCAGCTGCGTGATCGCGGGTTTGCCGAGCGCGTGATCGACATCTGCCATGCCCACGGCTGGCCACCGCAGCGGCTGGAGCTGGAACTGACCGAATCGGCGCTGATCCGCGACACCGACCTGCTGCGCCATTGCTTCGACGTGCTGGAGCGCCACGGCGTACCGTTGGCCGTGGATGACTTCGGTACCGGCTTCTCCAACCTGCACTACCTCAACCGGTTCCCGGTCGGCCGCCTGAAGATCGACCGCAGCTTTGTGCAGGGCATGCTGCACGACGCCGGCACCGCCGAGGTCACCCAGGCCATCGTGCACCTGGGCCACGCGCTGGGCATGAAGGTCGTGGCCGAAGGCGTGGAAACCGAGCAGGAAGAAGCCATGCTGCGCCGCCAAGGGTGCGACGAAATCCAGGGGTACCTGTATTCCCGTCCGCTCACACCGCGCGACCTGGCCCAATGGCTCAAGCAGGGCGGAGCGCAGATCGCCCCGCGCGAGCGCCTGCAGCCAGCGGCGCACGCAGTAACCTGATCGCCGGCAACACGGCGCGCCGCAGGCGTCTGCCGTCCGTTTCGACGCCGCAGGCGCTGCGCTCTTCGCGGCGGTGCGCGTTGCAGTCGATGCGCGCCACCCGACCCTCGCCATGCAGAACCGGCAGGCAGAAGCAGCCCAACCTGCGTCTGTTCGCCGGGGTATGCGCGCGATCCGGTAGTCGAAGCCGAACAGCGCGCTCAGACGTTCGCGATGGATGATCCGGTTGTCCAACCGCGGGAGGATCGTGACGCGCCCGGGGAGGGCCGGCGTGCGCTTTGCGGCAGCCGCGTCCACGTGGACGTCCAGATCGCCGGTCCCCTGCAGCCGCTGGACGATGCAGGCGTCAAGCCGCTCACGGACAGCATCGCGCATGGCGCGCCGTGGCAGCGCGCAACGGTCGTCGCGCATGGGCGCAGCGTGGAACCGTGCTCGACGATCATCCTGTCGCCGACCAGGCGGCTCGGACCGGACGGATCGTCCTCGGGCACCCGGTTCCTCAGCACGTGGGGGTGTGCCCGCTGGACCACGGACAGCGTGTCGATCTGGACCTGGCCGAGATGGGCAATGGCCTGGTGGGGGCCGTCGAGACCGGTGCCGAACCCCGCCTCCGCGCCCAGTCCCCGATATGCAGCGCCCGCCGCTTCAGGCGGGTAGTTGATGGCGTGAGCGGTCCTGGTACGGCACCAGGAGCATCCTGCGCGTCGTGCACGAAAACAGCCCCGCGCCCGGCGGTACGGTTCAGCGGGTGGCGTCGAGTGCGTCGCCGGTCAGGCCGAGGTCCCAGGCCAGGCTGGCATGTGCCGGGTCGAGGGCATGTGGCAGTGCGGCCGGTCCGGGCATGGAGCGGGTGGCCAGTTGGGCCAGCTCCCGCTGCGCCAGCTGTTCCAGACAGGCGATCAGGGCGCGGCCCTGCGGCGGCGAGGGCGCTGCCCGGGCAGGGCGCGGGTCGCCGCCCATGAGGGGCTGCGCCACCGGGCCGGGATCGGTGGTGGGGAGGGACGCGACGGCAGCTACGGAGGCGTTCAACAGCATCGGACGATCATCTGCAACGTGGGCGGGTGATGCAAGCGCAACGGCCCCGGGGATGCCGGGGCCGTTGCAGGTGCCGGTATGGGGGCCGGCACGCGACATGTCGATCAGAACAGTTCGACCGCGCCGGCGGCCATGCTCTGCTGGGCCACCGCCTTGTGCGGCGGGCGCTCCCACTCGCTGCGCATTTCGCGCAGGCGGCTGCCGGTGCGCTGCAGGGCAGTGACGACTTCCTCGTCGAACACGCCGCCGTTACGGTGCAGCAGTTCCTGCAGGGCCACCGCCTCCCGGTTGATCGCGGTCAGGCGGTCCAGGTGGGTGTGAACGCCGCCCAGCGCCTGGGTCGCGATGTCCTCGAACTGCAGGGCGCGGACGGCCTCGGCCACGCTGCTGTCGATGGCACGGCCGCACTCGGAGATCTCGCGCATGCCGTCGCCGAGCGAGGCATTGATCTGGGCCACGTTGTCCAGCATCTGCGCCGCTTCATGGCGGGCTTCGCGGGACCGGTCCATGTCGCGCGAGGCCATGTGCGAGACCGTCTCGCGCACCTTGGCAATGGCGTCCTTGGAGCTGTGCGCCAGCTTGCGGATCTGCTCGTTGAAGGTGGTGGACCGTTCGGAGAGGTTGCGCACCTCGTCGGCGACCACCGCGAAGCCGCGACCGGCTTCACCGGCACGGGCGGCTTCGATGGCGGCATTGAGTGCCAGCAGATTGGTCTGGTCGGCAATCGACTTGACGTCTTCCAGCAGGGCAAAGATGCCGTCCAGGTGCTGCGCCATCTGGTCGATGTGCTGCACGGTGTTGCTGCTCTGGCCGCTGACCTGCTCCAGCGCTTCCACCAGTTGTTCCATGCGGTGGCTGGCGTGCTGGGCGAAACGGGCCACGTCGACGCCGGCGCCACCGTCTTCACCGGCGCGGTCGACGATGCGGGCCAGTGCCTGGCTCTGCTGGCGGGACTTGCGGTTCATCGCATCGAAGCTGCCACCCAGGCCGCTGACGGCGTGGCGGATCAGATCGCGGGCGCGCTCGACTTCGCCGCGCGAGCCTTCGACCTCGTTGGCCACGAACGAGCGCAGCTCGGTCAGCAGTTGATCCTGCTCGCGCAGGATGCGGGCGTGTTCCGGCGACCGTTGGGTCTGCGCCCGCGTGGTCCACCAGGCAAAGCCAAGCCAGCTGAGCGTCATCGTGGTCAGGATCGCCCAACGCAGGGCGGCCGGCCACTCGAAGCCGATGGCGAAAGGAAGCAGAAGGGTCAGGACCAGGGGGGCGGCCAGACGAATGAAGATGCGTGAGTACATGGACGTTCTCGGGAAGTGCACGGAGAATGTATCGGCCGTACCCCCGTTTGCTTTAGCCGTCACACGCACATTCATCGATGTGACTGCGCTGTCCTCAGCGCAGCTGCCGGTCCACCGCCTCGATCATCGCCTTGCGCGAGAACAGGAAGTCCCAGTACTGGCCGCCGGTCTGGCGCCACAGGACCGCCGATCGCACGGCCGCCAGCAGCAGTGCGCGGATCTCCGCCACCACGCCGGCCTGGCCGAGGTAGTGCGGATTGCCCTGGACCATCACCCGTGGTTTCAGGTTGCTGATCGTGTCGGCATACACCCCGCCCAGCGTGGCCAGCACATCCGGGTGGGCGCTGTCGCCCAGCGACACGGCCTGGGCCTGGGCGCGTTCGATGCCGGCGCTGACCTTCTCGACCACCTCGTGCTCACGCACGAACCGGCGTTCCAGCTGCAGCACCGCCAGCGCCAGTCGGGGCAGCATCTCGTCCTGGCCCTGGCTGCGCAGGTAGTTGTGCAGCAGGCGCAGGCCGGGAGCGACGTTGGCCGCGCTCCCGTAGATCTCCTGGGGACTGTCGGCATCAATGCGGAACACGCTGTCCACCGCCGTGCGGACCACAGCCGCTTCGGAGTGGCCGGTTTCGGCGATGCGGCGCACCTGCTGCAGGGCCTGGGCAATGCCGGCCAGTGCGAGAACGCGGTCGTCGATGGAAAAACTCATGCAGCAGATACCTCGAAAGGAGAAGGGGTGGTGCGCAGGCGCTGCTCCAGCGGCGCGTCGGTGGCGGCAATCACCGCGCCACCCAGGCAGACCTCATCGTCATACAACACCAGTGATTGACCGGGGGTGACGGCGCGCTGCGGGCGCACGAAACGCACCTCCACGGTGCCGTCGTCGCGCACCTGTACCGTGCACGGCTCGTCCGGCTGGCGGTAGCGGGTCTGCGCGGTGCAGTCGAACCGGCGGGCGGGCGGGGCACCGGCAATCCAGTGCGCCACCTCCGAGTGCAGGCGGGTGGACTGCTGCCACGGGCTGTCGCGGTCCTGGTCCACATACAGCACATTGCTGGCCACATCCTTGCCGACCACATACCACGGCGCGGCCGGGCGGCCGCGCACGCCGCCGATGTTCAGGCCTTCGCGCTGGCCCAGGGTGAAATAGAAGACGCCGGGATGCTCGGCGATGACCACGCCGTCCGGGTCGCGGATCTCGCCCGTGCGCGCGGGCAGATAGCGGCCCAGGAACTCGCGGAAGTCGCGCTCGCCGATGAAGCAGATCCCGGTGGAGTCCTTCTTGGCGTGCGTGGGCAGGCGCGCGTCGCGGGCGATCCGGCGCAGGTCGTTCTTCTGCAGGTCGCCGATCGGGAACAGCGTGGCGGCCAGCTGTTCCTGTCCCAGCTGGTGCAGGAAGTAGCTCTGGTCCTTGCTGCGGTCGGCGCCGCGCAGCAGCGCCCAGCGTCCGCCCTGCCGGGCAATCCGCGCGTAGTGCCCGGTGGCGATGCGCTCGGCGCCCAGTTCGCGTGCCGCGTCCAGGAAGTGCTTGAACTTCACCTCGCGGTTGCACAGCACGTCCGGGTTGGGGGTACGTCCGGCCGCGTACTCGGCGAGGAAGTGCTCGAACACGCCCTGCCAGTACTCGCTGGAGAAGTCGCGGAAGTGGAACGGGATGCCGAGCAGGCCGCAGACGGCCACCGCATCGCGGCGGTCGTCCTCGGCGCGGCAGTCGCCGCTGCCGTCGTCGGCCCAGTTCTGCATGAACAGGCCGGCCACCGGCTCGCCCTGCTGCACCAGCCGCCACGCGGCCACGGACGAATCCACGCCGCCGGAGACCCCGACCATGATCCGCGGTGCGCTCATGCGGTCACCTTCACGAGCGACAGCGGATGGCGCTGTCCGCCGAGGTAGTCGGCCACGACCTCCCACACCAGTGGGCTGCGCAGCCGCGCCGGGTCGGCGCGCAGCGCGTCCGGGGACAGCCACAGGGCACGCTCGATGCCGGTGTCCAGCGCACGGGCCGGGTCATGGGCGAGGGGCTCGGCGGCGAAGGCGAACCGCACGAACGGCGTGCCATCCGGCGCGGTCCACTGGTAGGCCCCGACGAAGTGGGTCAGGTGTACCTGCCAGCCGGTCTCCTCCAGGGTCTCGCGGACCGCCGCCTCGGCCAGCGACTCGCCGGGCTCCAGGTGGCCGGCGGGCTGGTTGAGCACGGCCCGCCCGTCGATCCGCTCTTCCACCAGCAGCAGGTGCCCGTCGCGGACCACGATCGTGGCCACGGTGACGTGGGGCGCCCAGCGGGGGACCGGCACGGCAGTCACCTCAGTAGTCGTCCTTCTTGGTGAGCTCTTTTTCCATCGCATCGGCGGTGCGGATCGCCGCGTCGATGGCGTCGCTCAAGGCATCGGACGAGGCGTTGGCGTCGACCTTGACCACGAACATGGCGAGCTCGCCCTGTTTGACCCAGCCGCCCAGCTTGGCGTCCTGGGAATCCTCGAGCAGGCGGTTGGCCACGGCGGCCGGGAACTGCTTGCCCGGAGAGGTGTAGCCCGGCGACCAGATCTCGCGGATCTTGTGGCTGCCGAACTCCTCGACCGCCGAGCGCACGTAGACCAGCTGGCTGCGGCCGTCCTCGACATCGAAGACCAGCTTGTAGTCGCCGTCCTCGTCAACCTCGTAGGTGTACTCCAGCGTATCCAGGGTGGCGCCGACAACCTTGTCGGGGTCGGCTGCGTGGGCACCGAAGGTGGCGGCGGTCAGCAACAGCGCGGCTGCAATCCTTTTCATGAAAGTCCTGTGAAAGCGGGTGTGGGAAGGTGCAGATTGTGAAGGGCCACGGGGGGCAACGTCCAATCCTGCAGGCAGGGCCCTATAATGGTCCGATGCCACGAGAGCCTTCCCACGACCCCCACCACGACCACGGCGTACTGCTGGAGCCTGCGCGCCCGGAAGTCGCACCGCCGCCGTTCTACCAGGTCATGCTGTTGAACGACGACTACACACCGATGGATTTCGTGGTGACGGTACTGCAGCATTTCTTCGCGATGGACCTGGACAAGGCCACCCAGGTGATGCTGCACGTCCATACCCGGGGTCGCGGGGTATGCGGGGTGTTCACCCGCGAGGTGGCCGAGTCCAAGGTCGCCCAGGTCAATGAATTCTCGCGCATGAACCAGCATCCGCTGCTGTGCACGATGGAAAAGACCGGCGCCTGAGCCACCGGCCCGTGCTCAGGCCTGCGCCAGCCGCTGCAGCGCCAGGTCCGCGACCGCCAGATCCACCGCCGCGTCGTCGCCATCGGCCAGGAACCATACCGCCGACAGGCCAGCGCTGGCAGCGATCCAGGCCAGCAGGCGGCGCCGCTCTATCCCGGCAAGGACGCAGACCTGGCTGACCCGGGCGTCGAATATCTCCGGCCGGGTGGCCACGTGGATGTCCGGCCCGCACAGGTCCGGGTTGCAGAACAGCACGGTGTAGTCGAAGGCGCGATCGCCCAGCAGCCGTTTGGGGTCGATCGCCAGCCAGCCGCGCGCACCGCCATCCAGCACATTGTCATGGTGCAGATCGCCATGCAGGGGCCGTTGCTCGATCTGGCTGGCCAGCAGATGGATCGCGAGTGATCTGCACTGTTCCAGCAATGGCGACAGTGGCAGGGTCGGCGCCAGCAGATCGGCGAACCAGGCCTGCAGTGTCACCAGCCCGGGTGGCGGTGCGCCGCGCGGGCGATGCAGCCGGGCCAGCACGTCGCACAGGCGCGCCGTTGCCGCCGCGTCCTGCCCGTGCCGGGCCATCTCCCTCAGCGAGGTGCCGGGCACGGCGCGCTCCATCAGCAGCGCCTCGTCCTGCCATGCCAGTACCCGTACCGCACCGTCGCCGTCCCACCAGCGCAGCAGCCGGTGGCCGTTCTGTTCCTCTGGACACGTGCTCATTTTCAACATTGCCGGCATTCCGTCGGGGAGGCGGACCGGCCACACGCGGGCATGCGGGGTGGTGATGACGTCGCCATCACGTGCAAGCTGCCATTTCGTGAGCTGAAGTTCGGGCATCATGGGTCTCGCAGGCAGAGAAGGGCGATCGGTGGAGTGCTAACGCCGTCTGAACGCACCGATCCGCTAGGGTGATGGAAATCGTGAAGGTTGGCCGCATATTGTTCCCAACTGCCGCCGGAGTTGATCATGTTCAGTAAAGACCTCGAACACACCATCGGACAGTGCTACAAGCGCGCCCGTGAGGCCCGGCATGAGTTCATGACGGTGGAACACCTGCTTTTGGCACTGCTCGACAATCCTTCCGCCCAGGCCGTGCTCAAGGCCTGCGGCGCCGATGCCGAGCGCCTGCGCCAGGAGCTTGAGCAGGCCATCGAGGCCTCTGTCTCGCGCCTGGCCGAAGACGATGGGCGCGATACCCAGCCTACCCTTGGCTTCCAGCGCGTGCTGCAACGCGCGGTGTACCACGTGCAGTCCTCGGGCAAGAAGGAGGTCACCGGCGCCAACGTGCTGGTCGCCATCTTCGGCGAGAAGGACTCCCACGCGGTCTACTACCTCAACCAGCAGGACGTCACCCGGCTGGATATCGTCAACTACCTCTCCCACGGCATCGCCAAGCTGGGCGAGGAGGGCGAGGTGCCGCCGTCGGCCGATGGCGAGGGCCGGGCTGAAGGGGGCGAGGGCGAAAGCAAGGGCGATGCCCTGGCCGAGTTCGCCAGCAACCTCAACGAGCAGGCCCGCAGTGGCAAGATCGACCCGCTGGTCGGCCGTGCCGACGAGATCGAGCGCACCATCCAGGTCCTGTGCCGCCGCCGCAAGAACAACCCGCTCTACGTGGGCGAGGCCGGCGTGGGCAAGACCGCGATCGCTGAAGGCCTGGCCAAGCGGATCGTGGAAGGCTCGGTGCCCGACGTGCTGGCCGATGCCGTCATCTACTCGCTCGACCTGGGCGCGCTGGTGGCCGGCACCAAGTACCGCGGCGATTTCGAGAAGCGCCTGAAGGGCGTGCTGACCGCCATGAAGAAGCTCCCCAACGCGGTGCTGTTCATCGACGAGATCCACACCATCATCGGTGCCGGTTCGGCGTCGGGCGGCACGATGGATGCCTCCAACCTGATCAAGCCGGCGCTGGCGTCGGGCGAGCTGCGCTGCATCGGCTCGACCACCTTCCAGGAGTACCGCGGCATCTTCGAGAAGGATCGCGCCCTGGCGCGCCGCTTCCAGAAGATCGATATCGTCGAGCCCACCGTCGGTGAAACCTACGAGATCCTGCAGGGCCTCAAGCCCAAGTACGAGGCGCACCACGGCGTGACCTACGCCGACGATGCACTGCAGGCGGCGGTGGACCTGTCGGTCAAGCACATCGGCGACCGGCTGCTGCCGGACAAGGCCATCGACGTGATCGACGAAGCCGGCGCCCGCCAGCGCCTGATGCCCGAGGGGCAGCGCAAGGAGCTGATCGACATCGAGGAGATCGAGACGATCATCGCCAAGATGGCGCGCATCCCGGCCAAGCAGGTCAGTGCTACCGACAAGGATGTGCTGCAGCACCTGGAGCGCAACCTGAAGATGGTGATTTTCGGGCAGGACCCGGCCATCGAGTCGCTGGCCTCGGCCATCAAGCTGGCCCGTTCGGGCCTGGGCAATCCGGAAAAGCCGATCGGCAACTTCCTGTTTGCCGGCCCGACCGGCGTCGGCAAGACCGAGGTGACCAAGCAGCTGGCGCTGCAGCTGGGCATCGAGCTGGTGCGCTTTGACATGAGCGAGTACATGGAGCCGCATTCGATCAGCCGCCTGATCGGCGCTCCTCCGGGCTATGTCGGCTTCGACCAGGGCGGCCTGCTCACCGAAAAAATCGTCAAGACTCCCCACTGCGTGCTGCTGCTGGACGAGGTGGAGAAGGCTCACCCGGACATCTTCAACATCCTGCTGCAGGTCATGGATCGCGGCGTGCTCACCGATACCAACGGACGCGAAGCCAACTTCAAGAACGTGGTGCTGGTGATGACCACCAACGCGGGCGCGGCCCAGGCCGCCCGGCGCTCGATCGGCTTCACCCGCCAGGATCACGCCACCGACGCGATGGAGGTCATCCGCAAGAGCTTCACGCCGGAGTTCCGCAACCGCCTGGATGCGGTCGTGCAGTTCCAGCCGCTGGGCTTCGAGCACATCCTGCGTGTGGTGGACAAGTTCCTGATCGAGCTGGAGATGCTGCTGCAGGAGAAGCACGTCAGCCTGTCGGCCACGCCGACCGCGCGCGACTGGCTGGCCCACCACGGCTTCGATCCGCTGATGGGTGCCCGCCCGATGGCACGCGTGATCCAGGACAAGATCAAGCGTCCGCTCGCCGACGAGCTGCTGTTTGGCAAGCTGATCAACGGCGGCAAGGTGAGCATCGACGTGCGCGACGACGAGCTGTTCATCGAAACCCAGGCCGAACCGGAGCGGCGCCTGCCGGCCACGGTGGAGTAAGAGTGGCATGACGACGGCCGTTGGCTGTCGGTGAGGACAGCGAAGCCCCCGCTCTGCGGGGGCTTCTGCTTTTTCGCCAGCCCGCGTCAGCGGCGGTTGCGGGCCTTGCGGGCGTAGCTCTCGGCCGAGATCGGCTCCAGCGAGGCGATCTCGCAGCTCTGGGTGCGGGTCTTGAGCACGCTGCCCGCGGCGCTGCACAGTTGGCCTTCCTGGCCGGGCGTCTCGAAGACAAGCGTGGGGGAGATGGCGGCACTGTCGCAGCTGTTGCGGAAGTGCACCACGAAATGCTGGTCGGCATTACGCAGCAGGATGCTGCGGCTGGCGCCGGCGCGCACCAGTTGCTGGTCGGCCGACAGGGTGATGCAGTCCGCCGGCGCGGCGGCGGGTTCGGCGGCCTGCGCCGGGGCGATGGCGGCAAGGGCGAGCAGGCAGGTGGCGATCAGGGTCTTCATGGCAGGGGCAGGGGTGGCGGTCCGGACTGGACCGGCTGCCAGCTTCGGCCGTTTCCCGCCAGGGCGAATCTGCAGCAAGGCAGGCTGACCGATGTCAGGGTGCGTACGGTCAGGGTGCCGCATGGCAGGGGTGACGGCCTGAATTGCGCCCACGCAAAAAGGCCAGCTCCTGGCTGGCCTTCTGGCGGGGCTTCTTTAGTGAAGCCGCCCCGAACCGCTTACTTCATGCGGTACGTGATGCGACCCTTGGTCAGGTCGTAGGGCGTCATTTCGACCTTGACACGGTCGCCCGTCAGGATGCGGATGTAGTTCTTGCGCATGCGGCCGGAGATGTGGGCGATGATTTCATGCCCATTTTCCAGGCGGACGCGGAAAGTGGTGTTCGGCAGCGTCTCGCTGACGGTGCCTTCGAACTCGATGGAGTCGTCTTTCGACATGTAGTCCTGTGCAGTTCTGTAAACGGCCGAGCTGGCCTTAAGAGCGGGCATTTTACGCGCTCTTCCCCCTGGATGCAAAGTTTGTGTTAATCGCGCCGCCCCGGCAGTGCCGGCGCGGCGCCGGCTCCTGGCAAATGGCAGGCACCCTGGCGACAGCGTTACACCAGTGAAGACGCTGCCAGCGCCCCAAAGCGTTCGGTCCAGCACCCGGGGGGCTCTGGAACAGCCACCTGTCTGCGCACCACCTCCAGGAACCGCGCGCGCGGCCAATGCTCGGCGCCCATGCGCAGCAGGTGATCGTTCTCCACCTGCGCGTCGATCAGTGGCCAGCCCCACAGGGCCAGTTGCCGGGCGAGTGCGGCCAAGGCCACCTTGGAGCCGCCGCTGGCTGCACTGAACATGCTTTCGCCAAAGAACATCCGGCCGATCGCAACCCCGTAGATGCCACCGACCAGGCGGTCGCCGGCGAACACCTCGACCGAATGCGCATGGCCCAGCCGGTGCAGGGCCACGTAGGCCTCCTGCATGGATGGCGTGATCCAGGTGCCGTCCTGCCCCGGGCGTGGGCTGGCTGCGCAGGCCGCGATCACGTCGGCAAAGCAGGTGTCGGCACGCACCACCCAGCCGCTGCCGCGCGCGCTGCGGCGGAACCGGCTGGACAGGTGCACGCCATCGGTGCGGAACACCATGCGCGGGTCCGGCGACCACCACAACAGGGGCTGCCCGTCGGAGAACCACGGAAACACACCGCTGGCATAGGCATTGAGCAGGCGCACCGGGTGCAGGTCGCCGCCGATGGCCAGCAGGCCATCCGGCTCACGCAGCGCGGTCTCGGCCGGCGGGAAAGGGGCATCAGGGCGCGGGTCCAGCTGCCAGGGCAGGCGTCGGCTCATGCGTCCGGCGCCTTGAATGGGCTGTGTGCGGCCAGCGTGCGTGCATAACGATCGACCTCGGCGCGCTCGTGCGCGCACCAGTCGGCCAACGCAGCGGCGAAGGCCGGCTCGGCGATCCAGTGGTGGCTGTAGACGCGCCGGGGCAGAAAGCCGCGCGCGAGCTTGTGCTCGCCCTGCGCGCCGGGCTCGAACCGGGCCACGCCTTCGCGCAGGCAGTACTCGATGCCCTGGTAGTAGCAGGTTTCAAAATGCAGGCCGGGCAGGGTGGCACCGCCCCAGTAGCGGCCATACAGCGTGTCCGCGCCGCGCAGGCACAGGGCGCCGGCAATGGGCGTCCCGTCGTGCAGGGCCAGGAAGATGACCAGGTGGCGTGGCATCGTCCGGGCCAGGTGACGCAGGAACGGCAGCGTCAGCGCCGGGGAGTTGCCGTACTCGGCGAAGGTCTGCAGATAGAAGCCATGCATGGCCTGCAGGTCGTCTTCGCTCGCCTCGTCGCCGTGCACGATCCGATACGTGACGCCACGGCGGGCCAGCCTGGCGCGCTCCTGGCGGATGTTCTTGCGGTGTTTGTGGTCCATTGCCGCGAGGAACTCCTCGAAGCAGTGCCAGTGGCCAGGGTTGTGCCACTGGAACTGGATGTCCTCACGGCGCATCCAGTCAGCGCCGAACACGGCGTTCTCCGCATCGGGATGGAAATTGAGATGCGCCGAGGACCAGCCCCTGCGCCCCACCTCGACGGTCAGCGCCGCCAGCAGGGCAGTGCGATGTGCATCGTCATGCGCCAGCAGGCGCGGCCCGGTCACCGGCGAGTACGGCACCGCGCCAAGCCACTTGGGGAAGTAATCGCGGCCGTACTGCGCGTAGGCATGCGCCCAGGCATGGTCGAACACGAACTCGCCGTGCGAATTGTCCTTGAGGTAGCCGGGGATGGCCGCCACCAGGGAGTCGCCCTCCCACAAGGTGAAATGGCGTGGACGCCAGCCCCATTCCGGGCGCAGGCAGCCGTACGCCTCCAGGCCGTGCAGGAACGCGTGGGACACGAACGGGTTTCGCCCATCATGCAGTGCGTCCCAGGCGGCCGGGGAGACATCGGACAGGCGGTGCAGGAAGCGGGGGGCGGGCATGGTCAGAGGATAGGGTACAAAAAAGGCCGACGGAGGTTCCGTCGGCCTCGTGGGGTGGCCCGGGATGCGGCGTTGCCGATCAGGCCAGGTCGCCCTTCGCATCCAGGTAGCGCTCTGCGTCCAGCGCGGCCATGCAGCCGAACCCGGCCGAGGTGATCGCCTGGCGGTAGTGCTGGTCGGCGACGTCGCCTGCGGCGAACACGCCTTCCACCGAGGTCTGCGTGGCGTTGCCACCCAGGCCCGACCGGATGTCGAGGTAGCCGTTGTTCATGCTCAGCTGGCCCTCGAACAGGCTCGTGTTGGGATGGTGGCCGATCGCCACGAAGAAGCCGTGCGCCTCGATGTCGCGGGTGCTGCCGTCCAGCGTGGACTTCACGCGCACGCCGGTGACGCCGGCATCATTGCCCAGCACTTCGTCGACCTGGTGGTGCCACACGGTCTCGATCTTGCCGGCGGCAACCTTGGCAAACAGCTTGTCCTGCATGATCTTCTCCGCCTTGAGGGTGTCGCGGCGGTGGACCAGGTAGACCTTGCGGGCGATGTTGGACAGGTACAGTGCCTCTTCGACGGCTGTGTTGCCGCCGCCGACCACGACCACATCCTGGTCACGGTAGAAGAAGCCGTCGCAGGTGGCGCAGGCCGACACGCCGCGGCCCTTGAACGCCTCTTCGCTGGGAATGCCCAGGTACTTGGCGGTGGCGCCGGTGGCGATGATCAGCGCATCGCAGGTGTACTCGGCGCTGTCGCCGATCAGCCTGAACGGACGCTGGGACAGGTCGGCGGTATGGATGTGGTCGAAGATCACCTCGGTTTCGAAGCGCTCGGCATGTGCCTGCATGCGCGCCATCAGGTCCGGACCCATCAGGCCATGCGCGTCGCCCGGCCAGTTGTCCACTTCCGTGGTGGTCATCAGCTGGCCACCCTGCTGCAGGCCGGTGATGACCACCGGCTTGAGGTTGGCGCGGGCAGCGTAGACGGCGGCCGTCCAGCCGGCGGGGCCGGAGCCGAGGATGACGAGCTTCTGGTGGCGGGAGGGCGTGGAATTGCTCATGTAGACTCGCGTTGAGGTGATGGGACGGTACGCGGGCGATGATTGCCTGGCGTCCGTGGCACGCCATAGAGTGGCGGCAGGGGCGGGGCGATTCAAGGCGGCCGATGGAACGGCGCGGGCCAGGGGAGGTGTCCTCCTTGCCCTGCGCCGGGGATTTGACGGTCTGGAGGCCGCTCTACGGTGCCGACCCTGGATCTGCACCTATCGACAGGGCGGTGAGTCGTTTATTATCAAGCACTAACAGTGCATTCCCAAGGTCTGGTCTAAGGTGGCGAAACAGGTCCCGGAACGATCCAAGTCTCCCGACAACAAGGCGCCGTCGCGCAAGGCCGCGAGCGCGGACAATCCGCGCCGGCAGCGGTTGTGGCGGGATCTTGGCGTGATCGCCGTGGCGCCGGCGCTGCTGTATCTGGTGGCCAGTCTGTTCACCTATTCGGCCACCGATCCCGGCTGGTCGCATACCGGCAGCGTGGTCGCGCCGGTGCACAACATGGGCGGCCGGGTGGGCGCCTGGGTGGCCGATGTGCTGCTGCAGCTGTTCGGTTACATCGCGTTCGTGCTGCCGGTGGTGCTGGGCGCGCTGGCGTGGATCGCCATGTTCGGGCTCAAGCGCGAAGGCAAGGGCGAGCACGACCTGGACCCGGCGCTGCGCCTGATCGGTCTGGTCGGTTTCCTGATCGCCGGCACCGGTTTCATGCACCTGCGGCTGTACAACCAGGTGGATGTGGCCAGCGCCGGCGGCATTCTCGGCAAGCTGGTCGGCACCTCGCTGACCGTTGGGTTTGGCGAACTGGGCGCGAACCTGTTCGTGCTGGTGCTGCTGCTGGCCTCGATCACCCTGGCCACCGGCCTGTCGTGGTTCACGGTGATGGAGAAGATCGGCCGGGCCGTGCTGGCGCTGCCGCCGCTGCTCAACCGCAAAAAAGAGCAGGCCAGCGAATGGCAGCAGACCCGTGCGCTGCGCGAGGAGCGCCAGGAAGTGCGCAAGGTCGATGCCGAGGTGCGCGCCAAGCGTGAGCCGGTCAAGATCGAGCCGCGTCCCGAGCCGGTGCTGGAGAAGAGCGACCGCGCCAAACGCGAAACCCAGATCCCGATGTTCCGCGGCGTCAACGGCGATGGGTCGGACGTGCCCCCGCTGGCGCTGCTGGACGATCCCAAGCCGCAGCCCAAGGGCTATGACGAGGAAACGCTGGAAACCCTGTCGCGCCAGATCGAGTTCAAGCTCAAGGACTTCCGCATCGAGGCCCAGGTGGTCGGCGCCTATCCGGGCCCGGTGATCACGCGCTTCGAGATTGAGCCCGCGCCGGGCATCAAGGTCAGCCAGATCAGCTCGCTGGACAAGGACATCGCGCGCGGCCTGTCGGTGAAGTCGGTGCGTGTGGTCGATGTGATTCCGGGCAAGTCGGTGGTGGGGCTGGAAATCCCCAATGTCACCCGCGAAATGATCTATCTGTCCGAGTTGCTGCGCTCCAAGGAGTACGACAAGTCGGCCAGCGTGCTGACCCTGGCGCTCGGCAAGGATATCGCCGGCCGCCCGACCGTGGCCGATCTGGCGCGCATGCCCCACCTGCTGGTCGCCGGTACCACCGGCTCGGGCAAGTCGGTGGCAGTGAACGCGATGGTGCTGAGCCTGCTGTACAAGGCGTCGCCGAAAGACCTGCGGATGCTGATGATCGACCCGAAGATGCTCGAACTGAGCGTCTACCAGGGCATTCCGCACCTGCTGGCGCCGGTGGTGACCGACATGAAGGAGGCCGCCAACGGCCTGCGCTGGTGCGTGGCCGAGATGGAGCGCCGCTACAAGCTGATGAGCGCGGTGGGCGTGCGCAACCTGGCCGGCTTCAACAAGAAGGTCAAGGATGCGCAGGACGCCGGGCAGCCGCTGATGGACCCGCTGTTCAAGCCCAACCCGGAGCTGGGCGAAGCGCCGCGCCCGCTGGAGACGCTGCCGTTCATCGTGATCTTCATCGACGAATTCGCCGACATGATGATGATTGTCGGCAAGAAGGTCGAAGAGCTGATCGCGCGCCTGGCGCAGAAGGCCCGTGCGGCCGGCATCCACCTGATCCTGGCGACCCAGCGCCCGTCGGTGGACGTCATCACCGGCCTGATCAAGGCCAACATCCCGACCCGCATCGGTTTCCAGGTCAGCTCGAAGATCGATTCGCGCACCATCCTGGACCAGTCCGGCGCCGAAACCCTGCTCGGCCACGGCGACATGCTGTACCTGCCGCCGGGCACGGCATTGCCGGACCGTGTCCACGGCGCCTTCGTCTCCGACGAGGAAGTGCATCGCGTGG
The DNA here is from genome assembly GCF_946900935.1 of Stenotrophomonas sp. Marseille-Q5258. Taxonomy (NCBI): domain Bacteria; kingdom Pseudomonadati; phylum Pseudomonadota; class Gammaproteobacteria; order Lysobacterales; family Lysobacteraceae; genus Stenotrophomonas; species Stenotrophomonas sp. Marseille-Q5258. The sequence goes on from NZ_CAMPPN010000005.1 coordinate 74,559, forward strand.
TGGAGCACCTCAAGGCCAGCGGTCCGGCCGACTACATCAGCGGCGTGCTCGACGAAGTGCAGATGATGGGCGATGGCGTGGTGGTGGGCCCCGGCGGCCTGCCCGAGGCCAGTGGCGGTGCCGGCGACGAGTCCGACCCGCTGTACGACGAGGCCCTGCGGATCGTGACCGAAACGCGCCGCGCCTCGATCTCCGGCGTGCAGCGGCGACTGAAGATCGGCTACAACCGGGCCGCACGCCTGATCGAGGCGATGGAAGCGGCTGGTGTGGTCAGCCCGCCCGAACACAATGGCGATCGCAGCGTGCTGGCGCCGCCCCCTCCGAAGTAACCGCAGCACGGCGGCGGCCCGGTGGCCGCGAAAGGATGTCGTCATGACGAGCATGTCGTGGGCAGCGCTGGGCCTGCTGGTGACGCTGTCGTTCCCGGCCGCGGCCGACGCGACGCCGGCCGCCGGGGCGCCCGTTGCCGGCCAGGATGCCGAGGCAACCACCAGCTTCAGCTTCGTGCGGTACCGCGCCGATTACGAGGTGCGTGCCGACGCCGGCAGCACCCAGACCGAGGCGTACGAGATCCTGCTCAAGACCAAGGCCGCGGTCGAGCAGTTCAGCCAGGTGCGCCTGAGCTACAGCGAAAAGATGGAAACGCTGGACGTGCTGGAGGCCTATACGCTCGCCGCTGACGGCCAGCGCCGCGATGTGCCCGCCGACCGCATCTACACCCAGGAAAGCTATTCCAGCGCCGCCGCGGCGATGTACGCCGACCGCAAAGTGCAGGTGGTGGTGTTCCCCAACCTGGCGCCCGGCACGCGCGTGGTCTACCGCACCCGGCGTGTGCAGAATACGCCGTACTTCCCGGGTTATTTCGGCCTGTGGGAGACGTTCAGCGTGTTTGCCCAGTACGACGATGCCCGGGTCACGCTCACGGCACCGGCCGCCCTGCCGATGCAGGTGCGCCAGCGGGGCGTGCAGGGCAGCCAGGCGCCGGTCGTCCGCGATGGCGTCGCGCGGTGGGAGTGGCGTTACCAGCGTGCCGAGGCGCTGCAGGCGCAGAACTGGTCGGCGGCCGCGTGGGAGTTCAGTCCCACCATCATGGCCAGCACCTACCAGGAGTGGGCGCAGGTGGGGCGGGCCTACCAGATGAAAAGTGGTGAGGCGGCGGCGGTCACCCCGGGCATCCAAGCGCTGGCCGACCAGCTCACTGCCGGCATCGACGACCGGCGTGAGCAGGCGGCCACCCTCTACCGCTGGGTGGCGCAGAACATCCGCTACGTCGCCGTGTACCTGGGCAACGGCGGGCTGGAGCCGAACCCGGCGCAGAGCATCCTCGACAACCATTACGGCGACTGCAAGGACCACGTGGTGATCCTGGAGGCGCTGCTGGCCGCGCGCGGCATCGACAGCACGCCGGTGCTGATCGGCGCCGGCGGAGGGCCCAGCCTGCCGGAGATTCCGTTGCTCGGCCGCTTCAACCACGCCATCACTTACGTGCCCGAATTCGACCTGTACCTCGACTCGACCACGCCCTACGCGCGTTTCGGCCAGTTGCCGGAGGGGGACCTGGGGGCGCCGGTGCTGCACACCCGCCAAGCGGTACTGGCGCGCACGCCGGACAACGACGCGCGCCGCAATGGCCTGGCGATGTCGGTGGCGTTCCAGTTCGACCGCCACGGAAACCTGGTCGGGCAGACGCAGCAGGTGCCCGGCGAGGTGGCCGAAATTGCCATGCGCGGCTCGTTCGCGCGGCTCAACGCGCAGAACCGCACGCGGGTGGAGGAATCGATCATGGCGGCATCCGGCTTCGACGGCAGCGGGTCGCTGACCCTGCTGGGCGATCCGCAGGACCTGGCCCGGCCGTTCAACTACCGCTACGACTTCAAGGCCGAGGACTACGTGGACTTCAGTGTGGTCGGCGGCATGAAACTCCCCGATGCCCCGGGTGGCGAATCGTTCCGCGACCTGTATGCCAATACCTCTGCGGCGCAGAATGCAACGCCGTTCTACTGCAACGACAGCCTGCGCGAGGAGACCTACCGGCTGGTGTTCCCGGACGGCGTGCCGATCGTGGCGATCCCGCGCAGCCAGCAGTTCGGCAATGCGGCGGGGGAGTACCAGGTGGACTGGTCGCGCGAGGGCCAGGTCATCCGTGTGCACCACCGCCTGCACCAGCGCGCGGTGCGCGGTGCCGACGCGCTCTGCCAGCCGGCGGACTATCCGGCGTTCCGCGCGCTGTACCAGCAGGTGCGGCGCGGCTTCCGCGGCCAGGTGGTGTATGGCGACCTGGGGACGGTGCAGGCCTCGCCCTGAGAGCCGGCTCAGGCGTCGGTGCTGGTCGTGCGCTGCAGCGTGGCGACATTGAGCTGATCGGCGATGCGGGCCATGCACTGGTCCAGCGCATGGCGGTAGAGCGCGGGTTCGGCGGGATCGGCGCGCGCCAGCATCTCGATCGCGATCTCCTCCCACGCCGCGCGGATGATGTGAATGTCGGGGCAGCCGGCCAGCAGCAGGCGCAACGCGTGGTCCAGGCCGGCGATGTGTCCCCGGAGGGCGTGGAGCATCTGCTCCTGGGCGTCAAGTCGATCGAGGATGCTCTGCACTGCGTGGGGGGCTGGCGTCTGTGGGCGTGCGGCTGCGCGGGTAAAGCGCGGCGGGGAGAGCAGGGTGCCGCGACATCACGCGGCGGGCCATGCAATATGTTGCGTTGCAGCAACGCGCGTCAGGGCGGTGGCGCGCGGAGACGAGACGTCACTGCCGGCGCAGCGCATAATGACCGCCTGATCGCCCATTCAGGATGGAATGGGCACACTGGCCCCAACCCATTCACACGTCCGGATACCCGCATGCATACCACGCTCCGTCGCTACCTCGTCGCCGCCACCCTGGTCTGCGCCAGCGTAGGCTCGGCCACTGCATGGGCAGGTGCCCGCGACGACCTCAACCGGTTCACCCAAGGCCTGAAGGGGCTGGATGGCCAGTTCAGCCAGCAGGTGTTCGACAGCAGGGGCAAGGTCAAGGAAACCACCAGTGGCCGCGTGGCGCTGTCGGCTCCGCGCCTGTTCCGCTGGGAGTACATCAAGCCGCACGAGCAGTTGATCGTGGCCGATGGCAAGAAGGTGTGGGTCTACGAGCCGGACCTGGAACAGGCGACGGTGCGTGCGCAGGGCCAGGAAGAGCAGAACAGCCCGCTGACCGCGCTGATCAATCCGGCGCTGCTGGACCGCCAGTACGACGTCAGCGAGGAAGCGGTCGCACGCGATGGCCTTCAGTGGCTGTCGCTGACCCCCAAGCGTGAAACCGACACCGCCTTCCAGTACGCCGCGCTCGGCTTCAACACCCAGGGCCTGGCACGGATGGAAGTGGTCGACGCGGTGGGGCAGCGGACGGTGATCACCTTCAGCGGCTGGAAGCGCAACCCGGGCTTTGCCGCCGGCACCTTCAGCTTCACGCCAGCCAAGGGTACCGACGTCATCGGCGAGTGAGGGTCTCTGGCCTGCCACGGTAGAATGGGGCGTGGCCAGAAACCGAACGACATTCAATGGACCCGATCTGCTGACCGTGGATCGTGACACGCTGCGTCCGCTCGCCGAGCGGATGCGCCCCCAGACACTGGACGAAATGGTCGGGCAGAAGCGGCTGCTCGCGCCTGGCAGCGCGCTGCGCCGGGCTGTCGAGTCCGGTCACGTGCACTCGATGATTCTGTGGGGGCCGCCGGGATGCGGCAAAACCACGCTGGCGCTGCTGCTGGCGCACTATGCCGACGCCGAGTTCCGGGCGATCTCAGCGGTGCTGTCCGGCCTGCCGGAGGTACGTCAGGTGCTGGCGGAGGCCGCGCAGCGGTTCGCCGACGGCCGTCGCACCGTGCTCTTCGTCGACGAGGTGCACCGCTTCAACAAGGCCCAGCAGGACGCGTTCCTGCCGCACATCGAACGCGGCACCATCGTGTTCGTGGGCGCCACCACTGAAAACCCCTCGTTCGAACTGAACTCGGCGCTGCTCTCGCGGTGCCGCGTGCATGTGCTTGAGGCGGTGTCGCCGGGCGACATCGTCGACGCGCTCGAGCGCGCCCTGCGCGACGATCGGCGCGGCCTCGGTAGCGAGGCCGTGGACGTATCGCCCGACGCCCTGCTGGAGATTGCCACGGCCGCCGACGGCGATGTCCGCCGCGCACTCACTCTGCTGGAAATCGCGGCCGAACTGGCGGTTGGCGACGACGGGCGGATCACGCCGGAGATGCTGCTGCAGGTGCTGGCCGACCGCACGCGGCGCTTTGACAAAGGCGGTGAGCAGTTCTACGACCAGATCTCGGCACTCCACAAGTCCGTGCGCAGCTCCAACCCGGATGCGGCCCTGTACTGGCTGACGCGCATGCTGGACGGTGGCTGCGATCCGTCCTACCTGGCGCGCCGCCTGACCCGCATGGCGATCGAGGACATCGGCCTGGCCGACCCACGTGCGCAGTCGATGGCGCTGGAGGCCTGGGATATCTACGAGCGCCTGGGCAGTCCGGAAGGGGAGCTGGCCTTCGCGCAGCTGGTGCTGTACCTGGCCAGCACCGCCAAGTCGAACGCCGGCTACGCCGCCTTCAACCGTGCCCGGCAGGACGTCCGGGAATCCGGCACCCAGGAAGTACCCCTGCACCTGCGCAACGCGCCGACCAAGCTGATGAAGGAACTGGGCTACGGCAAGACCTACCAGTACGACCACGACGCCGAGGGCGGTATCGCGCTGGACCAGACCGGGTTCCCCGACGCGATGGGCGAACGGGTGTACTACGAGCCGGTACCGCGCGGGCTGGAGATCAAACTCAAGGATAAGCTCGACCGCCTGCGCGCCGCGCGTGCCGAGGCGCGCGCCGCCAGGGAGGCGGGGCAATGAGTGGCATGTCCGTGTGGTGGCAGCAGCTTGGGCTGGTGATGGCGGGCGGCGCTCTCGGCGCCGCACTGCGCTTCATGCTCGGCGATGCGATGCTGAGGCAGTTTGGTGCCGGCTTTCCGTGGGGCACGCTGACGGTCAACCTGGTGGGTGCATTCGTGGCCGGCTACGTCATGATCTGGCTGCAGAGCCGCGGCAGCGCGGCGCTGTACTGGCGCGCGTTCCTGATCGTGGGCATGGTCGGCGGGCTGACCACGTTTTCCTCGATGATGCTGGAAAGCCTGGTTTTCGTCCGCGCCGACCGCAGTCCGATGGTGCCGCTGTACCTCGGCATCAGCCTGGCCGGCGGCATGCTGCTGGTGTGGGCGGGCGCGCGCGTGGCCGAGACGTGGCGTTGACGGCGGCGGGATGAAAAAAAGCGCGCGAAACGCTGGATTAAAGTGATGTCTCACGATATCGTGCGCGCCCCCGTTCGCATCCTCGTCCGTCATGCGCGATGAACAAGACCCCGGCACCCTGGAGCTGATGCTGCCGCGCAAGCGCGGCCGTCCGCCCACGTTCGGCTACGCCATGACCGATGCCCAGCGTGCGGCACGCTACCGCGCGCGCCGCGCCGGCCAGGCCGATCACGCGGATGTGCGCAGCTGCAGCGACATGGTTCTGCTCGACAAGATCCGCGCAGCGATCAGCAGCAAGGACCCGGAACTCACGGGGTTTCTGGTACATGTGCTGTGGCAGCGGTACCCGCTGCAGCTGAAGTGATCGCGCCGTCCGCGAGCGCGGCGATGCGCGGCTGCAGATAGCTGCACAGGCGCGCCGACTCGGCCCACAACGCCGGGTCGTCCGCATCCAGCTCATGCAGGTCGTTGGCGACATCGGCCAGATCGGGATGCCCCAGAATGCGCAGCACGCCCGCCAGCCGGTGGGCGCGGTAGCGAAGAAGCGGCAGCGTACCTGTTTCCACCGCCTGGGCAAGTGACGCCGCATCCTCCTCCATCGACGCGGCATAACGCGCCAGCAGCTGGGTCTGCGGGTGCAGGCATGCGGCCGCGGGATTGTCGCTGTCGGCCAACTGCAGCGCCGCCAGCAGGTCGGCGGTATGCAGTGGCTTGCACAGCACGGCGTCCATCCCGGCATCCTCGCAGCGTGTGGTGTGGCGGGAGGAGCGCGCAGCCGAGAAGGCCACGATCCGGCACGGCGCACGATCCAGGCGACGCTCGATCTCGCGCATGGTGGTGGCGACGTGGTACCCGCTGAGGTCGGCCAGGCCACAATCGAGCAGGACCGCAGCGAACGGGGTGACCGCGAACGCGGCCAACGCAGCCGTGCCTTCGCCCACCGAGGTGACGCGGGCGCCGAGCGCCGCCAGCTGCTCGGCCACGACCGCGCGGTTGATGGCGTGGTCTTCCACCAGCAGCAGTGTGCGCATCGAAAGCGGCAGCGACAGGTCCGGTCCCGGGGTGGCTTCGAGGGCGTCGCTGGCCAGCGACACCGGCAGGACGACGTCGAAGCGACTGCCCTGGCCTGGCTCGCTGTGGGCGAGGATTTCGCCGCCGAGCGCGCGGGCGAGGTCGCGGCAGATCGACAGGCCCAGGCCGGAGCCGCCGCTGGTCAGTGCATCCGAATCGTGCGCCTGGGTGAATGCCTCGAATACGCGGGGCAACCGGTCCGGCGCGATGCCGATGCCGGTGTCGCTCACACTCAGCCGCAGTTGCATGCCGGTGGTTGGCGACTGCAGTGCCAGGCTCACCACGATCCGGCCCTGATGGGTGAACTTGAGGGCATTGCCGAGGAGGTTGTTCAGGAGCTGGCGAAGGCTGTCGGCGTCCAGCTTCAGCGTGGGCAGGGGATCGGGCGTCACATTCAATGTGAGGATCAACCCCTTCTTCTCGGCGAGCGGGCGCACCGACATCACGCACTGCCGGGCCAGCGCCTGCGCGTCATGATTGCCGAGGGACGGCTGGAATCGCCCGCTGCGCATGCGCGAATAGTCCAGGGCATGCCCCAGCAGGCTGCGCAGGCCGGCGCCTGCGGCGTGGGCGGCATCCACCAGTTGCCGCTGCGTCTGGTCCAGCCGCGACTGCCCCAGCAGGTCGATCGTGCTGACCAGTGCCTGGCTGGCGTTGCGCACTTCGTGGCTCATCACGCCGATGAAGCGTGCCTGGCGGCGTTGCGAGCGCAGCGCGGCACGCTGGGTGACATGCAGCCACAGGGTGGCCGCAGCGAGGAGCAGGACCGCGCAGACGATGCTTATCAGCGCCCAACGGAAATGATGCAGTACCGCCGTCGAGGTCGGCGGCATCATGTGCGTGGCCTGCGACCAGTGATGCAGCAGTCCGGTGTGCTGTTCGAGGGTGATGGCGGCCATTGCCACCTCGATGCGTCGCTTGATGTCCCTGTTGCGGTCGTGCATCAGCAGGTACAGGCTCGCCGGCACCGTATCGGGCAGAAGCTCCAGCGTCATGCTGCCGGCGTAGTCGCGGCGCACGATCGGATGGGTGGTTGCGTCCAGGCCCATGCTCGCATCCACGGCGCCGGCCTCCACCGCCGCCAGCGTTGCGCGCAGGTCGGGTAGCGGAACCCGTTGGACAGCGGGGTGGTGCCGTCGCAGCCATGCTTCGTGCCGGCCGCCTTTGACCACGCTGATCCGCTGTGTGGTCATCGCTTCCAGCGACGCAGGCACGGTGGTTCCGCGCCGGACGGCCAGCACCGCGCGTCCACGGTAGTACGGGGTGGACAACAGCAGGCCGCTGCACGGGTGCTCGTCGAGCGGGCCCACCAGGAGCATCACATCGGTCGTCCCGTCGCAGATGGACTGCACGGCGCTGTTGAAATCCGGTTGAGGTCGTTCGATGAAGCGAAGGCCGGTATGGGCTGCCACCAGTTGTGCATAGCCGTCAGCGAGGTTGGCGTGCCTGGCCGGCGCATCCGGCGCGGACAGGAGGTTGCGCTGCGCCGGGTCCACTGCCACGTTCACCTCGCGCCGGCCGGCGGTGGTGGTCTCGGTCGCATCGCGCGAGCATCCTGCCGCCAGCAGCAGGAGCCAGCAGGCCAATGCCTGTTTCACAGGTTGCCCAGCTGGTGCCGCAGGGTGTACAGGTCGCCATCGCTGCGCAGCCCCAGCTTGCGGAACGCGGCGTGCTTCTGGGTGCTGATGGTCTTGATGCTGCGGTGGCGTTTGAGTGCGATCTCCGACACTGTCATGCCGGTCATGCACAGTTGCAGCACCTCGCGCTCGGCGTTGGACAGGTGGCTCTCGTCGGGGTCGCAGCCATACTCGGGCGGCAGGTAGCTCTCGCCCTGGGTGATCTGCACGATCGCGCGGGCAAGCTCGTCCAGGCGGTCGTTCTTGGTCACTACGCCATTGGCGCCGGCGTGCAGTGCGCTGGTGATGATCACCCGGTTGACGTGCGCCGAGAACACCAGGATGCCGACCCGGGGATGGCGTTGACGGATCTGCCGGACCAGCGCGAGCCCCTCGACATCGGTGGCCGACAGCGCGTAATCCACGATGGCGACATCCACGGGGCGGCTTGCCAGTGTGGTCAGCAGTGCGTTGCTGTGTCCGTGGCTGCCGACGACGTCGAAGCGCCAGTCGTTGGACAGATGGATGCGGGTGCCGTGGCGGACGACGTCGTGATCGTCCAGCAGGGCGATCTTGAGTGTGGCGTCGGCAGGGTGTCCGTTCATGCGATCAGGATGTCGTTGGACAAGGGGGTCGCGCGATCTGGGAGGTGACACATTCTCCCTTTTCCGCCCGATCCCCGAGACGCCCGATAGCGACTTTAGGACGATTCCTATGTGCTAAAGGAGGTGTCCGTCACTGTCCAAGTGCTTGCGCCTTGTGCAGGAAGCACTTCGTATCCGCACCCATCGGGACGATGCAGATGCGTGATCGCATCAGCGTGACGGGCGTTCCAGCAGGCGGGCGAGCCGGTCGGCCAGCGCCAGCACCAGCGGGTCGGCGTTGGTCCGGTGCAGCATGGCGATTTCGATGCTGTCCACCGTGCGCAGCCCCTGCCGGGCGCCAAGCGGAGTGTGCTCACGGGTGACCGCGCGGGCCGGCAGCAGGCTGATGCCCATGCCGTCGGCAACCGCGCCCTGGATGCCGCCAAGGCTGGAACTGGTGAAGGCGATGCGCCACCGGCGTCCCAGCGCTTCGATCGCATCGATCAGTTCGTCACGGTACAGGCCGCGCGGCGGAAAGGTCACCAGCGGCACAGGATCCTGCTGGAAGCAGGGGCTGCGCGCACTGTCCACCCAGCGCATCGTCTCGGGCCAGCAGGCGTTCGCGGCGCGGGCGTGCCGGCGCTGCTTGACCAGCACCAGGTCCAGTTCGCCGTGGTCGTAGCCGTTGGCCAGATCCCGGCTCAGGCCGCTGGTCACCTCCAGCTTCACCTGCGGGTGCCGGCGGTTGAAGGCCCCCAGCAGTTGTGTGACGCGGGCGCTGACGAAGTCCTCGGGCACGCCGAGGCGGACGGTGACCGCCACGGTGGCGCCGGCCAGCGCTTCGCGCAGCTGATCGTTGAGGGCCAGCATCTGGCGGGCATGTGCGAGCAGGGTCTGGCCGGCGTCGGTGGGATGAACGTCGCGATTGGCCCGGATCAACAGGGCATGCCCGGCCATGTCTTCCAGGCGACGGATCTTCTGGCTGACGGTTGACTGGGTCGAGTGCAGGCGCGCGGCGGCGGTGGTGAAGCTGCCGCAGTCGGCGACCGTGACCATCGCCCGCAGCAGATCCAGGTCGAACAGCGTTCGATTCGCTTTCGCACTGGCGGACATGGTGGCATCCAACTTCGGCATGGGCCTGCGTTCTAGCATGGGCACCGGCTGGCAGCAAATGGCGGCGCAGCTAGCGGCTGGCGTCTGTTGCGGCGTCCGCGAGACTGCGCGCCACGCGGTCACCCGCCTCGCGCAGACGCTCGCGCAGCGCCGGTGGGCCCACCACCTCGAACTCCAGCTCCAGGGCGAGCAGCCAATACACCACTTCGCCCATCGGGTAGGCCGTGCAGCGCAGCCGGCAGCGCTGCGCATCCACGGCGTCGAGCACGCCGGCCGAGGCGGGAATGCGCTGGCGCATCTCCGCCAGCGGTGCATGCAGGATCACCTCGGCACCGTCGCTGCGGCCGCCGAGCGTCAGCGCACGATCGACAAATCCGCGCAGGTCGCCATCGTCGGGCGGGGGGCGGGGCCGGAAGTGTGCGCCGACCGATGGGGCCGCGGTGATGCGGTCGATGCGGAAGGTGCGCCAGTCGGTGCGGGCGGTATCCCAGGCCACCAGATACCAGCGGCGTTCGGCGTTGACCACGCCGTGCGGTTCGACGCAGCGATGGCTGGCGTCGCCCTTTTTGTCGGCGTAGTCGAAGTGCAGGTGCAGCTGGTCGCGGCAGGCGCCGGCCAGGGTGGCCAGCAGCGCGGCATCCACCACGGGGCCGCGCTGGCCCAGCGGCAGGATCGTCGATCGCAGCGCGTCGAGCCGCCGGCGCAGCCGCGGCGGCATCACCTGTTCCAGCTTGACCAGCGCGGTGATCGCGGTCTGCTCGATGCCACTGATGGTGCCGGTGACGGCGGTGCGCAGTGCCAGTGCTGCCGCCAGCGCCTCTTCGTCATCCAGCAGCACCGGCGGAAGCGCGCGACCGGCACGGAAAGCGTAGCCGCCCGCCACTCCGCTGCTGGCCTGGATCGGGTAGCCGAGTGCGCGCAGGCGGTCGATATCGCGGCGCAGGGTACGCGGGTGCACTGTCATGACCTCGGCGAGGCCGGCGCCGGTCCAATGCGGGCGGGATTGCAGCAGCGCGAGCAGGCGCAGGAGGCGGGCGGAGGTGGTGAGCATGGTGGCAGGGTGCCGCCTATCGAGGACAAAAGCTGTCCGCAATGGTCGCTAGCCTGTGCTGGCGGTGCAAGCCCATCGGCGGCGCACCTTTCCTCCGTTCCTGACCCAGGAGTTCTGCATGTCCCTCGTCTTCTATTGGCACCCCATGTCCAGCGCCACCCCGGTGGCCTGCGCGCTGGCCGAACTGGATGTGCCGCATGACCGTGTGCGCATCGACATCCGCAACGGCGAACAGCGCACCCCGGAGTATCTGGCGATCAATCCCAACGGCAAGGTGCCTTGCCTGGTGGTGGATGGCACCCCGATCTTCGAAGGCCTGGCCATCCATCTGTGGCTCGGCGCGCGATTCGGCGTGGCCAAGGGATTGTGGCCGGCCGAGGACACGCCGGAGCGTCTGCAGGCGATGTCCTGGTGTGCATGGGCCTATGTGACCTACATGGCCGCCATCCACGCGCTGCGGCTGGCGACGATGGACGGCCCCTTGCGCAGTGCCGACCACGCGTCCGTAGCGCTGCATGACGCACGGCAACTGCTCGACATCCTCGACGCGCGCCTGGCAGACAGGCCGTGGATGCTCGGGCCGGCCTATTCGCTGGCGGATCTGGTGGTTGCGCAGGTGGTCGGCTATGGCACGTATGTGGGGGCGGGCGTGGAGGGGCATGCGCATGTGCAGGCCTGGCTGGCGCAGGTTCAGGCGCGCCCGGCGATGCAGGGCGAAGCGTAAGCGCAGTGGCTGGCTGAATATGCAGCAGTGCAAAATTTAACTGGTGAATGGCCTCCCCGGCGCTTTAAGGTGCCGGGGAGTCTTCTTTCCCGGTAGCCATGAACGCCACATTCCGCCTTGCCCTGCCTGTCCTGCTCACGCTGTCCGCCTCGGCCGCCGCGGCCGAACATGCCGACCTGATGATCCAGCACGCCACGATCGTGGACGTCGAACACGGCCGCACGATCCCCGGCCAGAGCGTGGTGGTGCGCGGGGAGGACATCGTGGCGGTCGGTGAAGACCGTGCCATCGCCAGGGAGTGGACGGCGTCGCGCCGCGTCGAGGGCAGGGGACGCTACCTGATTCCCGGCTTGTGGGACATGCACGTGCACTTTGGTGGCGGTCCTGCGCTGATCGAAGAGAACAAGGCGTTGCTGCCGCTGTACATCGCGCACGGCATCACCACCGTGCGCGATGCCTCCGGCGATCTGCCCGGGCAGGTGCTGGCGTGGCGCGGGCAGATCCGTCGCGGGGAGCTGGCGGGACCGCAGTTGTTCACCTCCGGCGCCAAGATCGAGGGCATCAAGCCGGTCTGGAAGGGCACGATCGAGGTAGGCAGCCCGGCCGATCTCGATGCGGCATTCGTGCGGCTCAAGCGCGACCAAGTGGATTTCGTGAAGATCACCGACAGCACGCTCACCCCGGACCTGTTCCTGGCCGCCGTCCGGGGCGCGCGCGCCAACGGACTGCGTGCATCGGGCCATATCCCGATGGCGCTGACCGTGCAGCAGGCGGTGGATGCCGGGATCAGCTCGATCGAGCACCTCGACTATGCGTACAAGGCGGGCGTGAAGGATGAGGCGGCCATCGCGGCCGGCGTTGCCGCCAAGCGTATCGACCGTGCGGAAGCCAACCGCCGGCTCGCGGCCGGATTTGATCGTGACACCGCAATGGCGGCCTATCGCGCTTTCGCCGCCAAGGGCGTGTATGTCACCCCGACACTCAACGGCGGGCGCATTCTCGACTTCCTGGATGAGGACGACCACGCGCACGATCCGTATCTGGCCTACATCGGCCCAAAGCTGCAGGCCACCTATGCCTGGCGCGTGGAGCGTGCGGCCAAGGCGACGCCGGCGCAGATCGAGGCGCGCCATCGGGAGTACCACCAGGTGGCCGCCGTGCTGCCGCTGCTGCAGGAGGCCGGCGTGACGCTCATGGCCGGCACCGATGCCGGCTTCCTCAACTCCTTCAATTATCCGGGCATCGGACTGCACGAGGAACTGGCGCTGTTCGTCAAGGAAGGATTGACGCCGACACAGGCATTCTCTGCCGCCACCCGCGCCGGCCCGGCGTGGTTTGGCAGGCTGGACCGCTACGGCAGCGTGGCCGCAGGCAAGGCCGCCGACCTGGTGCTGCTGGAGCGCAATCCGCTGCAGGACATTTCCGCCACGCGTGCCATCGATTCGGTGGTCCTGCGCGGCCGGATGTACGACCGCGAGGCACTGGATGCGCTGCTCGCCGCAGTGCGTGCCGACGTTGCAGCATGGAAGAAGGACGCCACGCAATAGCCGACGACTGCCACAGCCGCTGGAACGCGCCAACGCCCCGCATTGCGGGGCGTTTTTTTTCTGGCTGCCTGACGTGAACGCCTTCGCCGGACTTGCAAGTAGTTGCAGTGCGCGTTGAAACAAATTGCATACGCACCCGCCGGGGCGGGGCGTACCGTGGCGCTCCTTGGCAAGGCTGCCGCCGTGCGCCGGCCTGCATCGACTTCTTTCTCTTTCGTGGAGTTTCCACCCATGAAGCGCCTCCTTCTGCTCGCGGCCTCGGCCGTGCTGGCTGCGCCGTCGCTTGCCGGCACGCCGTCGATCAATGTCGGTGCGATGTACGAGTACGCCGCTCCCGGACAGGGCGCGCTGCTCAAGCGCGTACGCAACACCGGCAATGCCACCGCGTTCGTGCGGGTGGAGATTGCTGAAGTGCGCTACGGACCCGATGGCAAGGCAACCGAAGTCCCGGTCGATACCACGCGCGTGGACGGGCAGGGCAACGCTCTGATTGCCAGCCCGTCGCGTCTGATCGTCCCTGCGCAGGGGCAGCAGGCTACCCGCCTGCTGTTCCAGGGTGATCGCTCCGCCGAACGCTACTACCGGGTGCGCTTCGTTCCGGTGATGCCAAAGCGCGAGGACGAGTTCGCGCTGACCGACGCCGAGGCCGACGACTACCGCAAGGGGTTGCTGGCGGGGGTCAATGTGCTTACCGGATACGGGGTATTCGTGATTGTGCATCCCGATGGCACGACCTACGACACGCGCGTGGATGCCAGCGACGCTCAGACAGTCGTCCGCAATGCCGGCAACACCACCGTGGTGCTTGACGACGTGCGTCAGTGCGGCATTGACGGCAAAGCCGAGTCCTGCTCACCGCCGCGCAGGATCCACCTGCTGCCGCAGCGCGTGGAGACCTTCTCGCACGGTCCCGGTCAGACGCATCGCTTCGAGATCGTCGAGGGGGACGCACGTAAGCGCGTCCTGCTCAACCCGTAGGTTCCGGGAGGAACCATCATCCGCCGTCCGGACGCACCGGCGGCACATTCCACCGTTGGAGAACACCGCAATGCGTATCAACACCACCACCCTGTCTCTCGTGGCTGCCATGATCATGGCCCCGTCCGCTGCAATGGCCGCACCGGAGCAGTTCCCGCTGCAGGTCACCGTCGAAGCCATCGTTCCTTCCGCCACCGGCCTGCAGATTTCGCCGGTCGGCGACTGGGCGGGCCAGGTCCAGGCCATGCGTTGGGATATCGCCGCGCAGCGACTGGACCCGATCCAGCAGCAGCTCGACATGAAGAGCGGCCTCGGGGCGATCAATGCCTACCTCAGCACCGACGCGATGCTGGTCAGTGCCGGTGACAGCATCGACATGACCGTGACCGTGGCCGGTCAGGCGCTGGAGGTCGGCGCGGCCAACGCAGTCGAGGTCGCCAGTGCGATCGAAGCATCGGCCAGCAAGCGCGCCGCCGTGGTCATCGCCGCCGCAGCACCCGCTGGTGCCGAGTACGCGCAGGGCAACTACCAGGGCAACGTTTTCATGATGTTCGAAAGCGGCACCCCGTAAGGCACGCCGCGTCACCCGGGCCGCTTCGGCTGCCCGTCTGGAGGGGCGCATGCGCCCCTCCCTCCATTCAGAGGAACTCCAATGCTGCTGCGTCTTCGTCCCCTTGCCACCGCTGCGATCCTGTATTGCGGCTGCGCGGCGGCACAGGCGGCGCCGGCTGCATTGGAGAGCATCAGCGTGATGGACCAGGCCGGCACGCTCCCCGACGACTTCCGCGATCACTTTTTCGACGTTCCTCTGGTGGTGCGTGTGGAGAAGGATGGCCGCCATCTCGGTGATGCGCGGGCAGTGGTCTCGCGCGACAACACCCTGTCGCTGATCGACTTCGCCGCGAGCCACGACAGCCCCTTGCCGGAGCCGGAACGCGCCCGCTGGCTGGCCGTCCTGCGCGATCCACGACCGCTCGGTCCGTGCCATCGGGACTGCCGGGAAGGCCTGGAGCGGCTTCACTACAGCCTGGAAAGCTCGCTGGTGTCCATCGCGACCCGTGAGGGTGGCGCATCGGAGCGGCCGCGGCACCATGCCTTGCCGGACGGCGGGAGTCGCGGCCTTATCCTGCGGCACCAGCTGAATGTCCACGCTGGCGAGGGTGCCGATGCCGCAGGCCGCTATGCCCTGGATCTGCAGGGCAGTCTCGGCGCATGGACCACGGTGGGTGCCTACCAGGCGGACCGTGGCAGTGAAGCGCGCAACGGCATGCGCCATGCAGTGCAGAGCCTCTACGCCCAGCGCGAGCTGGGCGATGCGTTCGTGCGCGCGGGCTACTTTCTGCCGACCTACCAAGGGGTCACCCGGCAGCCGCGGGGGCCTGGCAGCAGCCGCCATACCGCCATCGGTGTCATGGCCGGCTCCTCGGACAGCCTCGTGGTGGATACCCGGGCGCCCAGCCTGTATCCGGTGTATGTCACCGCCAGTCGTGAAGGCGCGCTCGAGGTGTACCGCGACGGTGCCCTGATCCTGTCCCAGGCCTTGCAGCCAGGCCTCCAGCAGGTCGACACCCGCCGGTTGCCGGGGGGCATCTACGACGTCGAGCTGCGGATCATCGAAGACGGGCGCGAAACCTCCCGCGAAACCGCGCTGATTCACAAGCCGAGCCATTGGGGCGATCCGAGCCGGCGTTGGCGCTACAGCGCGTTCGTTGGACAGCAGCGGAGCCTGTTCGACAGTGCGGTAGACCCGGACAGGGGGCGTCTGGCGGCAGGTGCCATCGTCAACTATCTGGCCCATGCGCGGGCAGTGCTCGGGTTGTCCGCCCACCAGGTGGGCGATCACGCGGCAGTGGCCGCGTCGGTGGATTGGCACGCCAACGACTGGGCCAACCTGTACACCAATGCCTACGCCACGCGACACGAAGGGCGGGGGCTGGATATCCACGGGCTGCTGCGCTACCGGCGTGGCACCGTGACGGCATCACACAATCGCAGCTGGCAGGCGCGCCGGTCCTCAGACGATCCATCCCCGGCGGCGCTGCCCGTGCAGGAGCGCGGAGCGGGTTGGCTGCAGACCAGTGCAGTGGGTGTGAGCCATCGCGTTGATGACCGCAGTCATCTCTCCGGCCGCGTATCGCGTCATCAGGGTGTGAGCAGGGGCGTGGGGATGGACCTGTCCTTCAGCCGGCGTCAGCAGCTGTTCGGCACGGACGCGACGTGGCGGACATCGATCTTCGAGCGCCCGGCCAACCTCGGCACCGGCGCGCGACGGGATCGCGGCGTTGACTTCACCCTCAGTCTGGCGCTGGGCGAGCATGGGCGCCGCTACAGCGGCAGCCTTGGCAGCCGCACCGGTACCGCCGGCGGCCGGGACCTGTACGCCGCGGCCGGTGTCCAGCAGACCTTCGAGGCGCATACGCTGCGCAGTCTCGCCGGGCAGGCCACGGTGGACCGCGAGGGCCTTGGGCTCAGCGGCAACGCGCGGTTTGAACACCCGCTCGTGCACGGCGATGTGTACGCGCAGAGGACGTCGCAGGAAGGGCATGTCGGGGGTGGGCTCAATCTGGAGAGCACCATCGCCCTCGGTGCCGGGCGGCTGGCGGTCATCGGCGCGGCACCGGGCGGAAGCGCCGACACGGGCATGATCGTGGACGTCAGCTCCGACCTTCCCGACGTAGCGCTTCGCGCGGACGACAGTCGGGGTGGCTCGCATGTTCTGCGGCCGGGACGCAATTTCGTGCCGGTCGCCGCCTACGGCAGTGGCGCGCTTCAGATCGACTTCGAGGGGCGCGCCGCGCCGGCCGCCGCTATCCAGCCCGGCCGTCTGTCCTACCATCTCAACAAGGGTGGGGTGGCCTATGGAAAGGTCGATATCGTCTCGACCGTCACTGTCATGGGACGGCTGCAGGATGCTAGCGGTCAGCCGCTCGCCGGCGCGCACATCCACAACCACGCCGGGCGCAGCGTCGCCGAAGCCGATGGCTTCTTCACACTGGAGTTGAGTGTGCGTTCTCCTGCTCTGCAGGTGCGCCACCCGCGCGTGCAGGACTGTACGTTCGTGCTGGATGGAACGGCCACGCGACCGCCTCACGATACCTGGATGGCCGGCATTCTCCAGTGTCCGGACAACCGCCTCACCGCGACCACCGTCGCATCCGATGCTTCCCGAGGAGACGCGCTGCCATGAACCGGCCCCAACCATCCCGCACGCTGATGCGCTGCCTGGCGCGCGTGCTGGTCGCCCTGCCGATCTGCTTGTTCCTGACTGCCGCACAGGCGGCCGATATTTACATCAGCGCCGAGTTCAAGCCGGACATCGGCAATCCCGACCAGCGTCAGTTCGTCAACACGACCCCCTGGTCGGGGGTATGCGCGGGCACGCATCTTCCCTCCTGCATCGCCAGCAACTGGTGGAGCATCGACACCAAGATCCGCGGTACCAAGCAGGGGGATGGGCGCAGTGGCTATGGTCGAGGGTCGTTCTACATCGGCATGCCCCCGCCGCGCATCGTACGCGTCACGTCGGAGGATGGTGCCCACAGCTTCGATCTTACCTTCCGGATCATCGGTGCAGCGATGCGACTTCGGGACACGGACGGCGATGGCCCGACGGAGCCGGCATCGACCGGTGGGGCACGCAACTGCACGTTCGGGCTGAGAAATACCAATTCGCACAACCGCACGATCATGCGGATGCTGCTTCGTCGCGACGGTGGCGAAGGGAGCGTGGCCTGTGGGCTGGACTGGATCACGGCGAACAACTACGACATGAACCAGTTCGATATCACCTACAGCCTGACCACGCCTGCTCCGTTGTCGATGCGTAGCGGTCTCTATACGGGACAGACGACGTTCCGGGTCGGCGGCACAGGGGAGGGCGCGGACTTCGATCTTGGCGACGGGGTGGTGCTCGATGATTCCGTCGTCAACATCCACTTTTCATTGGAGGTCCGCCACGCCTTCCAGCTCGACCTTGCGCCGGGCAGCGACCGCGCCGTTCTGATGCCGCGAGGAGGGTGGACCCAGTGGAGCGACCACGGCATCGCGCCCAAGGCACTGGAAAAAGAGCTTCCATTCCAGATCAGCAGCTCGGGCCGGTTCAGTGTTTCGCTGACATGCGAACACGTGTTCCCTGACGGGCGATGCGCGCTGCGGAACCAGACGGTCGCCGCTGACGATGTCCCGCTCGATATCCGGCTGACAATGCCAGGCTTCCATCGCCTCGGCGCAGGTGAGGAAGCTGTGCTTGTACCCCTGACGAGCATCATGACCGCACCGGTGTTTGCCGCCGATTCGTTCGTCATCCGTCGGCCCTCGCGCCTGGATTTTGCTGTCAACGGGGCGCCTGTACTGCGGATGCTGGATCATCCCGGAAGCCACTATCGGGGTGATGTCACCGTGATCTTCGACGCGGATCCATAACGGCGTCTGGATTGCGCAATGATGTTGGCCGGAGCGCGCACGCTCCGGCCGTTCACGTCACCATGCCGCCCGCAGGCCGATCTGCGCGGCGGCATCGCGATAGCCGTTGTTGCCGCGCTGAACCCGCAGGTCACCCCACGCCAGCCAGCGCTGACCCAGCTGCAGCTGGGCGCCGGCCTGGGCCTCGTAGCGGCTGTCAGGCAGATCCGCATCGAGACGTTCGGCATTGAAACGCAGCACTTCAGCGCGGGCGCTGTGCAGCCAGTTGATCGCCAGGAACGGTTGGACCCGGTTGCCCGCACCGATGCGATTGCCGAACAGGCGCAGGCCCACGCGGCTCTGCAGGCCGCCAGCGGTGTCGTCTTCGACGAGGGTGCCGTTGGCCTCCTGCACGCGATCGCTGGTGATGTCGGTATAGACCAGCTGCACCTGCGGCTGCAGATACAGTTCGCCCTCATCCGAGGCGTGCAGCCGCCAGGCGTAGCCTGCTTCCAGCGATGCGCTGCGGCTGCGGGCGTCGTAGGTTTCCTTCGTCAGGCTGTCGCCCTGCACCTCGTTGTCAAAGCGCGCGTACTGGGCCCAGGCATCCACATACGCGCCACGACGGCTGTCGCTGTCCTGCACCCAGCCCGCGTACAGGCCGACCGCGTCGCCGCGGACCTTGCCGCGGGTGCGGTAACCGGAGAGCTGCGAGCGCGCCTCGGTCCGTGCCTGGCCGGTGGCCAGCATCAGTCCGATCTGGCCGCGTCCGCGCTGGCCCCACCGCCAGAGATCGGTACCCAGATGCACTGCGTCGGTGTGGGTGGTGGTGTCCACCTGGCCGGCGATGGTGGCCTGCAGCTGATCGCGCCTGCCCAGGATCCAGGTGCCGTTGCTTTCGCCATCCAGCCCCGGCGCGCCGCGGTCGTGGCGGCGCAGCTGGAACATCTGCACAGCGGCCGCCTGATTGGCCAGGTACGCCCCCGGTTCGGGGCGGAGCACCGGAACGGGGTCGGCAGGGTCGGGGTCAATGGGGTCGACCGGATCAACGGGGTCGACGGGATCCACCGGGATGACCGGATCCGACGGATCTACTGGATCGACGGGGTCCACGGGGTCCACGGGGTCCACGGGGTCCACCGGATCGACGGGATCCACCGGATCGACAGGTATCACCGGCACGCAACCCGGCGCATCCGGGTTGATATCGCAGGGGTTGCCGGTATAGGTCGAGCGCAGGTACCAGTTGCCATTGGCCGGCGCGGCATCGGTGCCTTTGTGCAGGAAGTACTCGTACATGCCACCGATGGCACGTCCCTGCAGCACGAATCGACCGTTGGAGGCTCCTTCGACCCGGACCAGGCGGATGCCGTTGACGGTCTGTGCGCCGGCACCGTTGATGTTGGTCACGGCGACCTGCGTGGTGCCGCCCGTCGCACCGGTCACGCGCAACGTGGACGTGTCGCCCGCATCGTCGGCAAGCACGGTATTGAAATGCAGCGTGCCGCCCTGGCCGATGTAGTTGCCCACAACGGTGAGCTGTGCGAACTGGCCCGCGTCGCCCAGCAGGATGTCGCTGCCTGCGCCCAGGGTCAGGTTGCCGGTGTTGCTGTTCCCGCTGAGCAGCCAGCGGCCGCCCTGGTCGACGATGACGTCTGCGCCACCCCGCACGCGGCCCGTCAGCCGCAGACCGTCCAGAAACCGCAGCGTGGTGTCGCCGGCGGCGGCATCCATGATGAAATCGCCCGCGAGTGTGCTGGTGCGTGCCGTGAAGTCGAGCGCTGCATTGGCGGCCACCTCGACCAGGTTGCCGTTCCCGCCCAGCAGTGTTGCGTCGTTCTGCACCGTGATGCGCGCCAGTTCCGGCGTGAGGTTCGGGTTGACCCGGATGGCGCTGCCCGTCTGTCCCTGCACGGTGCTGCCATCGACGAGCACGTACCAGTCGTCGGGCGTGGAATTGATGGGCTGGTTTCTGGCCGTGACCGTCATCAGCAGGCCGTTGGTGCCGCCGATGACCCTGGAGCCCGCGCGGAACTCGGCGGAGCCTGCAATGGCACGGGCGCCGTTGACGCCGCCGGTCAGCGTGCTGCCCGCCACGTTGACGATTCCGCCGGCGGCGAACTGCAGCCCGCCGGTGCCGCCGGTGATCTGGCTGTTGACCAGCGTGAGGACGCTTCTGGGCGCGTCGGCGCCGCCGCTTGCCAGGCCGTGGGTGATGGTGGCATAGCCGCTGATCCCGGGACTGGTGTCGGTGGTGGTGATGACCGAATCCCGAACGGTCACCGTGGCCTGATAGGACGCTACCCTGCCACTGGCAGTGGCTCCATCGAGGGTCACAACCGCGCCGCTGCCGTTGATGGTTTCGATCGCACCGACGCGTGCGCCACGAACGGTGAGGGTGCCGAGCACGTTGAAGTCGCGCCCTTCATTCGCGCTGCCCGGTACCAGCGTGACCGTCTGGCCGGGTTGCACCACCACTGCCTGGGCGGCTGCCTTGTGTGCGAAGACGAGGCTCAGGGCAATGGCCGAGGCAAGCGCGGTGCATCCGCGCATGGGGCGAAGGTCCCGGGTGATTGAGCGTGTGGGGGAACGGGGGTGCGCTGGTACCATGACGACGGGCTCCTGATGACAAGAACGACCGGTGCACAGTGATGTCGGCGACGCGATGCTGTGCCGCGTCGCTCGAAGATGAGCGAGGTGTGGCACGCCTCCCCCCGGCAGGCGCGAAGACTAATGCGCGCGTCGTCGTGATGAACGGGTGAACACGGCATGACGCCGCCACCGTGATTGCATCGATGCCAGTGATACCCATTCGCATTTGGGTTACACTGGCGTCATGAATTCCGCTCGCGCGTCACGGCGGGCGGTGCGATCCGCGCCCCTGAACGAGTGTCCTGTCGTGTCCAGAATCCTGATTGCCCCGTTGGCCGCATGGCACTGCTTTGCCGTGCTGGCGTGCGCCATCGGCCTGTCGGTTTCGACCCCCGCTGCGGCCCAGCAGCGCAATCCGCTGCAGAAGGTCGGCCACACCGTATTGGACGAGCCGGCGCAGAGCTATCGTTTCGAGCGTTTCGTGATCGACAACGCCGACCACACCCGTCGCTGGCGTATCCATCTGGGGGTGCCGACGGCATCGTCGACCGCACCCGCGCCGGTGCTGTACATGCTAGACGGCAACGCTGCAGCGATGGTGTTCGACCAGGGCATTCTCAGCGAGCTGGCCGCGGGCAAGGCGCCCGTACTGGTGTTCATCGGCTACGACAACGACCTGCGCATCGATTCACAGGCACGCACGCTCGATTACACGGCCTGGGTCGATACGGCCGACGACGGGAACGGCAGCGTGCAATCCGTTGGGGGAGGCGCGGCCGCGTTCTACGACGTGATCGCGCAGCGCATCAAGCCCGAGGTGCAGCGCCGCACGCCGATCGATACGCAGCAGCAGTCGCTTTGGGGCCATTCGCTGGGCGGCCTGTTCGTGCTCAGCACGCTGTACACGCACCCGACCGCATTCCAGCACTACATCAGTGCCAGCCCCTCGCTGTGGTGGAGCCAGGGTGCACCGCAGGGTGCGATGGAGCAGCAGTTCCTGGGGAGCTATCGCGGCACGCCGGCGCAGCTCACGCTGATGCTTGGCGGTGATGAGCGCCGCGGGAACCGCGGTGTGCGCGATCTCACCAACCCCCGCGTGGTGGCGCATCTGCGCCGCATCGGGGGGGCCGCGCCGGACGCGGCGTACCAGTTGAGCCGACGCCTGGAGGAGGTGCCTGGCCTTCACGTCACGTATCGCGAGTTCGCCGGTCTCGGCCACGGCCCGATGTTGCCGGCATCCCTGAAGGCCGCGCTCACCGCGCTGTACGGCATCGCCGACCGCAGCGCGATGCCTGCGGCGACGCCGGCGACGCACACCGACGATTGAGTCTTTCCTACCCAGGCAGACCCGTGGCCCCGTGCCACCGCCGCAACGGATCGCGGCCACGCCGAGGCAATCCCTGTGACAACGCGCCGGATGCGCGCCCCCAACAGAAGGTTACTGCCATGTACAAACCCAACTCCCTGCCGCGCCTGGCCACCCTTGCGCTCGCGCTGTCGATGGCCACCAGCAGCGCATTCGCGCAGCCGGTGTTCGACACGCCTGCCAATGGCTTCCGCGGCCAGGTCAGCAGCCGCGGCGAGAATGTGGTGCCTGGCACCCAGGCCGATGTGACCGGTCGCCAGTTCGTGCCGGGCCAGCGGGTGACCCTGCTGCGCGGCGACACCGTGCTCAACGCAACCCCGTACGTGGTCGATGAGCAGGGCAACTTCAAGGCCACCATCGCCATCCCGGCCGACGCAGTGCCGGGCCAGCACCCGGTGGTGGTGCGCGCCAGCCAGCCCGATGCGGCGGCCGTGCTGTCGCTGCGGGTGTCGCCGAACCTGCCGTTGAGTGGCCAGCAGGCATTCAACCAGTCGTCGGCGAAGCTCGTGCAGGGGCTGTATCAGAGCGCATACAGCCCGGCCAGCAACGCCGTGTTCGTCACGTCGGCAGTCGGCCGCCCGCCGGTCACCCAGTCGCAGCTGCTCAAGGTGGACCCGACGCGTCTGAACGTGATCAAGGCGATCACCCCGGCGCAGGTGCCCGACGCCAAGGGCGGCAGCGTGTTCGCCGTGTACGGCGTGGGCGTGGACGATGCCAATGGACATGTCTGGGTGACCAATACCCGCCAGGATACCGTGGCGGTGTACCGGCAGTCGGATCTGGGCCTGGTGCACCAGTTCCCGGTCGGCACCGTGCCGCACGCCCGCGACGTGGTCGTGGACACCAAACGCGGCAAGGTGATCGCCTCGGCTACCGGCGAAGACCATCTGTCGGTGTTCGATGCGAAAACCTTCAAGGCGCTGGAGCCGATCACGCTGGCCTCTGGCGTGGACGACGCGAAGTTCGTGCCGATGAGTCTGGTGCTCGACGAGGCCAGCGGCAAGCTGTTCACCGTGAGCATCGGCACGCCGGAAGCGGCGGTCATCGATGTGGCCAGCGGCAAGGTCGACAAGGTCATCGCGCTCGGCAATTCGATCAGCGCCTCCGGTGTCGCCTATGACGCCAGGCACGATCGCCTGTTCGTGGCCTCGCAGGGCAGCGACAACCTGCTGATCGTGGATGTCGCCAGTGGCAAGGTGCTGCATGACGTGCCGGTGGGTGCAGGCGCGCTCAACGTGGCCTTCGAGCCGGTTTCCGGCCTGGCCTATGTGACCAATCGCGGTGCCGGCACGGTGACCGTGGTCAATGGCGAGGGCAGGATCGTCGGCAACCTCGACGGTGGCACCTTCCCCAACCATGTGCGTGCCGATGGCAAGGGCAACGTGTTCGCTGTGAACAAGTCGCGTGGCGCCGAAGACCCCAAGGGCGACCGCATCACGCGCCTTGCTCTGCGCAGCCAGTAACTACCGTGCAGGGCGGCCGCCGGCCGCCCTGCCGAAGGAGCAATGATGAAAACGATGGGTTCCATGCGGCTGCTGCCGCTTGCACTGGCAGTCGCATTGACGGCCTGTGGTGGAACGGCGACGCCGCCGGCGGCCGATACGGCTGCCGCCACGCCCCAGGCGACGACGGCCGAAGATGCCGGCGCCTTGCCGGCGGGCTGGACGCGTGTGGACGGCGGGGCGCTGCCGACCCTGGCGGGGCAGGCCGCCGTATTGCCGGCCACGGTGCAGTCCGACGACGGTGCCACGGTCACGGTCGACGACACCAGCAGGATCATTGTGGGCGGCGACGACGTGATCGCGGTGCTCGATGCGCTGGGACTGGGCAAGCAGGTGTTTGCCGCACCGAAGAACACCACCACGGAAAGCGGTCGCGCCGCGCCGCATCAGTTCCTGTTCAACCGCACCACGGGTGTGGAGGGCGTGCTGAGCCTGCAGGGCTCGCTGTTCCTGGGCAACAGTCTGCGCCGCCATACCGAACTGGCGCAGAAGCTGCGTGCGGTCGGTGAGCCGGCGGTGGTGGTGGACGATCTGCAGGCCGCGCCGGACAAGGTGCGCAAGATTGCCGCCGCCGTCGGTCTGGCCGACGCGGGTGTGCAGTTGGCCGGTCAGGTGCAGCAGCAGCTGGACGAGGCCGCCGCCATCGGCACGGCCAGCGGCCGCGCCGCGCGGGTCATCCATGTATCGGCGACCGGTGCCGGTGGCGCACCGACCGTCGCCGGTGCGGACAGCGCGTCGGCCAGACTGATCGCGCTGGCCGGTGGGGTCAACATCGGCACCGAGGCCGGGGTGGCGAATTACTCGGCATTGAGCAATGAAGGCGTGCTCGCGGCGGCACCTGAGGTGATTCTGGTGACCGGGCACGATCTGGCCCTGTTCGGCGGCGCCGAGGGCCTGTGGAAGGCGTATCCCACGCTCAGGCAGACGCCGGCCGGGCAGGCCAATCGCGTCTGGGTGATGCCGGACGTGCAGCTCAAGTACGCGAGCGTCGGGTCCGGCGTCGGGGCGCTTGCGCTGGCCAAGGCGTTGGCGGCGCTGCCGCCGGCATGAGTCCTGCCGACCGCCGTCGTCGCCGGGGCCGCGGCATGCTGCTGCTGGCTGCCGCGGCGCTGCTGCTGGCCGTGCTGGCCTCGTTCGCGGTGGGGCCGTTGCGCTTGCCGCCGCTGGAGGTGCTGCAGGCGATCGGCGTGAAGCTGGGGCTGGCGGACCCGCAATCGGTCAGCGCCCGGGATCTCGCGGTGGTCTGGCAACTGCGCATACCGCGCGCGTTGCTCGGCGCGATGGTCGGCGCGGCACTGGCGATGGCCGGCGCGAGCCTGCAGGGCCTGTTCGGCAACCCGCTGGCTGATCCGGGCATCGTGGGTGTCAGCCAGGGCGCGGCGCTGGGCGCGGTGGCCGCCATCGTGCTGGGCGCGGCCGGGGCGGCGGGGTGGATCGTGCCGGTAGCCGCCTTTGTCGGTGGCGCGCTGGCCATCGGTCTGACCTACGCGCTGGCGCGGCCGGGCAAGGGCAGTGGCAATGCCACGCTGTTGCTGGTGGGCATCGCGATGGCGGCGTTCTGCTCGGCACTGATCGGATTCCTTACGTACATCGCCAGCGAAAGCGAGCTGCAGTCGCTGGTGTTCTGGCAGATGGGTTCACTGGCGCGCGCAAGCTGGCCTGATGTGGTGGCGGTGGTGCCGTTCTTCGCGATCGGTGCGCTGGCCCTGCAACGTCTGGCGACGCCGCTGGACATGCTGGCTCTCGGTGAGCGCCAGGCGCAGCACCTGGGGCTGGACGTGGCACGCACGCGGCGGCGCCTGGTGGCCTTCAGCGCACTGCTGGTTGGCGCGGCGGTCGCCTTCGCGGGCTCGGTGAGCTTCGTTGGACTGGTGGTGCCCCACGTGGCGCGGATGCTGGTGGGTCCGGGGCATCGCTGGCTGTTGCCGGTATCGGGCATCCTCGGCGCGGTGCTGATCGTGATTGCCGATACCGCCGCGCGCACGCTGGATCCGCCGGCGGAGATTCCGCTTGGACTGTTCTCGGCCGCGCTGGGCGCGCCGTTCTTCCTGTGGCTGGTGCTGCAGCAGCGCCGCAAGGACACCCCATGAGCGCGCTGCTGCGGATGCGCGGAGTGATCGTGCGCCGCCAGCAGCGGGAGATTCTGCACGGCATCGCGCTGGATTTCGTGCCAGGCACGGTGACCGCCCTGGTGGGTCCGAACGGCGCCGGCAAATCGACATTGCTGGCGGTGGCGGCAGGCGACCTGCGGCCCGACGCGGGGGAGGTGCTGCTGCAGGGTCGGCCGTTGGCCGGCTATACGGCGGGCGCATTGGCCCGCGAGCGTGCAGTGATGCCGCAGGAGCACGGCGTGCGGTTCGCCTTCAGCGTCGAGGAGGTGGTGGCGATGGGGCGCTTGCCGCATCCGCCGGATCCCGTGGTGGATGATGCGCAGGTGGAGCAGGCCATCGACGCCGCCGAACTGCAGGCCCTCCGCCTGCGCGAGGTGCAGCAGTTGTCGGGCGGCGAATCGGCACGCACCACCTTCGCGCGCGTCCTGGCCCAGCAGACGCCGTTGCTGCTTTTGGACGAACCTACCGCGGCACTGGATCTGCGCCACCAGGAGCGCACGCTGCGCAGCGTGCGCGCCCTGGCCGACGCCGGTGCGTGCGTGATCGTGGTGTTGCACGACCTGAATCTTGCGGCGGGCCATGCCGACCGCATCGTGCTGCTGGAGCAGGGCAGGGTGGCGGCCGATGGCGCCCCGGCCGACGTACTGACCGAGGCGACGCTGGGTCGCGTCTACCAGCAACCGGTGATCGTGCTGCAGCATCCGCAGCGCGGCGTACCCCTGGTAGTAGTAGCAGACCCCACGTAGCGCCGGGCTCTGCCCGGCTGGGGCCACCGCCGCACGATCACCGTCCACAGCAGCCGACCAGAGGGCGGCTCTACACCAGCGCGACGCGCCGCCAACCCCGTAGAGCCGGGCTCTGCCCGGCTGTGGCCACCGACACACGATCACCGTCCAAAGCAGCCGACCAGAGGGCGGCTCTACACCAGTGCGGTGCACCGTCACCCCGTAGAGCCGGGCTCTGCCCGGCTGCGGCCACCGCCGCACTATCACCGTCCACAGCAGCCGACCAGAGGGCGGCTCTACACCAGCGCGACGCACCGTCACCCCGTAGAGCCGGGCTCTGCCCGGCTGCGGCCACCGCCGCACTATCACCGTCCACAGCAGCCGACCAGAGGGCGGCTCTACACCAGCGCGACGCGCCGTCACCCCGTAGAGCCGGGCTCTGCCCGGCTGTGGCCACCGACGCACGACCACCGTCCACAGCAGCCGACCAGAGGGCGGCTCTACACCAGCACGACGCACCGCCACCCCCGTAGCGCCGGGCTCTGCCCGGCTGCGGCCTTCAACGCACAATCACCGTCCACAGCAGCCGACCAGAGGGCGGCTCTACACCAGCGCAACGCGCCGCCACCCCGTAGAGCCGGGCTCTGCCCGGCTGGGGCCTTCAACGCACAATCACCGTCCACAGCAGCCGACCAGAGGGCGGCTCTACACCAGCGCGACGCGCCGTCACCCCGTAGAGCCGGGCTCTGCCCGGCTGCGGCCACCGACGCACAATCACCGTCCACAGCCGCCGACCAGAGGCCGGCTCTACACCAGCGCGACGCACCGTCACCCCGTAGAGCCGGGCTCTGCCCGGCTGCGGCTACCGACACACGATCACCGTCCAGAGCAGCCGACCAGAGGGCGGCGCTACCGGAAGCGCGGCGGTTACCAGCCGAACGTGGCTGTGGCCATCACGCTGCGTCCGCTGCCGTAGTAGCACGAGGACACTCCGGTGCACGTGGACACGAAGCGCTTGTCGGCCAGATTGCTCGCATTGAGCGCGAGCAGCACGCGGGTGCTGCCAACCTGACCCAGGTCGTAGCGGATCGCCGCATCGAACAGGGTGTACGACGGAATCCGGTACAGGTTGGCGCTGTCGCCGTAGCTGGCTCCGTTGTAGCGCGCGCCCGCCGCCAGACTCAGCCCGGCGAGCGCGCCGCCCTGGACGGTGTAGTCGGCCCAGAACGAGGCGGTGTAGTCCGGCACCATCGCCAGCTGCCTGCCCTTGTAGGGCGCCGAACGGATCATCTCCGAATCCATGCGCGATGCCGCGCCGATCAGACTGAAGCCCTCGATCGGCGTGATGCGGCCCTCCAGCTCGATGCCGCGCACACGTCCTTCATCGCCCTGGATGGAGCAGGTCGCGGTGCCGGTTGCACCGCAGTTGCGATGGCTGGCAATCGGATCGTCAACGATCATGTTCTGCTGGCGCAGGTCATACACCGACAGAGTCACCAGGCCATCCACGGCTGCCGGCTGGTACTTCACGCCCGCTTCCCACTGTGAACCGGTCACCGGCTCGAAGGCGGTGTGTGTGAAGCTGTCCAGCGGCGACTTGGTCGAGGGCTGGAAGGACTCGGCATAGCTGATGTACGGCGTCAGGCCGTTCTCAAACACATACAGCACGCCGGCACGGCCGGTGAACGCCTCGCTTTTGATCACGTTGCGCCCGCCGGGCTGGGAGATGCCGGTGGCGATGTTGCGATTGGCGCTGGTGGCGTCGTCCTTGGTCCAGTCGTAGCGGCCGCCCAGCGTGAGGCGCCATTGGCCCAGTGACATCTGGTCCTGCAGGTATACACCGCTCTGGCGGTTGACGCCGGCCGTCGGCGTTTCCGTGGTGGCAGTGGGCCGGTAGGGGGAATGGACCGGGTTGAAGATGTCGATCGGGCGCGGGCTGGACATGGCCGTACGCACGCCCTCCCAGTCCGCACGCTGCCAGTCCCAGCCGAACAGCAGGGTGTGGTCCACGCCGCCCGTGGCGAAGCGTGCCTGCAGGCGGGTGTCGAACGTATCGCCGTCGGAATCGCCGGTGCCCTGCACACCACGGCGGTTCTGCGTGCGGCCATCGGCATTGAGCGCGCCGAAGGTGACCACGCCGCGGTACAGCGAATCGACATGGGTCCGGCGCGCGCTCTGGCTCAGCGTGATGTGGTCGTTGAACCGGTGCTCGACCATCCATCCAGCCGTCCACAGCGTGCGGTTGAAGGTGTTCCAGTCGGGCTCGCCGATGAAGGTGCTGTTCTTCATGTGGCCGTAGCGCGTGGCGTCGAGGGTGCCCGCCATCGGCAGGAACTGGTACGTCGAGCCGCCGTTGTCCTTCTGATACAGCCCGAGCAGGGTCAGGCGGGTGTGCTCGGCGATCTGCCAGGTGTAGCTCGGTGCCAGGAACCAGTGCTCCTGTGCGGTGTGCTTGATCTGCGTATCGCCGTCGCGGTACAGGCCCACCAGGCGTACCAGGTGATCGTTGCCGGTGCTGCCGGTGCCGACGTCGAACGCGGCGCTGTACTGGCCGTGGGCATCCAGCCCGAGACGCAGCTGCTGCACCTGGTCGGGGGTGGGCGTCTTGCTCACCTGGTTGACCATGCCGCCTGGGGCCACCTGGCCGTACATCACGGCCGAAGGACCCTTGAGCACTTCAACACGCTCGAGGTTCCAGCTGTCGAACATGCTGCGGTTCCACTGGCTGCCCTGTGGCGCGCGCATCCCGTCGAGGGTGACGTTGTTGGCCCAGCTGCCGGCGTCGAAACCGCGGATGCGGAAATCGTCGACACGATTGTCGATGCCGCTGCTTTCCAGGCTGACACCGGCCACATAGCGCATTGCATCGTTGAGCGACTGCACGCCGCGCGCATCCAGCTCGGCGCGCTCGATCACCGACACCGACTGGGGTGTCTCGGCAAGGGAGGTGCTGGTCTTGGTGGCGCCGCTGGTGCTGTTGGCGGCACGGTAGGCATTGACGCGGACGGCATCGAGCTCAGTGGCGCTCTGCGCCAACGCGGAGGCGACGGGCAGGCAGGCAAAGACGCAGGCCAGGGCGAGCAGATCGGGACGCAGTCTGCGGGGCGAGACGGGGGTGGGGGACATGGACGGAACTCGGGACACGGAAGGAGAGGGCGCAGACGCTGGCCATACGCACACGGCCAGCGGCCGCCACCAGCATCGATGCCGTCGTCGGATGACGCGGTCACCCTGCCATTTTAAGTTGTTGGGAAAGATATGCAATTGCGACCCATTCGCATATGCGGACCGGAAGGGGTCGCATTTGTTCCACCTGGATCAATGTATGAGTTGAGCTGCACTCATTGTTCCAGTGGCGCGCGCAAAACTCACTTGCGTGTCGCGGGCAGAGGCCTACAATGCGCGCACGCACCCCACCCGCCGCTGCCATGACCTCGATGCCGCTCCTGACGTTTTTTACCCAGACCCGCGAACACGCGGGACGGGCGCGTCTGCCCTGCGGCTCATCAGGCGGCTGACCGGTTTCCGGTCACCTGAAGACCCCCAGAGAGAGCGCCCATCGGGCGCTCTTTTCGTTTCCGCGTTACACAACCGATGCAAAGGAGAACGTGTCATGCACCAGACCGCCGAGCCCCAAACCTGGCCGCACGCCCGTTAGCCAACGGCGGCGTGCGGCTCCTTGATGTTGGCGACGAGAGCACACCCCATGAACACCCATTCTCTTTCCCACTGGCGCAACCTGGGCATCATCGCCCACATCGACGCCGGCAAAACCACACTTACCGAACGCCTGCTGTGGAAAACCGGCGAGATCCGCCGCGTCGGCGAAGTCCATGACGGCGCTGCCACCACCGACTTCTCGGCGATAGAACGCGAGCGGGGCATCACCATCGGTGCGGCCGCCGTGCAGGCGCACTGGTCTCCCCGCGGCGAGGGCGACCATCGCCTGACCCTGATCGACACGCCCGGCCATATCGATTTCGCCATCGAAGTGGAGCGTTCGCTGCGCGTCCTCGACGGCGCCGTGGCCGTGTTTTCTGCGGTGGACGGCGTGCAGCCGCAGTCCGAGACTGTCTGGCACCAGGCGCGCCGTCATGGCGTGCCGCTGATTGCGTTCGTCAACAAGATGGATCGCATCGGTGCGTCCTTCGAGCGCGTGCTGGCGCAGCTGCAGGACAAGCTGCAGGCGCGTCCGTGGGCGATCGGCTGGCCGCTGGGCGTGGAAAGCCGGTTCCACGGCTGGGTGGACCTGATTGCCCGCGAGATCGTCGAATGGGACGACACCGGCACGCCGGTGCGGACTGCCTGGACGGCCGAGCAGGCCGTGCAGTGGCAGCCCCGCCGGCTGGACCTGATCGAAGCGGTCGCCGACCACGATGACGCGCTCGGTGAAGCCTGGCTGGAAGGACGCGAGATAGACGATGCGCAGCTGCGCGCGGCCCTGCGCCGGGCCACGCTGGCCGGTGCCGGCGTGCCGGTGCTGGCCGGTGCGGCATTCAAGAGCAAAGGCATCGACACGCTGCTGGATGCGGTCGTCGATTTCCTGCCGTCGCCCTTGGATCGCCCGCCGGTCGTGGCCATGCGTGACGGCAGCGAGGTGCTGTTGCCGCCGGATCCGAAGGGTCCGCTGGCCGCGCTGCTGTTCAAGATCACGCACCAGAGCCACGGGGCGTTGAGCTTCATCCGGCTGTACTCGGGCACGGTAAAGGTGGGTGACAGCGTGGCCAGTTCGCAGCATGCGCAGGGGCGTCGGATCGGCCGGCTGGTGCGTGTGCAGGCCGACCAGACCCATGACATCAAGGAAGCCGTGGCCGGCGACATCGTGGCGGTGATCGGGTGGAAGGATGCGGTGAGCGGAGAAACGCTCAGCGCCCCGTCCGCGCCGTTGCTGCTTGATGCCATCCAGGCCCAGCACGCAGTACTGGCCTGGCGGTTGAATGCGGACAAGGCGTCGGACCTGATCCGGATGAGCCAGGGCCTGTCGAGCCTGGCGCAGGAAGACCCCTCGTTCCACGTCTCCACCGACGCGGTGACCGGGGAAACCCTGATCTGGGGCATGGGCGAGCTGCACCTGGAGGTGATGGTCGAACGACTGCGCAGCGAGTGGAATGTGCCGGTACGCACCGGGGCGCCACGGGTGGCCTACCAGGAAACCCCTGCACAGGCAGTGCAGGGCGTGGAAGGCAAGGTCGCCAAGCAGACCGGCGGCCAGGGCCAGTTCGCGCGGGTGCTGATCGACGTGGTGCCCATCGACGGCGGCGAGATCCGTTTCATCGACCGGACGGTCGGTGGCGTGATCCCGAAGACGTTCGTGGCAGCGGTGGGGAAGGGTGTGCGTGCGGCGCTTGAAGAGGGCCCGCGTGGACATCCGGTGGTGGGGCTCGAGGTGACCCTGACCGACGGCCAGACCCATGCCAAGGATTCCTCGGACATGGCGTTCCATCGCGCCGGCAGCGAGGCGATCAAGGCCGCGCTGGCGAGGGCGGGCACACGTCTGCTGGAGCCGGTGATGGAAGTGGCCATCCATGCCCCGTCGGCCAACGTCGGCGACGTGGTGGGCGATCTCAATCGCCGTAATGGCCGGGTCGCGTCCATCGAAGACCGCGGCGCCCAGGTCGAGGTGCTCGGGTATGCACCGCTGGCCAAGCTGTCCGGCTACACCACGGCCCTGCGCTCGTTGACCCAGGGGCGCGCGTCCAGCGACATGCGCTTCAATGGCTATGAGGAAGTGCAGGTCGCGTAGGGTGCCATTGCGCAGTACAGAACAGGAGGCCGGACCACCGGCCTCCTTTTTTTTGTGGCGGCCCGCCTTTGCCGCGTCGGGCGGCGTTGGTCACGGCCACGCCCTGGATCGTGGTGCGCGGATACAATGCGCGTCCAACGTACGGGAGCCTTCGATGAGCAGCGCGCATTTCTATCCGATCGGGACTCCCGGCCAGCCGTGGGGTGACGTCGAGCGCGCCGCCTGGCGTGCACGCCAGCAGCGCCAGCGCAGCTATCACGACGATGTCGTGGCGGCACTGGAGCGGCTTGGCGATCGTATTGAGATCGTCCAGTACGGGCAGCTCGACTACCCGCCGGACCATTACCCGCTGTTCGCCGCCATCAGCAGTGACTGGGACCCCGCGCTGCCGTCGGCGCTGGTCACCGGTGGCGTGCACGGCTATGAAACCAGTGGCGTGCATGGCGCCCTGTTGTTCCTGGAGCAGAAGGCGGCCGACTATGCCGGGCGCATCAACCTGCTGGTGGCGCCCTGCGTCAGCCCGTGGGGCTACGAACGCATCCAGCGCTGGAATCCCGATGCACTGGATACCAACCGGGCCTTCCGCCCCGGCGAGACCGCCGAGGAGGCCGGTGCGCTGATGCGCTGGATCGCCGCGCGTGGCGACACGCTGCTGGTCCACGTGGATCTGCACGAAACCACCGACAGCGACGCCAACGAATTCGACCCGGCGCTGGCGGCGCGCGACGGCAGGCTGCTGGTGCCGGAGACCATTCCCGATGGCTTCTATGTGATCGGCAACAGCGAGAATCCCGAGCCGGCGTTCCAGCGGGCGCTGATCGCAGCGGTGGAGAAGATCACCCATATCGCCCAGGCCGATGCCGATGGCAATCTCGTCGGCATGCCGCTGCAGTCCCCGGGCGTGGTGTGGGGGGCGTCGCGGTCGATCGGTGCCTGCGCCGGCTTCACTGATGCGCGCTTTGCCACCACCACCGAGGTGTACCCGGACAGCCCGCTCACCACCCCGGCGCAGTGCAATGACGCGCAGGTTGCCGCAGTGTGCGCGGCATTGGATTTCGCACTGGCCCACCGCTGAGGGGGCCAGCAGAGTTGCAGGCCCCAACCGACGGTTGGGGCCTGCAACTCTGCCGGGCGATTCTGTCGCTGGGCCTGCTGGGCATCATCCGCACCTTCCTGAGCTGATCGGTGGTGCTGGATGTCGAAGGATTCTGGCCGTGGAACGGGCCGAAGGCGCCGCGGGAACCGTGGCGGTTGCACGCACGTGCCGGCGCAAGCGGCGCCACCGACGATCGGCTATCGTAAGCGCCCCTGCCACCTCTTCCTTCGAGCGCCACGCATGAAACCCACTTCGAAGCGTGTTCGGCGGCGGTACTGCATCGTGCTGTCCGCCGCGCTGCTGGTCGCGGGATGCACGGGCACGACGACCCCGGCGAAGGACCTCGGCGCGGACATCGACGAGGTCGCCGCGACGCTGATCGAGCAGCCGCTGCTCCACTCGACCTCGATCGCCGTGGTGTACAGGGGCAAGGCATTCATTCGACATCGCGGCGACATGGAGGCGGGGACGCCGGGTCCGCCAACCGATGCGACGCTCTACGAGATCGGCTCGTTGAGCAAGACACTGGCAGGCACCCTGATGGCCAATGCCGTTCTGGAGGGCAAGGTGCGTCTGGACGATGATATCCGGATGTATCTCGACGACGCCTATCCGAACCTGGCGTACAAGGGCGACCCCATCCGCATCCGTCACCTGCTGTCGCATACGAGCGGCTTGCCGAACATGCTGCCGGCGGAGGCGAACACAGTGCTCGCGGACTTCACGGACCAGCGCACGCCCGGCGAGCTCAATGCCATCTACGCGCACTACGGCAAGGCCGACTTTTTCAGGGACCTGCATGGCGCCCGGATTCCCCGCATGCCCGGGAAGCAGTACGCATACTCCAGTA
The DNA here is from genome assembly GCF_946900935.1 of Stenotrophomonas sp. Marseille-Q5258. Lineage (NCBI taxonomy): Bacteria > Pseudomonadati > Pseudomonadota > Gammaproteobacteria > Lysobacterales > Lysobacteraceae > Stenotrophomonas > Stenotrophomonas sp. Marseille-Q5258. The sequence goes on from NZ_CAMPPN010000005.1 coordinate 108,896, forward strand.
CCGGCACGGAACTGGCCGCGCATGTTCTGGAGACGGTCTACAAGAGGGATTATGAGTCATTGTTGCGCGGCTACCTGGCCGAGTCCGCAGGGATGACGGACGTCAGGATCCGGCTGAGCGACGAGGAGGCCCGCCGGCTTGCGATCGGCTATCACAGTGACAACCCGGTGCCCACCACGCCGATGCCGCAACTGCCTTGGGGCGCATCCGGGAACGCGAAGGTGACCGTGCCGGAAATGGTGAAGTACCTTCGGTTCCAGCTGTCTGGCGGGTCTGTCGTGACGGAGTCGCGTCGCGCGCTCGTCGAATTCGATCCCGGGTTCAGCATCGGTTATTTCTGGAACATCGTCAGCGGCGACCGGTTGAAGGGCACCTACTTCGCGCATCATGGCGGCGTGCCCCGATCGCAGTGCTACGTGTACATCCTGCCAAAGTACGACCTTGGCATATTCGTCATCACCAACCAGAGCGGCGACCAGACGGCGCGCGCGATGGAGGCGGCCATCACTACGCTGGTCGAACGGATTGCCGCGCGGGAGAGGGTGGCCGGGTTGTCCCGCCAAGGCGCGTAGCGCGCTGAGGGGGCAGGGGCCATCAGGGCTGTTTGCGTGACGCGTCACGGTCGCGCGAGGGCGCGATGGCCGGGACTGGACGCGGTCGCGCTACGGACGCGCGCGTGATCAACCGGTGCGCGAGCACATGGTTCACCGTGCGGTGCCCCGAAGACGCGGGGCGCCGGATCTCACGCAACAGGATGTCGATGGCGGTGTCGGCCATGTCCGCCACCGGTTGATGCACCGTGGTGAGTTCCGGCCATACCATCGTCGACGCGGAGGTGTCGTCGAACCCCACCACCGAAAGGTCACCCGGCACCACCAGGCCGCGGCGATGCGCCACCGACACCACGGCCGATGCCATGTCATCGTTGCTGGCGAAGATCGCAGTGGGCGGCGCGTCCACGCTCAACAACCGTTCTGCGGCGTCCAGCCCGGAGCGGTACGTGAAATAGCCGGCATGGACGAGTGCGTCGTCGTAGCCGATGCCGGCGTCGGCCAGCGCATCCCGATACCCCTGCCATCGGTGGGCGCTGGCGGTCTGATTTGGATCGCCCTTGATATAGCCGATGCGGGTATGTCCGTGGGCGATCAGATGCGACACCACGTCGTGGCTTGCCTGCCGGTCATCGATGCGCACGCAGGACATCCTGTCGCTGAAATGGCTGGACGCGATGGACACGACGGCCACGCCTGCGGCAAGGAACTCGTCGACGATGGCCTGCGACTCGCACAGGGGCGGCGGCAGTATCACGCCTGCCACGCTGCCTGAAAGTTGCCGTGCCGCGTGGCGACGTGCCTGGGCGCCCAGGTCATCCCAGGTGGCGATCACCAGCTGCGCCGCTGCACGGGTGGATCCGCGCAACGCACCGACCAGGAGCTCGCGCAGGTAGCTGGAGCTTGGATTGGTATAGATCAACGCGATGCAGGTGTGCTGCGCCGCAGCCAAGGCGCTCGCCGCCAGGTTGGGCCGGTAGTCAAGTTCACGCACGCTGCGCATGACGCGCTCGCGGTTGTCGTCGCGTACGCCGGCATGGCCGTTGATGACGCGTGACACCGTCATGGCGGAAAGCCCGGCGTGCGCCGCGACGTCATCGATGGTGACTGCGCCTGCCTTTCGACGGACCGCTCTGTGGCTGTTTTTCACGGCATGGATTCCTTTGCTGCGCTGCATGATGACAAGCGCAACCCTGGATGATTAGGCTGCGCCCGTGACGTGATGGTAGCGCTACCACTCGGCCGGAGTAAGGCCGCCAGGTACCCCCCCCCTTTACCACGCGGCTGTTCTGGCAAGTCTGAAAGCGAGTTGGCGTCGCAGTGAGCGCAACGCGCACTGCGATGTTCGGTGTGGAAGACGGGCATCGCCCGTACGTGCCCCCAGGAGGGGCGGTACATCCATTCGATCGTATGTCAGAGGGGAGAGTCATGAGCGCTGCTGCTTTCCGTCGTACCCCAGGCCGGAGGGCTCGTTCATGAGCCGGACGCTGGCGAAGTTCACATCCAGGGCCATGTTTACGTTTGTAGGCGGCGTTCTGGTCATCAATCCCGCATTCGCGCAGGACGCACCGACGCCGGCGTCCAGCGCCCAGTCGCAGGCTCAGCCAAGTCCGACGCAGCTGGATACCGTCCAGGTCACCGGCATCCGCAACAGCCTCAGCCAGGCGATGGACATCAAGCGCGACTCGGCCGGTGTGGTGGATGCAATCAGTGCCGAGGACATCGGCAAGTTCCCCGACACCAACCTGGCCGAGTCGCTTCAGCGCATCACCGGCATCTCCATCGAGCGCCGCGACGGCGAGGGTGCCCAGGTGACGGCGCGCGGCTTTGGCCCGCAGTTCAACATGGTGACGCTCAACGGTCGCCAGATGCCCGGTGCCGATGCCTTCGGTGCAGCGGGGCAGGTCGCCATCGGCGGTGTCGACGGCGGTACCCGCGCGTTCAACTTCGCCCAGCTTGCCGCAGAAGCGATCAACGGCATCGAGGTCTACAAGACCAGCCAGGCGAACGTGCCCAGCGGTGGTATCGGCGCCACCATCAACATCCTGACGTCGCGTCCGTTCGACCACGAGGGCGTGGTTGCCAGTGCCGGGGCCAAAGTCGTCTCCGACAGGAGCCAGCCGTTCGACAACGACCTGACCCCGGAACTGTCGGGTATCTTCAGCTACACCAACCCCGACAGGACCCTCGGCGTCGGCGTGAGTGCGAGCTACCAGAAGCGCAAGGGCGGCTCGGTCCAGGCCACCGACAACTACTGGAACATCCAGCCGTGGACCGGCACGATGCCCGGCAACCCGACGGTGGTCAACGCCCCGGCGATCGGCGCGCTGTACGCACGGCCGAACGACCTGCGCTACGCCTTCTCCGAGTTCGAACGTGAGCGCATCAACGGCCAGGCCGTGCTGCAGTTCGCGCCGACAGACGCGATCACGCTGACCCTTGACTACACGTACTCGACCAACGAAATCACCGAGAATCGTGGCGAACAGGGCATGTGGCTGCAGAACAGCAACTACACCGACGTCACGTTCGATACCAGCGGAGCGGTTGCCACGCCGATCTACATCCGTGAGATCGCGGGCACCAAGGACTTCGGCCTCGAGCAGCAGCGCAGCATGCAGAAGTACAAGCTGGGCTCGCTGGGTCTGAACGCGGTGTGGAATGTCACCGACCGGTTCAAGCTCAGCTTCGATGCGCACGACTCGAAGAACGAGAGCCGCCCGAACGATCCGCTGACCGGCGGCGGCTCCATCTTCAGCAGTATCGCCGGCACCAACAACTGCACCACCGGACCGCATTGCGGCGGGTCCTGGGTACAGGAGATGGTCTTCAACAACGGGCTGCCGGTAGGCACGCAGGTCTGGTACCCCAGCACGGCCGACGCCATCGCCAAGACCAACGGCGTGGTCAACCCGGGATTCGTGCCAGGCGAGATCGGCTCGCAGGTGCTGCGCATCAATTCGCAGACCCAGGTCAGCGAGATCAAGCAGGGGCGCGTCGACGGCGAGTGGAGCTTCGACAAGGGCCGCTTCCAGTTTGGTGTGGACTCGAGCAAGCAGACCACCCACCGCATCCAGGCCGCAGAGAATTACAACACCCTGGGCGACTGGGGCGTGGCCAACGTTGACGGGGACGTCGCGAACGGGTTGATGGACCTGCTGCAGCCGGTCAACATCGTCGGGCTGTTCAAGGACTACAGTGCCAACAGCTTCACTGCCTGGCGCGGCGATGCCGGCCGGATCGCGCAGTGGGCGGCCGACAACTACGGCGCCAGCCTGGGGGTGAGCCCGCAGCTCGCCGCCGACAACCGGGTGGAGGAGAAGACCCGGTCGGCGTACTTCCAGGTCGAGCTGGACGGCGACCTGGGCGGCCTGCGCACCAGCACGCGGCTGGGCGTCCGCTATGAGACCACCGATGTGGTGTCGACCTCGATCATCGCCATTCCGGAAGCCATCGAGTGGCAGTCGAACAACGACTTCCGCGTGCTGTTGTCCGATGAGCAGCAACCCTTCACCGAGAAGACCACGTACAGCTACGTCCTGCCCAACCTGGACTTCAGCATCGACCTGATGGACGACCTCAAGGGGCGCGTGTCGTTCGGCAAGAGCATCGCCCGCGCGCCGATCGGCAATCTCTACGCCGGTCCAACGGCACAGCAGCCGTTCGGTTCGGTGCTGATCGACCCGTCGTCGAGGGCCAGCGGCACCGCGCAGAACCCGGCGCTGAAGCCCCTGGAATCGGACAACCTGGACCTGGCGCTGGAATGGTACTTCGCTGACGCCAGCTACGTATCGGTCACCTTCTGGAACAAGCAGGTCGACAACTTCGTGGGCAACACCGTGGTGCAGGAGAACCTGTACGGCCTGCGCGACCCGAGTTCCGGACCGGATGCGCAGGCGGCACTGGCGTTCCTGACCAGCGGAGCCTGCATCACCCAGGTTGGGGCGGCCAATGCGGCAGCCTGCTCGGCCAACGACACCTCGCTGTTCACCGCGCTGGCCCTGCTGCGCAACAACCCGGCCGGGCTGGGCGCCTACAACGGCACGGATGCTCAGGTGCTGGCCACCGAGGCCGCGTACGATCTGTACGGCACCGCGGCCGATCCGCTGTACCTGTTCAACGTCAACCGCCCCATCAACCAGAACAAATCCAAGCTGCATGGCTGGGAGCTGGGTGGGCAGTACTTCTTCGGCGACACGGGGTTTGGCATCCTCGCCAACTACACCATTGTCAATGGCGACGTGGGGTTCAACAACGGCGGCGATCCGGGCATCGACCAGTTCTCGCTGACTGGACTCAGCGACACGGCCAATGCGATGCTGATGTACGAGAAGTACGGCTGGTCTGTCCGCCTGGCCTGGAACTGGCGTGACCAGTACCTGATCCTGGCCAACCAGGGAGCAAGCCGTAATCCGTACTACGTGGAAGCGTACGAGCAGTGGGATCTCAGCGTGAATTACACTCTGGATGATCACTGGTCGTTCGGCCTGGAGGCGATCAATCTGACCGGTGAGGACGTTCGCTGGCGTTCGCGCACCTCGCAGATGATCGTGAAGCTGGCCGATCAGAGTCCGCGTTACATGCTTGGCGTGCGTTACAGGTTCTGAACCGTGAGGGTGCCGCTGCTTGGCCAGCGGCACCCGTTCCAGGCTCCTGATGGGATTGGACACCACCATGCCGCGTTACGAAATGCTCAACAACATCGCCCACCGCGACCTGCGCGTGGCCACCGGTTTCGGGCCCGAGTTCGGCGACGCGGTGGGCATGGTGCCGGCCTACCCGAGCGAGTTCGCCGAGCTGCAGCGCGAGTACCCCATTTTTCTGCGCAGGGACCCGGCGACGGGGGACTGGCAGTCCGTTGCGCTGCTCGGATTCGAGCAGCACGAGAATCTGTTTCTGCACGATGGGCGCTGGAATGCCACCTATCTGCCGGGGGCCGCGGCCAAGGGGCCGTTCCTCATCGGCTTCCAGGAGAACCGGATCGATGGCGCACCTGTCCAGGAAGCGGTGCTGCACGTCGACCTCGACCACCCGCGCGTGAACGCGATGCAGGGTGAGCCGGTGTTCCTGCCGCAGGGGGGGAACAGCCCCTATCTTGACCATATCGCTGGCGTGCTGCGCGGCATCCACGATGGCCATGCCTTTGGCGCACACATGTTTTCCATGCTCGATACGAACGGACTCATCCAGCCGGTCTCGCTTGATGTGACGATCGACACCGGTCATCGGGTGGGCATCAACGGCCTGCATGCGATCGACCGTGACCGCCTGGCCCAGCTGGACGGTTCCGCGCTCGCCGACCTCAACCGCGCCGGGTATCTGGAAGGCGCGTACCTGATGCTGGCGTCTCTGCACAACATGCGGCGCCTGATCGCCGAGAAGCAGCGCCGCCTGCGCACGCAGGATGCCGCCGTGGCGGCGGGCAGGAACTGACCCATGCATGACGGCGTTGCCATGCGCGTTCTCGACGGTCTTGCGCCGGAAGCGCTGCCGCTGTCGGCACTGGCTGCCGTCGGCGAGCCGGTCGTGCTGCGCGGCATCGCGCGCGACTGGGGGCTGGTGCAGGCCGGGCGGCGTTCCACACACGAGGCGCTGGCCTATCTGCGCGGTTTCGATGCGGGCGTGCCTGTGCCGTATTCGTTCGGCGGGCCGGAGATTGAAGGGCGTCCGTTCTACAACGAGGACTTCACGCGGTTGAACGTCGAGGTCCGGCGCGGCCTGCTGACGCAGGTGCTGGACGAAATTGCCGAGACCTTCGAGGAGCCCAGGCCGCCTACCTACTATGTTGCCGCGCTGCTGATCGAGCGGGCGCTCCCCGGGTTCGCGCAGGCCAACGATGCCGGCTTGGCGGGGCAGGGCATCGAGGCATCGGCCAGCATCTGGATTGGCAACCGCGTAACGGCGTCGTGCCATTTCGACACCCCGGACAACCTGGCGTGCTGCGCAGTGGGCCGGCGCCGCTTCACGCTCTTTCCGCCGGATCAGATCGAGAACCTGTATCCCGGGCCACTGGAACCCACGCCGGGAGGCCAGGTGGTCAGCGTGGTGGATTTCGAGCGCCCGGATTTCGCGCGCCATCCCCGCTTCCGTGATGCCCTGGCAAGCGCGCGGACTGCCGAGCTGGAGCCGGGTGATGCCATCTTCATTCCGAGCATGTGGTGGCACCACGTGCGCAGCCTGGCGCCATTCAACGTGCTGGTGAATTACTGGTGGCGCAGCACACCCGGCTTTCTTTCCTCCCCGCTGCCGGCGCTCCAGCATGCGATGTGGGCGCTGCGCGATCTGCCTGCACGTGAAAAGCAGGCCTGGTCGACGATCTTCGACTACTACGTCTTCGGTCCGGGCGAGCGCGCAGGGCAGCACCTGCCTGAAGCGGCCAGGGGCGAGCTGGCACCGTTCGACGAGACGCAGGCACGGCGCACGCGCGCACAGCTGCTGGCTCGACTCAACCGCTGATGGGAGCATCGCATTGAACGTTGCGAACACACCACACGCACGGATCCGCAAGGTCGTCATCGCCGGTGGCGGCACGGCCGGCTGGCTGGCCGGCTGTGCGCTGTCCCACCAGTTCCGCGACCAGCTGGACATCACCCTGGTGGAGTCCGAGCAGATCGGTACGGTGGGCGTTGGCGAGTCGACCGTGCCGCCCATCCGTGCGTTCCACCGCTTTCTGCAGATCGACGAGCAGGAATTCCTGCGCGCGGTCGCCGGCACGTTCAAGCTCTCGATCTCGTTTGAGAACTGGCGTCGACCAGGGGACCGTTTCATCCATCCCTTCGGCACGATCGGGCAGGGAACGTGGGCTGCGCCGTTCCACCATTTCTGGCTGGACAGCCTGCGCCGCGGCATGCCGTCGGAGCTGGGCGATTTCTGCCTGGAGAGCGTCGCCTCGCGCGGCGACCGGTTCTCGCTGGACACCCGGCCGCAACTCAACTATGCGTATCACTTCGACGCCAGCCTCTATGCGAAGTTCCTTCGACGCAGGGCCGAAGCGCAGGGCCTGCGGCGGGTCGAGGGCAAGATCCGCAACGTGCAGCAACATGCCGATGACGGCTCCGTTGCGGCACTGGTGCTGGAGGACGGGCAGATCATCGAGGGCGATCTGTTCATCGACTGCACCGGCTTCCGCGGCCTGTTGACCGAGCAGACCCTGCATACCGGCTACGAGGACTGGCACGACTGGCTGCCCAGTGACCGCGCGGTGGCGGTGCAGACCGGCTCGGTCTCGCCGCCGGTTCCGTACACCCGCGCCATCGCACACGAGGCCGGCTGGCGGTGGCATATCGCGCTTCAGCATCGGGTCGGCTGCGGCCTGGTGTTTTCCAGCCGCCACATGTCCGACGACGAAGCGCACGCCAAGCTGCTGCGTGACGTCGAGGGCCCGCCCCTGCGCGATCCCTGGCTGGTGCCATTCCGTAGCGGGCGGCGGCTGAAGGCGTGGAACAGGAACGTGGTGGCGCTTGGGCTTGCGAGTGGCTTCATCGAGCCGCTGGAATCGACCAGCATCCACCTGACCATCAGTGCCGTAGTGCGTCTGATCCAGTTGTTCCCGTTTGACGGCATCAGCCCGGCGCTGATGACGCTGTACAACGATGTCAGCCGCCAGGAGATGGAGCATGTGCGCGACTTCATCATCCTGCACTACCACGCAAACCAGCGCGACGAGCCGATGTGGAAGGCGTGCCGCGAGATGCCATTGCCCGAGTCGCTCGCCATCCGGCTGCGTGCCTGGCGCGAGCGGGCCCATGCGTGGCAGGACCCCGGCGAGCTGTTCCGGGTCGATTCCTGGACCAGTGTGCTGATGGGGCAGGGGATCCAGCCGGGTCCGCCGCACCCGCTGGCACGTGCCATCGATGACGCGGACCTGCGGACGTTGCTGGCGCGGATCCGCCAGCCGGTGCAGCAGGCGGTTGCGACGATGCCGTCGCAGGCCGCCTTCATCGAGCGCTACTGCAGGGCGGGAGAGGACGTATGGCCGCGGGCGCCAACCCTGACGTAACGCGGCAGCATGGTGTTGTCTGGAAATGGTAGCGCTAACTTCAATAACGGGCGGGAGTGCAGTACATGGAACTGGTGGCCGGAATCGACGCAGGGACGCAGAGCCTGAAGATCGTGGTGTACGACCCTGCCGGGCGTCGACTCGTTGCCAGCACCAGCTCGCCGCTGGACCTCACGTCCGGCGCCGATGGCAGCCGTGAGCAGCACCCGGCCGATTGGGTCGCCGCACTTCATGCCTGCTTCCATGCGATCGAACCCAAGGTTCGCTCGCGCATCACCGCGTTGGCGGTGTCGGGCCAGCAGCACGGGTTCGTAGCGGTCGACGCGGCAGGCGAGGTGCTGGCACCGGCCAAGCTGTGGTGCGACACCAGCACGTCGGCCGAGTGCGTGCAGATCATGGACGCAGTGGGCGGTGCAGCGCGCAGCATCGCGCTGGCGGGCAACCCTGTCCTCACCGGGTACACCGCCTCCAAGCTGCCCTGGACCAGGACCCATCGGCCCGAGGCCTACGCGCGGCTTGCCACGATCCTGCTGCCGCATGACTACCTCAATTTCGTGTTGACCGGCGAGCGCTTCTGCGAGTACGGCGATGCGTCGGGCACGGGCTGGCTGGACGTGCGCACCCGCACCTGGTCGAGCCCTCTGCTGCGCGCGACCGATCCCGAGCGCGACCTTGCCGCGTGCCTGCCACGCATCGCCGCGCCCGAGGAGATGCTGGACATCGACCCGGCCATCGCGGCGGCACTGGGGCTGCGTGCGACCGTGAAAGTGGCCGTGGGCGGTGGCGACAACATGATGGCGGCGATCGGCACCGGCTGCGTCGTGCCCGGTCGCCTGGCGATGAGCCTGGGCACCTCGGGCACCCTGTTCGCCTACTCGGACACGCCCGTGGTCGACCCGGACGGGAAATGGGCCGCGTTCTGCTCGTCCACCGGCGGCTGGCTGCCGCTGATCTGCACGATGAACTGCACGGTCGTCACCGAGCAGGTCGCCGATGCGTTCGGGTTCAGCACCCGGTATGCCGACGGGCACCTGCGGGCGACGTCGCCCGGTGCAGACGGCCTGGTGATGCTGCCGTTCCTCAATGGCGAGCGCACGCCGGACCTGCCGCTGGGCAAAGGGGTACTGGCGGGCCTGGACACGGCCAACATGACCCCGGCGCACTTCTACCGTGCGGCCGTCGAAGGGGCGACGTACAGCCTGAAGTACGGCTACGACGCCTTTGTCCGCGCGGGCATGCGGTTCGAACGCATCGTGCTGACCGGCGGCGGCAGCAACAGCGCGCAGTGGCGGCAACTGGTGGCCGATGTGTTCGGCCTTCCGGTGGACGTGCCGACCCAGTCCGAAGGCGCGGCATTCGGTGCGGCATTGCAGGCCCTGTGGGCGCTGGGTCACGCGCGTGGAGAGGGCGCGTCCATCGCCGAGATCGCAGACCGGCACGTAGCGCTCGACCCGCTGCAGTCCGCACAGCCCGATCCGGCGCGCACGGACGCCTACGCCACGGCGTATGCCCGATTCCTGCGCCATCTCGACGCCATCATGCCGCTGTATCACGGCTGATCTCCCTCTTTCGCGACACCTCCCACACCAACAGGAAGACCCACCATGAGCAATCAGCCTTTCATCGGCGCCACGGAATACTTCCCCGGCATCGGCCGCATCCCCTTTGAGGGCCGGGGCTCGGACAACCCCCTCGCATTCAAGGTCTATGACGCGGACCGGGTCATCGGTGGCAAGACCATGCAGGAGCACCTGCGCTTCGCGGCCTGCTACTGGCACACGTTCTGCAACGCGGGGCATGATCCGTTTGGTCCAGGCACCCGCCGGTTCCCGTGGGAGGCCGGCTCGCCGATGGCCACCGCCGAAGCGAAGGTGGACGCCGCGTTCGAATTCTTCACCAAGCTTGGCGTGCCGTACTGGTGCTTCCATGACATCGACCTGGCACCGGACGCCGACGATGTCACCCAGTACGAGAAGAACCTCAAGCACATGGTCGGCTTGGCCAAGGCGCGTCAGGAGGCTACGGGCATCAAGCTGCTGTGGGGAACAGCCAATCTCTTCTCGCATCCGCGCTATATGAACGGTGCATCCACCAATCCGGATTTCGGCGTGGTGGCGCGTGCCGCCGTACAGGTGAAGGCGGCGCTGGAAGCGACGGTTGAACTGGGCGGCGAACACTACGTGTTCTGGGGTGGTCGGGAAGGCTACGCCTCGCTGGTGAACACGCAGATGAAGCGCGAGCTCGACCATCTCGCGCGCTTCCTCACGATGGCGCGGGACTACGGCCGCAGCATCGGGTTGAAAGGGAACTTCCTGATCGAGCCCAAGCCGATGGAGCCGATGAACCACCAGTACGACTTCGACAGTGCGACCGTGGCGGGCTTCCTGAAAGCGCATGGCCTGGACAAGGACTTCAAGCTCAACATCGAGGCCAATCACGCCACACTCTCCGGACACACCTTCGAACACGATCTGCAGGTCGCGTCCGACCACGGCTTGCTGGGCAGCATCGACGCCAACCGTGGCAACGGCCAGAACGGCTGGGACACGGACCAGTTCCCGACCGACCTGTACGACACCGTCGGCGCGATGCTGGTCGTGCTGCGGCAGGGCGGGCTGGAGGGGGGGCTGAACTTTGATGCCAAGCTGCGCAGGGAGTCGACCGACCTGGAAGATCTGTTCATCGCCCACATCGGTGGCATGGACGCGTTCGCGCGCGGGCTGGAAGTGGCGCACGCCCTGCTGCACGACTCGCCGTGGGAGCAGTGGCGCGCCGAGCGGTATGCCAGCTTCGACAGCGGCGCGGGCAGGGACTTCGAAAACGGCACGCTTGGCCTGACCGACCTGGCGGCGATGGCCATCAAGCTCGGTGAGCCCGCGCAGGTCAGCGGCAAGCAGGAGCGCTACGAGAACCTCCTCAACCAGTATCTGCTGCGCTGACATCACACCGGGAGGGGAAGGGCAATGAACCAGGCAATGCGGAGTGGCGAGAACACGCGCCTGATCGTAGTGATCAGCGTGGTGGCGACAATTGGCGGATTCCTGTTCGGGTTCGACAGTGGCGTGATCAATGGCACGCAGGACGGCCTGCACCAGACGTTCAGGTCCGGCGAGTGGATGCAGGGGTTCGAGATCGCCTCGATGCTGCTGGGCTGCGCCATTGGTGCCTTCAGCGCCGGCCGTCTGGCCGACCGCCTGGGACGCCGCAACGTGCTGATCATCGCGGCGGTGCTGTTCCTGCTGTCGGCAATCGGTGCGGGGGCCGCGTCCTCGTCGATCATGTTCATCATCGCGCGGGTGATGGGCGGTTTCGCGGTGGGCGCGGCCAGTGTGATCTCGCCGGCGTATATCGCCGAGGTTGCACCGGCGCGCTATCGGGGCCGCCTCGCCACGGTCCAGCAGATCGCCATCATCAGCGGGCTCACCGTTGCCTTCCTGTCCAACTACCTGCTGGCGGCCTCGGCGGGTGCCTCGACCGAGGCGCTGTGGGGCGGCCACGCGGCGTGGCGCTGGATGTTCTGGATGCAGGCCGTGCCGTCGCTGCTGTTCCTGGCGCTGCTGTTGACCATCCCGGAAAGCCCGCGCTACCTGGTGGTGAAGCGCCGCAAGGACGAGGCGCTGCAGGTGCTCACGCGGCTGTTTGGCGGTGCCCACGCGCAGGCCAAGCTTGCCGAGATCGACGCCTCGCTGTCCACCGACCATCACCGCCCGCGGCTGTCGGACCTGCGCAGCCGGGCCACCGGCAGGGTCCGGCCGATCGTGCTGGTGGGCATTGGCCTGGCCATCTTCCAGCAGCTGGTCGGCATCAACGTGGTGTTCTACTACGGCGCCGTGCTCTGGCAGGCGGTGGGCTTCTCCGAAAACGACGCGTTGCTGATCAATGTGCTGTCCGGTTCGCTCAGCATCGGCGCCTGCATCGTCACCGTGCTGCTGATCGACCGCATCGGCCGCAAGCCGCTGCTGTGGATTGGCTCGGCCGGCATGGCGGTGTCCTTGGCGCTGCTGGTGGCGGCGTTCGCCAGCGGCTCGCTGGTTGATGCCCACCTGCAGCTGCCTGGGCGCATGGGCACGCTGGCGCTGGTGGCAGCCAATGCCTACGTGGTGTTTTTCAACGTCTCGTGGGGTCCGGTGATGTGGGTGATGCTGGGCGAGATGTTCCCCAACCAGATACGCGGGTCGGCGCTGGCGGTGGCCGGTGCGGCGCAATGGACCGCGAACTTCGCCGTCACGGTGACGTTCCCCATTCTGCTGGCCGCCATCGGGCTGGCCGCGACGTACAGCCTCTACCTGGCGTCCGCGATCATCTCGGTCTTCTTCGTGCTGCGGTACGTGCACGAAACCAAGGGCAAGGAACTGGAGCAGATGGAAGGATGAACGCGATGACGACGCAACGGTTTGCGCGGGCCTGCAATGGGCTGCTGCCAGGTGTGCTGATCCTGGCGCTGGCGGCCTGCGGGAGCGGTGACAAGGCGGTTGGAGCTGCAGCGGTCGACCCCGGGCCGTGGCCACAGGTCGCGTGGCCATTACCCGAGGATCCCGCGCTGGAATCGCGCATCTCCGACCTGATGGCCACCATGACGGTGGAGGAAAAGGTGGGACAGCTGGTGCAGGGCGACATCGCCAGCATCACCCCGGCTGACCTCCGCAACTACCGGCTCGGCTCGATCCTCGCGGGCGGCAATTCCGACCCCGGCGGCCATTACGACGCCTCGCCCGCCGAATGGCTGGCGCTGGCCGATGCCTTCTACGACGCCTCGATGGATACGTCACAGGGCGGCAAGGCCATTCCGGTGCTGTTCGGCATCGATGCGGTGCATGGGCAGAGCAACATCATCGGCGCGACCCTGTTTCCGCACAACATCGGCCTGGGCGCAACGCGCAACCCGGCGCTGCTGCGGCGGATCGGCGAGATCACCGCGCTGGAAACCCGTGCGACCGGCATGGAGTGGGCATTCGCGCCCACCGTGGCCGTGCCGCAGGACGACCGTTGGGGGCGTACCTACGAGGGCTACTCTGAATCGCCCGACGTGGTGGCCAGCTACGCCGGGGCGATGGTGGAGGGACTGCAGGGCACGGTCGGCTCGCCCACGTTCCTTGATGGCCGCCACGTGATCGCGTCGGTAAAGCACTTCCTCGGCGACGGCGGAACGGTCGATGGCAGGGACCAGGGCGATACCCGGATCAGCGAGGCCGACCTGGTGCGCATCCACGCGGCCGGGTATCCGCCGGCGATCGCCGCGGGCGCGCAGACGGTCATGGCGTCCTTCAACAGCGTCAACGGCGAGAAGATGCACGGTCACCGGCCGTATCTGACGGATGCGCTGAAGGGGCGGATGAACTTTGGTGGCTTTGTGGTGGGCGACTGGAACGGCCACGGCCAGGTCAAGGGCTGCACAACGACCGATTGCCCGGCCACCATCAATGCCGGGCTGGACATGGCGATGGCGTCGGACAGCTGGAAGGGCTTCTACAACACCACACTGGCCGCCGTGAAGGACGGCACCATCCCCCAACAGCGCCTTGACGACGCGGTGCGACGGATACTGCGGGTCAAGATGCGACTGGGTCTGTTCGAGGCAGGCAGGCCGTCGTCGCGCGCGGTTGGTGGACAGTTCGCGCTCGTCGGCGCTCCCGATCATCGTGAGGTGGCACGCCAGGCGGTGCGCGAATCGCTGGTGCTGCTGAAGAACCAGGGCGGCGTGCTGCCGCTGTCACCGAAGCAGCGCATCCTTGTCGCCGGTGACGGTGCCAATGACGTGGGCAAGCAGGCCGGCGGCTGGACGCTGAACTGGCAGGGTACCGGCACGCGCCGCAAGGACTTCCCGAATGCGGACACGATCTTCGAAGGCATCGCGCAGCAGGCCAAGGCCGGCGGCGGTGAAGCGGTGCTGGCGGTGGATGGCAGGTACGCGGTCAGGCCAGACGTTGCCGTGGTGGTGTTCGGCGAGAATCCCTACGCCGAATTCCAGGGCGACCTGGCGACCCTGGCGTACAAGGCGGGGGACGATTCGGATCTCGAGCTGATCAAGCGGCTGAAGGCTGACGGTATTCCGGTGGTCGCGGTGTTCCTGAGCGGGCGGCCGCTGTGGGTGAACCGCGAAATCAATGCCGCCGATGCATTCGTGGCCGCATGGCTTCCCGGTTCGGAGGGTGGTGGCATTGCCGACGTGCTGCTGCGCAGTCCCGACGGCAGCGTCCAGCACGACTTCAAGGGGAAGCTGAGTTTCAGCTGGCCGCGCACCGCGGTCCAGTACGCCAACAATGTGGGGCAGAAGGACTACGACCCGCAGTTCGCATTCGGCTTCGGGCTTACGTATGCCGACAACGGCGATCTCGCCGCGCTGCCGGAAGTATCGGGCGTGACCGGCAATGAAGGTGCGGCCGGTGTGTTCTTCGCGCGAGGTGACGCCGGGTCCGGCATCGCCCTGCGGCTGGAGAATGCCACGGGGCAGGGCGTGACCGTCACCAAGGTGCCGGAATCCCTCGAAGGCGGCCTGCTGAAGGTCACCGGGGTGGATCATCTGGCGCAGGAAGATGGTCGCCGCTTTGCCTGGACGGGCAAGGGCGAGGCGATCGTCGCGCTGCAGTCGCATACGCCGCTGGACCTGCAGCGCGAGAGCAACGGCGACCTGATGCTGTTGACCACGCTGCGGGTCGAGGCCGCGCCCCGGGGCGACGCATGGCTGTCGGTGGGATGCGGCACGGGCTGCTCGGCACGCATTGCGCTCGGGCCAACGCTGGCAACGCTGCCGGTGGGGCAATGGACGCGCGTGGGCCTTCCCTTGAAGTGCCTGGCCGCGGCCGGCGCGGATGTGGGCAAGCTGGAGCGCCCCTGGTCCATCGGGACGGCCGATGCGATGACGCTCTCGGTGTCGCGCGTCGCCCTGGGGGCCTTGAACGAGGCGGAGACCACCATCGCATGTCCGGGCCGATGACCCCGCGACGTGCGCGGTCAGCGCGTGGGCGGGGGCGCGACCGAGTCGCGCACCACCAACCGGTGCGGCATGACGTGGTCGGTCAACACGCGCGCCTCGTCGTGCCTGCGGCGGATGGTGCGCAGCAGGATGTCGATGGCCGCATCGGCCATCGATGCGATCGGCTGATGAATGGTGGTGAGCTCCGGCCAGACCGTCGTCGCGGCCGAGGTGTCATCGAAGCCCACGACCGACAGATCGCGGGGGACCTCCAGGCCGCGTCTGTGTGCGACGGAAATCGCTGCCGCGCCCATGTCGTCGTTGCTGGCGAAGATCGCGGTCGGGGGCCGGCGGTGGGAGAGCAGCTTCTCGGCGGCGGCAAGCCCAGAACGGTAGGTGTAGTCTCCCTGCTGGACGAGGGCGGGTTCGACCTGCAGCCCGGCCTCGCGCAGGGCGGTGACAAACCCGTCGTAGCGCCGCGCGCTCGCGCTGAGGTCGTTGCGGCCGCGGATGAAGCCGATCCGGCTGTGACCCTGCCGGATCAGGTGTTCGGCCAGGTCCCTGCCAGCCTGGAGGTCGTCGATGCGCACGCAGGAAATGTGGTTGCCGAGGTGGCCCGGTGCGATCGCGACCACGGGGATGCCCGCCTTGACGAGTTCGGTCACGGCAGGCTGCGATTCGCACAGCGGTGGCGGCAGGATGACGCCATCCACCCGGCCGGCCAGGGCCCGCGCGGCCTTGCGCTCGGCGGCGGGGTCAAGATCGTCCCAATAGTCGACAACCAGCTGGATGGCAGCGTTGGATGCGACACGCAGCAAGCCGACCAGCAGCTCGCGCAGATAGGCACCGCTGGGATTGGTGTAGATCAGCGCGATGCGCGTGTGCTGTGCGGCCGCCAGCGAACTGGCCGCCAGGTTGGGCGTATAACCCAGTTCGCGCACCGCGCGCATCACGCGTTCGCGGGTGGCATCGCGCACCTTGCCCTGGTTGATCGCCCGCGACACGGTCATCGGCGAAACCCCGGCCAGGGCCGCCACCTCGTCGATCGTCACGCCACTGGTTTTGCGGCGGACCGACTTTTTCGGCTTCTCCAATTCGCGCTCCCGTTCTTCTCTGTGACGCTGACGCCTCCAACGCACGTCCCGAGCTTACAAGGTTTGCTGTCCGCGCTGCGGGCGTGCTCGGGTGTCAAGCGGTGTCATCGGTTGCTGGGTGCCGCGATGGTGTTATTTGCCTGTGCGGGCAATGCGCACGCGGAGGATGGATACGCCCTGTGGATGCGCTATGTGCCGCTTGAACCTGCGCTCGCGGCGGACTACCGCAGGCACCTGGCACAGGTGGTCGCCCCTGATCAGACGCCGGCCCAGCGTGCCGCGCGCGATGAGCTGGCGCGCGGCCTGACGGGCCTGCTTGGCAGCGCGCCACCCATGCAGGGCGCGGCGGCCGGCGGCGCGACCCTGGTGCTGGGTACGCCGGACTCCTCTGCCTTGATCGCGCCGCTCCGCCACGAGATCGACACACTGGGTGACGAAGGCTACCTGCTTCGGCATGCACGGATGGACGGACGCGACGTGCTGGTGGTGGCGGCCCGCCACGATACCGGGGTGCTGTACGGCGTGTTCCACCTGCTGCGACTGCTGCAGACAGGCGCGTCGCTGGACGTGCTTGAGGTGCGCGAGTCGCCCCGGCTGCGGCTCCGCGTGCTCAATCACTGGGACAATCTGGATGGCCATGTCGAACGCGGCTATGCAGGCCGCTCGCTGTGGGACTGGCAGACGCTGCCGGAATGGCACGACCCACGCTACACAGACTACGCGCGCGCCAATGCCTCGCTCGGCATCAACGGCACGGTGCTGAACAACGTCAACGCGAGCGCGCAGAGCCTGGCGCCGGATTATCTGGCCAAGGCAGCCGCGCTCGCCGACACGTTCCGGCTGTACGGCATCCGCGTGTACCTGAGCGCGCGCTTCAGTGCCCCCGTCGAACTGGGTGGACTGCCCACCGCCGATCCGCTCGATCCCGGCGTACAACGCTGGTGGCGCGACAAAGTCGGCGAGATCTACGCGCGCATCCCGGATTTCGGTGGCTTCCTGGTCAAGGCCAATTCGGAAGGTCAGCCCGGCCCGCAGGATTACGGCCGAACGCATGCCGACGGTGCCAACCTGCTGGCCGGCGCGCTGGCGGCGCACGGCGGCGTGGTCATGTGGCGCGCCTTCGTCTATGCCCATGACGTGCCTGCGGACCGGGCCGCGCAGGCGTATACCGAATTTGCCGACCTGGACGGGGCGTTCCTGCCGAATGTGATTCTTCAGATCAAGAACGGGCCCATCGACTTCCAGCCGCGCGAGCCGTTCCACCCGCTGTTCGGGGCCATGCCGCGCACGCCGCTGATGATGGAAGTCCAGATCACCAAGGAGTACCTCGGCTTCGCCACCCATCTGGTGTATCTCGGCCCGCTGTACCAGGAAGCACTGCGGTCCGACCCTCGCATGCGCGGCCAGGGTGACACCGTGGCGCAGTCGCTGACCGGCATGGCGGGCGTGGCCAACATCGGCAACGACCGTACCTGGAGTGGCTCGCATTTCGACCCCGCCAACTGGTACGCGTTCGGCCGCCTGGCATGGAACCCGCATCAATCGGTCCGCGACATCGCGGCGGACTGGGCGACCATGACCTTCGCGCAGAATCCCGGCGTGGTGCAGCCCATCGTCGAGATGATGATGGGTTCGCGCGAGGCCGCAGTGAACTACATGACCCCCCTGGGCCTGCACCACCTGATGGCGCGCGGGCACCACTACGGGCCCGGCCCCTGGGTCGATGGCGGGCCGCGCGCGGACTGGACCTCGGTGTACTACCACCGGGCCGACCGCAATGGCATCGGCTTCGACCGGACCGCGCGTGGCAGCAATGCCGTAAGCCAATACGCACCGGAGGTGGCCGCCCGCTATGGCGACCTGGCGCAGGTTCCGGAGCCGCTGCTGCTGTGGTTCCACCACGTCCCGTGGGACCACCGCATGACCTCCGGGCGGCCGTTGTGGGATGAACTGGTCGGGCGCTATTCGCAGGGCGTGCGCCAGGTGCAGGCCATGCAGGCGCTCTGGGCAACCCTGGGCCCCGGTGCGCCCGACACCAACGCGCGGGGCGCCGCTCCGCCGCCGCACGGCGTGGACCCGCAACGGCACGAACAGATCGCGGCCTTCCTGCGCATCCAGTTGCGCGAGGCCCAGTGGTGGCGCGACGCCAGCGTGGCGTACTTCCAGTCGGTGAGTGGCAGGCCGTTGCCAGCCGGCGAAACCGCGCCGCCACACCCGCTGGCCTGGTACCAGGCCCTGCAGTTTCCCTCCGCACCCGGAGATGGGCGATGAACCCAGGAACGTGGTGGAACGGCATCGTGGCGGCCACGCTGGCGTGCTGCGCCACGCCGTCAATGGCACAGGATACGGCCACCGCGTTGTTGCATCCGCTCTTCCAGGACCACGCCGTGCTGCAGCGGGACGAGCCGATCGCCGTCTGGGGCCGCGCCGCGACCGGCACCGCCGTGTCCGTGGCGCTCGCCGGGCGCACCGTCACCACGCGCGCCGATCCCGGCGGCCGTTGGCACGCAACGCTGCCGCCCACTGCCGCTGGCGGGCCGTACGAGATGTCCGTGCGGGCAGGGCAGGTGAACCGTGTCGTGCGTGACGTGCAGATGGGCGACGTCTGGTTGTGTTCCGGGCAGTCGAACATGGAGCTTCCGGTGTGGCGCACGCTCGACGCGGCCAGCGAGATCGCCGCCGCCACGCATCCGTCGATCCGTCTGTTCACCGTATCGAAGGCGGCAGCTGTCACCCCACAGCACGACGTCCAGGCACCCGCAGCATGGCAGCCTGCGTCGCCGGACACCGTGCGCGAATTTTCCGCAGCGTGCTTCTACTTCGCGCGGGAGCTGCAGCAGACCGTCAACGTGCCGATGGGCCTGATCCAGGCAGCGTGGGGCGGCTCGCGCATCGAGGCATGGACCAGCAGCCCTGCGCTCCGCACGCAGGGCGGCATGGACCCGGCGCTGGATGCGCTTGCGCTGTACGCGCGCGATCCCGCTGCGGCGACCCGGCGATGGGGCCGGCACTGGCAGCAGTGGTGGACGACGCGCGAAGGTGCCATCGCCGGCGATGCGCCCTGGCAGCCTGACGCGGGCGGCACCGGTTGGCAGGACGCACCGTCCACGCTGGGCGCGTGGGAGCGGTGGGGCGTGTCGGCGCTGTCGGACTACAACGGCATGGTCTGGTACCGCACGCAGGTGACCCTGACCGCCGCGCAGGCGGCGCAGGGCGCGCGACTCGAGCTGGGGCCGGTTGACGAGACCGACATGACCTGGGTCAACGGCGTGGCGGTGGGCAGCCAGTACGGCCCAGGGCAGGCGCGCTCCTATCCCCTGCCAGCGGGCCTGTTGCACGTCGGCGTGAACAGGGTCCTGATCAACGTGCTGGACACCTATGGCGACGGGGGGCTGGCAGGCCCTGCGGATGCCCACGCAGTGCACCTGGACGATGGCACGCGCATCGTCCTGGACGCGCCCTGGCAGTACCGCGCAGCACCCGGTGCAGCAGCGCCGCCCCCTGCACCGTGGCAGGCCGCCGCAGGCCTGTCGACGCTCTACAACGGCATGATCGCGCCGCTGGGCAACTACGGAATGCGCGGCATGCTGTGGTATCAGGGCGAATCCAACACAGCGGATGGCCCGGCCTACGCGGCAAAGCTGCGCAGCCTGCGCGAGGACTGGCGCAGCCGGTTTGGCGCGCGGATGCCGTTGCTGGTGGTGCAGTTGGCCGGTTACGGCGCGCCGCCCGTGGCGCCGGCGGAGAGTGGCTGGGCACAGGTCCGCGAGGCACAGCGACGGGTCGCCGCGGAAGATCCGCACAGTGGGCTGGCGCTGGCCATCGATATTGGCGACGCCTACGACATCCATCCGCCCAACAAACAGGTGCTGGGCCGTCGCCTGGCGAGGCTGGCGCGGCATGTGGTCTACGGCGACCGGACCGTCGACCCGTCCGGGCCCACCGCACGCAGGGCCTCGCGCCTGCAGGGCGCGGTGCGGATCGTGTTTGACGACGTCACCGGCACCCTGGTCACGACCGGCGCGAACGGTCCCATCGGCTTCGAGCTCTGCGATGCCGAGGCGCGGCACTGCACCTATGCCGACGCCGTCCTGGACGGGCGCGAGGTGGTCCTGCGCAGTCCGCAGGCAGCGCCAGGCGCGCGCGTCCGCTACTGCTGGGCCGACGGCCCGGTCTGCACGCTGCGCGACAGCCGTGGCGCCCCGGCAGGGCCCTTCGATCTTTCCCTCACCAACGCGGAGGACCGCTGATGCGTCTGCTGATGGCCACACTGTTCCTGCTGCTGTCCACGACGGCGGCGCCACTGCGGGCCGCGCCTGCGCCACCGGTGTACTTCGAGTGGTTCGAATACGTTGGCCGCGATGCGGCCTTTGAAGCACCGCTGCCGGCCGGGTACTACCGCAACCCGATCCTGGCCGGATTCCACGCCGACCCGAGCATCGTTGGCGCGAAGGGCCGGTTCTACCTGGTCAATTCCAGCTTCACCTATTTCCCGGGCATCCCGGTGTTCGAGAGCGTTGACCTCGTGCACTGGACGCAGATCGGCAACGTGATCGACCGTCCGACCCAGGTGGACTTCGATGGCCTGAGTGTGTCGCGCGGCATTTTTGCCCCGGCCATCGCGTACCACGACGGTGTGTTCTATGTGGTCACCACGGCGGTCGACAGCGGCGGCAACTTCATCGCCACCGCGCGCGATCCCGCCGGCCCCTGGTCCAACCCGCACTGGCTGCCGGGCATCGGCGGCATCGACCCATCGCTGTTCTTCGACGAAGACGGCCGCGTTTACCTGCTCAACAATGACCTGCCCCCCGGCCCACCGCGCTACGAGGGCCATCGTGCGATCTGGATGCAGCAGCTGGATCTGCCGTCGTTCGAGCCGGTGGGGCCGCGCCGGGTACTGATCGACGGCGGGGTGGACCCGGCCAGCAACCCGATCTGGATCGAGGGACCACACCTTTACAAACGCGAGGGCTGGTACTACCTCTCCGACGCCGAAGGAGGTACCGGGCCGCAGCATTCCCAGGTGGTCCTGCGCAGCCGCGACGTCTGGGGGCCGTACACCCCGTATGCGGGCAATCCGATTCTCACCCAGCGCGATCTGCCCGACGACCGGCCACGGCCGATCACCAATGCCGGGCATGCCGATCTGGTGGAAGGTCCGGACGGCGCCTGGTGGGCGGTGTTCCTTGCCAGTCGCAACTACCAGACACGCCACTACAACACGGGACGGGAGACCTTCCTGCTGCCGGTGCAATGGCGTGACGGCTGGCCCGTGATCCTGCCGGCTGGCCAGACCATCCCGTATGCGGTCAAAGCGCCGTCATGGATGCAGGGCGAGGCCAGGCAGGCACCCTCCACCGGCAACTTCATCGACCGCGACGACTTCGATGCCCCCACGCTTGGCCGCGGCTGGTTGCGCGTGCGCGTCCCCAGGCAGCCGTGGGCGGACCTGCGCGCGCGCCCGGGTGCCTTGGCCGTGCATCCCCTGGCGGAGAATCTGGATACGCTGCGCAATCCCGCCTTCCTCGGCCGCCGTCAGCAGCATCTGCGCTTCGAGGCCAGTACCGAGATGACGCGCCCGGCGGCAGGCGTGGCGGCAGGCCTTGCCGCCTTCCAAAGCGAGGCCTACTGGTACTTCCTCGGGGTGCGCAGCCTTGGCGAAGACCGCGTGGCGGTCTTCCTTGAAGTGCGCGACGGAAACGGCGTACCGCGGACGCTGGCCAGCCGGACGCTGGACGCGACCGCATCGCTGCGCCTGAAGGTTGCCGGCAACGAGGGGCACTATGCGTTCGCGTTCGACACGGGCGATGGCCGGGGGTGGCAGACCCTCGCCGCTGACGTGGACGGAACGGTATTGAGTACGGATCGTGCAGGCGGCTTTGTTGGCGCGCTGCTGGGACCATTCGCACGCGACGAGCGTGCCTTGAGGAGCAGATGATGACGCGCAGGCTTTCCCTTTGCAGTGGCCCTCGCGGCCCCGTCTTCCGCACCGTGGTGCTGTGTGCCGCCCTCGGGCTGGTCACCGTCGGGCACGCCGCGTCGCCCGCGCCGTGGCTTGATCCGTCGGCCAGCTTTGAGGCCCGCGCCGCCGCGCTGGTGGCGCAGATGACCCTGGAGGAGAAGGTCGGGCAAATGCAGAACGCAGCACCCGCCATCGAACGTCTTGGCGTGCCCGCCTACGACTGGTGGAACGAAGGCCTTCACGGCGTCGCACGGGCAGGGCAGGCCACCGTGTTTCCGCAGGCCATCGGCCTGGCCGCCACGTTCGACGTGCCCTTGATGGGGCAGGTGGCGACCACCATCAGCGACGAAGCGCGCGCCAAGCACCACCAGTTTCTCCGGGAGGGCGCGCATGGGCGCTATCAGGGGCTGACCTTCTGGTCGCCGAACATCAACATCTTCCGCGACCCGCGATGGGGGAGGGGCCAGGAAACCTACGGCGAGGACCCATACCTCACCGCGCGCATGGGCGTGGCCTTCGTGCAGGGTCTGCAGGGCGACGACCCGGTGTACCGCAAGCTGGACGCCACGGCCAAGCACCTCGCCGTACACAGCGGCCCCGAGGCCGACCGTCACCACTTCGATGCGCGCCCCACCCGGCGCGACCTGTACGACACCTACCTGCCGGCATTCGAGGCACTGGTGAAGGAAGGGCAGGTGAATGCCGTCATGGGTGCCTACAACCGCGTGTACGGCGAGTCCGCCAGCGCCAGCCGCTTCCTGCTGCGCGA
This sequence comes from Stenotrophomonas sp. Marseille-Q5258, assembly GCF_946900935.1. Classification (NCBI taxonomy): domain Bacteria; kingdom Pseudomonadati; phylum Pseudomonadota; class Gammaproteobacteria; order Lysobacterales; family Lysobacteraceae; genus Stenotrophomonas; species Stenotrophomonas sp. Marseille-Q5258. The sequence continues at coordinate 132,187 of NZ_CAMPPN010000005.1, forward strand.
CGTACTGCGCCGCGACTGGGGCTTCAAGGGCTACGTCGTGTCGGACTGCTGGGCCATCGTCGATATCTGGAAGCATCACCACATCGTTCCCACCCGCGAGGCCGCCGCCGCACTGGCAGTGAAGAACGGTACCGAGCTGGAGTGTGGCCAGGAATACGCCACACTGCCGGCCGCGGTGCGCCAGGGCCTGATCAGCCAGGCAGAGATCGACGAAGCGGTGACGCGTCTGTTCACCGCCCGGATGCGGCTGGGCATGTTCGACCCGCCGGAGCGCGTGAGGTGGGCACGCATCCCCGCGTCGGTGAACCAGGCCCCCGCGCACGATGCGCTGGCCTTGAAGGCCGCACAGGAGTCGCTGGTGCTGCTGAAGAACGATGGCGTGCTGCCGCTGCCACGGACCCTGAAGCGGATTGCCGTGGTCGGCCCGACCGCCGATGACACGATGGCGCTGCTCGGCAACTACTTTGGTACCCCCGCCGCACCGGTGACCATCCTGCAGGGGATACGTGACGCGGCAAAAGGCGTCGAGGTGCGCTATGCGCGTGGCGTGGACCTGGTCGAAGGGCGCGACGATCCCGCTGCGACCCCGCTGATCGAGGCCGCGTACCTGCGGCCCTCGGCCAGTTCACCGGAACGCGGCCTGCGCGGTGAGTACTTCCGCACCGCCGACCTGTCCGGAACACCGGCGCTGGTCCGCACCGATGCCCAGATCGGATTCCGCTGGGATCGGGGGTCACCCACCGACAACCTGCTGGCCCGCGGTGAAGCAGCGCCGGGGCAGGGCATTCCGAACGATGGCTTCAGCATCCGCTGGAGTGGACAGCTGCTGCCACCGGTGTCGGGTCGCTACCGCATTGAGGCCGCCGCCGACGACGGCTTCCGCCTCTACGTGGACGGCAGGCGCGTGCTGGATCACTGGAAGCAACGTGATCGCCTGCATGGCGATGGCGTGGAGCTGGACCTGCAGGCCGGCAAGGCCTACGACGTGACCCTTGAGTACTTCGACGCCGAGCGCGACGCAGCCGTGCGGCTCGGCTGGCGCATGCCCGGCGCGAAGCCGCCGTTCGAGGAGGCACTGGAGGCCGCCCGGAGCGCGGATGTGGTGGTGTTCGTCGGCGGACTGACCGGCGATGTCGAGGGCGAAGAGATGACGGTCAACTACCCGGGCTTCGCCGGCGGCGACCGCACCGACCTGCGCCTGCCCGCCACCCAGCGTGCGCTGCTGGAAGCGTTGCACGCCACCGGCAAGCCGGTGGTGGTGGTGCTGACCGGCGGATCGGCGCTGGCCGTCGAGTGGGCCCAGGCAAACCTGTCCGCGATTCTGATGGCCTGGTATCCAGGGCAACGCGGTGGCACGGCCGTGGGTGACGCGCTGTTCGGCGACGTCAATCCCGCTGGCCGGCTGCCGGTGACGTTCTATACAGCGGACCAGACGATGCCCGCGTTTGACGACTACACAATGGAAGGCCGCACATACCGCTATTTCCGCGGCACACCGCTGTATCCGTTCGGTCACGGGCTGTCCTACACCCGGTTCGGATACGGCACGCCCCGCCTCGACACGTCACGGATCGCCGCAGACGGGACGCTCAATGTGCAGGTGGAGGTGGCCAACATCGGCAAGCGCGCAGGCGATGAGGTGGTGCAACTGTACGTGCGGCGGCTGCAGGCCGCTCCGGGAGAGGCGCAGCAGGCACTGCGCGGCTTCCAGCGGATCCATCTGACCCCCGGCGAACGGCGGACCGTGGCGTTCGTCCTGGATGCGCCCCAGGCGCTGCGCCACTACGACGACGCGCGCGGCGCATACGTCGTGACGCCCGGGGCGTACGAGGTGCGGATTGGCGGTTCAAGCGCCGATACCCGGGTGCAGGCCGGGTTCACCGTGGAGGCGGCCCGTGACTGAACCTCGCCGCGCGGAGCCCTCCAGCCACACGCTGTCGATCCTGGAAAAGCTGGGCTACAGCCTTGGCGACCTCGCTGCCAACCTGATCTTCCAGACCCTGATCACCTACCTGGCGTTCTTCTATACCGATGTATACCGGCTGCCGCCCGCCACCGCGGCCACGATCATTTTCGTGATCGGCCTGATGGGCGCCTTCGTGTTCACACCGCTGATCGGCATTGCCGCCGACCGCACGGTCAGTCGCTGGGGAAAGTTCCGGCCGTGGATCCTGTGGACAGCGATCCCGTTCGGCGCGCTGTCGCTGCTTGCCTTCAGTACGCCCGAACTGGGTGAGCGCGCCAAGGTCATCTACGCCGTGGTGACCTACGGGCTGCTGATGCTCGTGTACGCCGCCAACAACCTGCCGTACTCCGCGCTCAGCGGGGTTCTGACCGGCAGCATGGCCCAGCGCAACAGCCTGTCGGCCTACCGCTTCGTGGCGGTGATGATCGCGCAGTTCATCATCCAGGTCCTGCTGCTGCCGCTGGTGCTGATCCTTGGCGAGGGCGACCGCGTGCTCGGCTTCGAACGGGTGATGACCGTGTTCGCCGTGGTGGGAACGCTTTTCTTCCTGATCACCTTTGCCACCACGCGCGAGCGGATCGTGCCGGCCAAGGAGCAGACCGGTGGTGTGCTGCAGGATCTGGCCGACCTGGTGCGGAACCGGCCGTGGAAAGTGATGCTGGCGCTCACGGTGCTGGTCTTCATCAACCTGGCCCTGAAGGGCGGCACCTACGTCTATTACTTCCAGTACTACATGAGCGAGAGCGCCCTGGCGGGCTTCCTCGACAGCTCCGGCTTCAACCACTTCATTGCAGGACTGAATGCGGTACTCAACGGATGGAGTCTGTCCGGTTTCACCTGGCCCACGGACCCGGCGACGTCGGCGTTCAGTCTGTTCAACGCCTGCGGCATCCTCTGCATGATCCTCGGGATCGGCATCTCCCGCCGCCTGGCCGACCGCTTCGGCAAACGCGATGTCTTTGGCGGTGCATTGCTGGTATCCACCGTGTTCCTGCTGGCGTTCTACTTCTTCCCGCCTACCGCCGTGGCCGTGGCCTTCGGCGCCTTCATGCTGCACGGCTTCTGCTACGGCATCACCATCCCGTTGCTGTGGGCGATGATCGCCGACGTCGCGGACTACTCCGAATGGAAGAACCATCGCCGCGCCACCGCGATCATCTTCTCCGCAATGCTGTGCGGACTGAAGATAGGGCTGAGCATCGGGGGCGCGCTGGTCGCCGGCATCCTCGCGCACCACGGTTACACGGCCGGCCTCGAACAGCAGCCCCAGGCCGTGGTGGATGGCATCCGCCTGACCGTGAGCGTGTACTGTTCCCTGCCGTTCCTGGTGGCGGTTGCGCTGCTGTTTCTTTACAGGATCGACAAACGCATGGAGACCCGCATCGAGCAGGAGCTGCTGCAGCGCCGCCAAGGAACGAACCTTGACCATCTGGCGGCACATGCGATCTCCAAGCCACTGGTGACTCACATTTACACGGCCGACCCGTCGGCGCATGTGTTCGGCGGGCGCCTGTACATCTACCCGTCACACGACATCGACGGCGGCGCCCCGTTCGATGATGAGGGCGGTCACTTCGGTATGGAGGACTATCACGTATTCCGGATGGACACGCCCGACGGCGAGGCAACGGACTGCGGCATGGCACTGCATCTGCGTGACGTGCCCTGGGCCGCAAAACAGATGTGGGCACCGGACGCGGCCACACGCGACGGCCGCTACTACCTGTACTTCCCGGCCAAGGACGGGCAGGGGACGTTCCGCATCGGCGTCGCGGTAGCTGATCGTCCGGAGGGGCCTTTCAAAGCCGAACCCGAGCCGATGGCGGGCACCTACTCGATCGACCCGGCGGTGTTTGAGGACGACGACGGTGCGCACTATCTCTACTTCGGCGGCATCTGGGGCGGGCAACTGCAGAAGTACCGCGACAACTGCCATGACGCGTCGCACGAGGAGCCCACCGGCGGTGCGGCAGCGCTGGGCCCGCGGGTTGGCCGGCTGGACGTGGGCATGACCCGGCTCGCGGAGCCCACGCGGGAAGTGATCGTTCTGGACGAACACGGGCAGCCCCTGCGCGCCGATGACCACGCGCGTCGGTTCTTCGAGGGCGCGTGGATGCACAAGTACCAGGGCCGGTATTACCTCTCGTACTCCACAGGCGATACGCACCTGCTGTGCTACGCCGTCGGCGACAGCCCGTATGGACCGTTCACCTATCGCGGCGTGATCCTCACCCCCGTGGTCGGCTGGACCACACACCACTCCATCTGCGCCTTCGAGGGGCAGTGGTATCTCTTCTACCACGACGCGCTCTTGTCCGGCGGCGTGACCCACCTGCGCTCAATCAAGGCCGCGCCGCTGCACATCGAGGCAGACGGCAGCATCCGGACCCTCGATCCCTATGGCGCCTGATACGCCCTCGCCGAAGGACGACGCGCGGGCCCCGCTGCCGGCTGGCCGGCTGCACGGGTTGCGGTCAGGCCTGCTGGAGGTCGTGCTTGCCCCGGACGCCGGCGGACGCATTGCCCAGCTACGCTACGACGGTGTGGCATGGCTGGTGGGCGAGCAAGCGGGTGGGGCGGGGACGCCAGCCATCGCCTGGGGGTGCTATCCGATGGTTCCGTGGGCGGGGCGCATCCGGCATGGGAGCTTCACCTTTGACGGCAGGCGCCGTTCGCTGCCCGCGAACTTCGATGCCCACGCGATTCATGGCGTCGGTTTTACCCGGCCGTGGCACATCGACAGCCTCGACACGGACACCGCCAGGCTGTCGTTGGCACTGCCCGAGGATGACTATTGGCCATTCGGAGGCAGGGCAACCCAGACCCTTCACCTGCAGCCGGATCGCCTGCATCTCCACCTTTCCGTTGAGGCCGGCCATCAGGCAATGCCCGCCGTGATCGGCTGGCATCCGTGGTTTCGCAAGCCGGATCGCCTGCAGTTTGCCCCCGGCACGATGTATCCACGGGATCACGAGGGCATTGCCACCTTGCCGTGCGTGAGCCCGGCGCCCGGGCCGTGGGATGACTGTTTCATCAACCAGGCGGACGTGCTGCTCGCATCTGCCGGCCAGCAGCTACGGATTCGGGCCGATGCCGATCATTGGGTGATCTATGACGGCGCACCGCACGCGACCTGTGTCGAGCCGCAGACGGGCCCGCCTGATGGTTTTACGTTGGCGCCGAACCGACTGGAGCCGGGACAACGTCTGGAGATGGAGGTTGAACTCAAATGGGAGAATCGATGCGTGAGGTAGCATCGACGGTGCGTTTGGAACTCTGGGGCTGGTCGGGGGAGTTCTGGTGAAGTCAGCTGGGTTGGCGTCCAGGCGTTGGTGGAGAGCGGCCTGGCTCCATCTGTGAGTTTACATAATATACATTATGCGAAAAAGTGGTAGTTATTGAGGTGTTGCGTTGAGAAGACCTTCTAGGCCTACTTGACCGCAACAGTGACGTGATAAATGGTACAAAATCATGTTGCTCTCTTGATTGACGGGGAGAAGTTGCCCCACCTACTACGGAAAGTCGCCCCATTTGCTACGAAAAGTCGCCACACATTTGGTGGAACTTCCATCAAGGCGCCCCTAATTCGACGAAACCGCGAAACTGTTGCCCCAGATCTGGTCTAACGGCGGATTGGCGGGCAAATGGATTAGCTGGAGGAGCTCGGGCGATTCGGTTCGCCCTTTGGAGGCCATCGTGTTCCTCGTTTGTTGCAGCATGCACAATCCAAAGGTGTTCGATGGTCTGGCAGGTCGGGCCACGTATGCGCTGGATCCGAATCGTCCGCTAGAGACAGGTGTTCATTGCAGTCATTTTCAGCGTGCCATTGCAGAGTTTTTAGCTTTTGAGGCAGACAATTTCAGTACAAGACGAACCGTTGCAGACATTTTTGGTTGCTGGTTGCCGCAAGGTTGAAAGTATTGAAGCCCGCCCGACCCGTGTATTGGCGCCTAGGCGCCTGATTTGGGCCGGAAGCTGGCGCACATTTCTTCCGGCTTGCTAGACTCACATCCTGTGTAGTCTCTACAATTCGAGGCGGCTGGATGCACTTCGGCACCTTTACGCCCGCTCAACGGGTCTTCCTCGATGCGGCTACCGCGCGACAAGCACTTGCCTCGCAGTGGCTGAGCGCCGCCCAGGTCAGTCAGGGGCTTGGCTCTCATGCGCCCAGCGGTAGCCACCTGGTCAGCCGGTTGCGCCGCGCTGGCAAGCTCTTGGGGGCCTACGTCACCCGCCCGTCGCCCAGTTACCGGTATCCGGCTTGGCAATTCCTGCCGAGCGGCCAGCCTGTGGACCACTTGGCCGAGATTTTGGCTTTGCTGCGGGAGTTCGGTCCTTTTGAGCGCGAGTTGGGCGGACTGCGGCGAAGCACTTATTGGGGAGAGGTCGAGTGGTTCCTGTCGCCTCACGCGACGCTCGATGGCGCGGCTCCATCCCAAATTTTGGCCGCGGCCCCCTGCCGCGTTCTGCGGGCCGCGTGTATGGAGTTTCAGGGAGACGCCTGACGGTGCAGCCGATGCGCTGGAAAGCGTTTAGCGTTCTGCCTCCCTTGCAGGCATCTGGCTGCTATGTTTTCACTGTTTCGAGCGTTTCCTTTTGGGCCGAACATCAGCACTGATGCGAATTTCTTCGGATCGTTTGAGTGCTGCCTCTAGCTGCGTTGGGAGATCTCGGAGGCTCGAAAGTTGCCCCTCTAGAGCGTCACATCTGCCGCGTAGGATATCCGCCGACTGACTGGCTGCTGCGGCCGCCGATTGGGCGGTCTGGAGATTCTGCCGCAGTTGGTTCTCAAGGGTCCTGTGGTGTTCGGATGTCTTGCTTATTTGCGCCTGAAGATCCTTCACCTCCTGGCGTGCTCGATCTACATCGCTCAGCGCCCGATTCTCGACAGATCTGACGTACTCGGTCCAATCCTCTCGCTCAGATTTCGCCGTTTCCAGCGCTTCGTGAAGCCGGGCATCAAGATGCTGTGTTGCTGCCTCAGCTCGATCGGCTCTTCGAAGCCCGAGATCGCGCTGCTCCGTGAGCTCTGAGATCTGCAGGTGTAGCTGCTCGACCAGCCGCTCCAGTTCTGCAGCTCGCGTACTAGCCACACGTTCGCCGGCGATAGCAGTGGCGCGCTCTGAGTTCATTTGACTCAGTTCGTCAGCTACGACCCGTGACCTGGCATCTAGCGCTTCACGTTGGGTAGCCAGCGACTGCTCAGTCTCTGCGAACTCTCGAAGGGCTGCCTCCCTAGCGTGCTTCAGCGCGAGTTCCCACCATTGCCCGGCCAGTTCCGCCAACACCGCCGGGGCGTCTTCAAAGTCCGGACGTCGTTGCTGCAGGCGTGTGCCGAGTCGATTCCACCAAGTCTCTAGCCAGCGAGTGACTGTGTTCGGAGAGCCGGTCCCCAAGTGAGTCCGGATTCGCTCAACGGTTGGGCGCTCGCCCTTGGCCACCAGTTCGTCGGCGGCGGTGTGGACGTCTGATTCGGTGATACCGCGGGCCATGCGAAGTCTCCTGTACTGGCGCCCTGCTCTGCTGGTAGCCTACTCGCGATAAGTGATGATTATCGCGGGTATGATCTTCTAAACGTAGCGTAAGCTACATAGTATGAAAAATATTTCTACAATTTCCGCACTTGCTGCGACGGCCACCTGCCTAGCACTGCCCGAACAGCTGGCCCAACAGGCTGCCGATGCGGTCCGCGAGTTGCTGGCCGAAGCCGCAGCCGAGAACACGACCCGCAGCTACACCAGCGCCCTGCGCTACTGGGCCGGCTGGCACGCGGCGCGCTACGGCATCGGGTTGGCCTTGCCGGTACCCGAAGCCATCGTGCTCCAGTTCGTAGTCGATCACGTACAGCGCCGCTCGACCGACGGCGAATTGGCCTGGGAACTTCCACCAGCCGTCGACCAGGCCTTGGTGGCCGCTGGCCTCAAAGCCAAGGTCGGCCCGTGGACCTTGGCCACCGTGCGCCATCGCGTTGCCGTGCTGTCCACTGCGCACCGGCTCAAGCACGTGGCCAATCCCTGCGAGCAGCCGGCAATTCGCACCGTGCTCAGCCGCGCGGCGCGGGCCGCGGTTAAACGCGGCGAGCGCCCACGCAAGAAGACTGCGATCACCCTGGCCGAGCTGGAGGCCATGTTGGCCACCTGCGACGACAGCCTGGAAGGAATTCGGGATCGCGCCCTACTCTGCTTCGGGTTCGCTAGTGGCGGCCGCCGGCGCAGCGAGATCGCCGCTGCCGACCTGCGCGACCTGCGCCGGATTGGCGAGGCGGGTTATATCTACCGGCTGGAGCACAGCAAGACCCAGCAGGCCGGGGTTACGGCCACCTCGACCCCGGACAAGCCGGTGCTTGATCGGGCCGCCCTCGCCCTGCAGGACTGGCTGGACGCAGCCGGGATCACCGAAGGGGCTATCTTCCGACGGCTCTGGAAGCAGCGCGTCGGCCCTGCCCTGTCCCCGGCCGCGGTCGGCGAGATCGTGCAGCGGCGGGCGCGATTGGCCGGGCTGGAGGGGGATTTCGGCGGGCATAGTCTGCGGTCGGGATTCGTGACCGAGGCCAGCCGCCAAGGCGTGGCGCTGCCGGCGATCATGCAACTGACCGAGCACCGGTCGGTGTCCAGTGTGGTTGGATACTTCCAGACCGGCAGCGCATCCGCGAATCCTGCCGCTCGCCTATTGGAAGATGGCTAAAGCCGCATCAGTGATCGCCGTGGACCTTCGTTCGAGCGTCGTGGAATGATCGAAAGCCTGGGCAGCAGATACCGGGCCGATTCTGGTTACGATACCGAAACACCTCAGCCCGGTATTGACGCATGGGACAAGCGGTTATCGCCGACAACTGGTCGCTGCAGATTGTGGCGGAGCTGCTCACCGACGGACTCGACCGCGATCAGTGTCAGCTGCTGCAGGTCACGTCTGACGGCGCTCCGCGACTGACGTCGGCGCCCGCGGCGGCCATCGCACTGGAGTGCCTGTTCGACCTGCTCACTGACTTGGTCCTGCGCGACCAGATCCTGGTCGAGGCCGCTCACATGGACACGTGGCAGCGCGCCGGCCATGTATTTGCTCCCGCCACCCGCCTGGGGGCCCTGCGCGGCTACGACTTCCAGCCGCGGGATCCAGAACTAGGGGCGGTGCGTGATGCGTTTGTCGAGCGTCTGGCGTTTACGGCGCCGCTTCGCGAGCTCCACGCGCAGTACACGACCGTCTACCGTGAGCACGGGTTCAGCTCGCACCCACTGGAGTCGCAGATCTTGTGGGGCGGCGCTGGCATGCTGGCGCGCGCGGTCAAGTTCGACGTGCCCTACACGCCGCACCCGGCACGGCGCCGCTTTTACCAGATCGCCGGCGTCGCACTACCTGACGCCAGCGCCGCCGATCGCACCCTCGACATGGTGCGTACCAGCCGGACCAAGCTGCAGCGGCGTGAGACGCGCAATGAATCGCTGATGTCCCTTCGGTTGATGCTCGACCCGATCCCGTTACAGGTGATCCGTGAGGTGGACAGCCCCGCGGCCTTGATTGCCGGTGCCGTGGCGCTCCGCGACCGCTTCCGGCCAGTGCGTGACTGGCTCGGACTGTACCAGCAGCACGTCAACAACCCTAGTGGCGCCCCGATCTCCACTTACGAGCGCACGCTGGTGGGGATCGCGCGCGGGGTCGACGACGCCCTGGCCAGCGCGGGGCTCGATCAATCGTCGATGAGCGTGGGCTTTGACGGTTTCAGCCTATCTTGGGACCCGGCTGCGATATGGCGCAAATACCGCAACCGGCTCGGCGTGCGCGCGATGATCAATCAGCTGGTGCTCGCCCCCGACGGCCGCGCCGAACTGAAGAAACTGCTGGGCTGGTTTGGTGCTCAAGGGACGGCGGTCGAGCTCGCCGTGTTTGAGCATTTTGGACGCACGCATTCAGGGGAATAAGAGGTCAGCGATTTCTTGCAGTTCCTACGAGAGCAGACGTCTGTCCAAGTCCGTCGATGGGGGGGGCTTGAAATGCGCGCATCCGTCACAAATCATAAACATGAACGTGGACGGTCATGTGGGCGCCCTCCGGGGGGCAAACCGCACGTAAAACGCCCGTCGCGTGTCTTGCGACGGACAGGGAACACCGTTGCCAACAAACTTGAGCCAAGGAGCTCCATCTATGTGTAGGCACGTCGGTCCGGAATCACTGCAAGCCCACCATTTGGCCACGTCGGAGGTGCGGCCATGAGTACCCGGACGTGGAACAAGGATCGCGCCGCCAAGCGCATTCAACAAAAGATCGACGAAGTCGCGTTGAAGGACTTCCAGATCAAGAATTATGTGCGCGACACCGACTTACACCGCCTGGCCAAGAATGTGGCCTACCGGGTCGACGGCGTACACCTGTATGCGGACATCCTCAATTTGAAGGACATGCTGCACGTCACGCAGGTGGAAGGCGAAACCTGCCATCGCCGCGTCCTGCGCTTTTTGAATCTCCACTATCGTGCGGTCGAGCGCATCCTCAACAACGAGGAGGCTCTGCTGATCGACTTCCACAACCAGCGCCTGCACTCAGTCGTGACGAAGCCCTACGACGACGAGGCCAAACGCATCCATCGCGCCATCGCCATCGGCCAGTTGATGATCGACGTGCTCGCCAAGACCGGCGAGGATGCCGACCATCCTGCGGCAGCGGTACGCGTCGGTATCGACACGGGCCAGGCGCTTGCCGTCAACAACGGGCGCCGCGGCCACCGTGAGCCCTTGTTCCTGGGTGAGCCCGCCAATCACGCGGCAAAGCGTTCAGGTGGTGGGTCGGCCACGGGCATCTATTTGACCAACAAGGCGCGCAATGCCATCGGCTTGGCTGCCGACGCCAATGAGGACGCAACGGCCCTCACGACTGAGGAGATCGCCAACAGCCAAGCGATCGCCCAGCTCTCAAGCACCGTCGACGGTGTGGTCAAGGACTGGAAGGCCGACCTTGATGCCAATCCGATTGGCAAGTTCGAGTTCAGTGGACACACCCCCCCGTTTGCCGATCTTGACCTGGAAACGCTCTCGGTCAAGAACTCCCGCCGACAGGACGCCGCTACCGTCTATGGCGACATCGATGGATTCACCAAGTACGTAGGTACCAACATCGCCGATGACGAGAAAGCCAAGCACGTCGTCCGTGCGCTGCGCGTTCTCCGTAGCGAGTTGGATGCCGTGCTGCACGAGGACTTCAAGGGTCGCAAAGTCCGCTTCATTGGCGACTGCATTCACGGTCTCTTGGTCGAAGGCACGGCACAGACAACCGACGTCGAGCGCACGATCAGCACGATGGTCCTGTGCGCAGGCGGCATGCGCAGCAGTTTCGACTTGGCGCTGGCCAAGTTGAATGAAGTGGGCACGGATGCCTCGAGCCTCGGCCTGCAGGTGGGCTTCGAATATGGCCCGATGACCGCAACCCGTCTGGGCATGAAGGGGGATCTCATTCGCTGCTCGGTCAGCCGCGGCACGCTGGTCGCCGAAGCGGAGCAAGGTCGCTGCAGCGGCGCTGAGACTGCGATTGGCCAGGTCGCCCACGACAAGGGCTCGAAAGCGGTGCGGACGATCTTCGGATCGACGCGCAAACGCAAAGGCCTTGACTACGCGACGGCGGTCGACGAACTGGCCGCGAAGGATGACAAGACCGCGCGTGTGGCCAAGGCAGCCGCGGCTGCCGGCGCTCTGCTGCAGCCGGCGACGTCTGCAGCCGATCCGTATGCCTTCCGTAATTCGCCGAGCGGACCGGCCAAACCCAATGGCTTCGCTTAGTCTCTGGTTTCTGGCTGATCAGGCGCGCTTCCGTCGTGAGCGTGAAGCGCTGGTCGAATTGGCCAACCGGACCGATTGGCTGAACCTGGGTCCCTGTCGATTTGATGCGGGATGCATGGTGGTGGACTGCGACATAGACATTGGACACCAGGTCTATCAGGCCGTTCTTCGGTTTCCAGAAACCTTCCCCCACTCCCCTCCCTCAATACGGCCGCGTGACGGACAAGGGCGGTGGTCGATCCATCAATTCGGGGATGGCGGCGATCTGTGCCTGGAGTATCGCCCCGACAACTGGTCACCGGAGCTCATGGGGTGGCAGATGGTGGAGAGCGCCTATCGCCTGCTGCAGGGCGAGAACCCCGCTCCGAACGAGCATGCGCGCGTAGCGTCAGCACATCGGACCACGGAAGGCCAGCGCCTTCGCGCCGCATTCAGTCGCCTTCCGCTTACGCGTGCCCTTGAGGAACGCCTGAGTCAGTTGCTTCCTGGCGCGGGTGTTCGAGGCTCGTCAGTCCTCTATCTGACTGAGGACAACGTAGTTCGCTTCATTACCGGACTCGGTCTTCCTGGCGAAGACCCCTGGATGGATCCCGATGTGCCGTCGATGCTGGGATCTGAAACATGGAAAGCGCGTGTTTATGTGAGGCGTCTGATGGCTCATGAATCCCTTCCATCCACAGCCTCTTACGCCGATTTTACTGCGGGTTCCGAGCCCCTGGGATGGCAGGCGGCCGACCAGCTTCTGATTGTCCTGAAGGACGACGCCATTCATGCGTATCACGCGTTCGACGACCATGCCGCCCCGGTCTCCGTCATACGCGCTGCGCCCGTTGCGGCGCGCCTTAGCGACGAGCATCGCCTTCTGGCGGACAAGCGCGTCGCCGTTCTTGGATGCGGCTCGATGGGCAGCAAGATTGCGACCATGCTTGCTCGCGCCGGCGTCAAGAAGTTCGATCTCGTGGATGACGACATCCTTGGCGCAGATAACCTGGTGCGCCACGATCTGGACTGGCGTGAGGTCGGCCAACACAAAGTAATGGCTCTTGCCAATCGCATTCGCCGCGTACGGCCCGGCGCCGAAGTGCGTGTGCGCACCCAACAATTGGCGGGCCAGGAGTCCAGCCGTTCCTCCGAGACCATTCTGTCGCGACTGGCAGAGTGCGATCTCATCATGGACGCGACGGCGAATCCAGCTGCGGGCAACATCCTTTCAGGGTTCACTCAGGCCACCAATATCCCGTTAGTATGGGCAGAGGTTTTTGGGGGGGGCGTGGGCGGTCTAGTCGCACGGCATCGCCCGGGCATTGAGCCTCCGATGCCCCTGATGCGTCGTGCGATTGAGAATTGGTTTGCGGACAGAGGCGTCGCCTCGGAACTTCAGGTCGAAAACTATGAAACAGGCGATGAGGCGCCCATGGTGGCGGACGACGCCGACGTGACGACGATTGCAGCCAATACGGCGCGCATGGCCATCGATGCGCTTTTGGGGAGAGATCCATCATATTTCCCGTGGTCGATCTACGTCATGGGCCTATCGCCCTGCGCCCTGTTCGCCCAGCCCTTTGAGACCCATCCCATCGCTTTGCCCGAGCCACCTCCAGCCGTCGCTGAGACTGTGCTGACCGAGAAGGAACTTGGCGAGGAGATTTCCTTCTTGCAGCGGGTCCTGGCCGGGCCCACCGAGTTCACATGAGGATCCGTATTCCTGCTTTTGTCATAGAGAAGCTAGAGCGGGAGCTGAAGACGGCCCGTGGACGAGAAATTGGCGGTGTGCTTGTTGCAGAACGCTTGGGTGGAGACGAATTTCTGATTGCTGGCCTTTCTGTGCAGCACAGCGGTGGCTCCAGTGTCTTTTTCGAACGTGACCCGGCGGAGCATCAGGCCTTTCTGGCGGACTTCTTCCATCGAACGGACCATGACTACGCGAGATTCAACTATCTTGGTGAATGGCACTCACACCCAAACGTCGCCGCAGTCCCGAGCGTAAAGGACGTACTGTCTATGCAGGAGATCGTCATGGACCCAGCGGTTAACACGCCGTTCGCGGTGCTCCTGATCGCGCGTAGGCGGCTCTTTCGTGGCCTCGACTTGTCGGCGACAGAATTTCGCCCAGATAGGCTTCCTTCCCCAGTCGCCTTGCTCGCAGGTGATGGAAGTACCAATAATAAGGGCTTTAATGAAGTACGGCCGCGCGCCAGTCGCCGACTGCCATGGTCCTCGCCCGTCTCGACCCTCAGAGTAGATCCATAACCAACGGCAGAGCACAGTCATGAAGGAACGGTTTGAAAAGACAGGCACGCTGGTTGACGCGCTGCTGGCTCAGCGCATCATTCAGGGGAATCGTGAGCTTGCGTCCAAAATTGCTGAGGCCGGAACGCTAGTGGAGTGTCCGCCGGGTAAGAACCTTATCGAACAAGGTCAGACCGATCGCGACGTCTACTTTGTCCTGACCGGAAAGCTCCGAATCATTGTAAATGGCGTCCGTCATCACACACGCGAGGCGGGCGATACGGTGGGGGAGATGTCGGCGCTCAACCCTACCATTTCTCGTTCCGCCACGCTCTGTGCCGAGGAATCCTGCGTAGCGCTCAAGGTGGATGAAGCCTCGTTCGTCGCTGCGCTGGACGAGCATCCTATTTCATGGCGACTCATCGCATCCGATCTCGCCAGGCGCATTGAACAGCGAAATCGCTACGTAAATAGAGCCAATGCGCGACCTAGAGTCTTCATCGTCAGCTCTGTCGAGGCACTGACGATTGCAGATGAAATCCAGTTGGCTTTGCAGTATGCAAACTGCGTCGTTATTCGATGGAGCGACGATGAAATATTTCCCGTCGGCGCCTATCCGATCGAAGCGCTCGAGGAGCAGGTAAGCTCCTCGGACTTTTGCATCGCTATCGCGAGCGCAGACGATATCGTCAGGGCTCGACATCGCCAGCAGGCCGCACCCCGAGATAATGTCATCTTCGAACTAGGCTTCTTCATGTCGAGCATTGGTCGGCATCGGACGCTGCTTTTGGTTCCACGGGGCAATGACATCAAGATCCCCACGGACTTCAAGGGCATTACGCCGATCTCATACGATGACAACACCGAGGACCAACCGCTTTCGTCGGCTCTGGGGCCCGCTGTTACGCAGATCAAGAAGACCATCGAGAAGCTCGGCGTGCGATCTTCACTCCAGATCGCAAAGTAGTGGCCGGGCTCAAGCGGGGCTGGTTGTAACTGCCTGATGCCTTCGTTTCAACCTCTGTTCCGCTGCCAGCAGCGCGAGATGACGAAATTAAGGATGGGGAACTGTATGCGAATGATCGAACGTTTTGAAGGAGACGCCGGCAGGCGTCTCCTCGTTGATGCACTGACCAAGCAAAAGATGGTAGGTGGGAATGCGCCCGTGGATGGACCTGTCAGAAGAATTGACCATTACTCTGGGCTTGGACAAGCGCCAAGTCACTAGCAAGTCGCTCCATCATCGGCACTCATAGCGCCCAAAATGCTCCTGCCCGAATGACGGCTTTGGGTCGGCTGCGGCTCCGCGCTACCCCCGATAAATCTTCCTAATCCCCCCCACCAACGCTCGCAGCGGAGGTAGTCAGTACGATCTTGCCAACATGCCGACCCGAGTCGAGCAACTCGTTGGCCTCACGCGCGTTCTCAAGTGGAAAGGTTCGGTAGATCTGTGGCTTGATCTGCCCCGTTTTCATGTATGGCCACACATGTTGCTCGAGCTCGGCAATGAGCGCGGGTTTCTCCGCATCGGGACGCGACCGCAGCGTCGAGCCGATGTGGGTAAGGCGCTTGACCATCAGTGGTCACAGGTTGAGCTCCTTGGCCGGGCCCTCGAGCGCGCTGATCTGTACGATGCGACCGTTCATCGCCGCAGCAGCGAAGTTACGTGCAACGTAGTCGCCGCCAATGATGTCGAGAATCAAATCAGCGCCTATACCACCGATGAATTCCTCGACTTTTGCGACGAAATCCTCTTCTCGATAGTTGATCGCGTGATTCGCGCCGAGCCGCATGCTCGCGTCCCGATTTGCTTCGGAAGAGACGGTAGTCATGATGTTGGAGGCGCCCATGGCTTTGGCAATCATCGTCGCAGTGGTACCGATGCCGGAGGTTCCTCCGTGGATCAGTACCGAGTTGCCTGCCTGCAGCTTGCCACGCTGCATTAGGTTGAGCCATACGGTTAGAAAGGTTTCCGGCATGGCCGCTGCTTCGACCAAGTTGAGACCCGCTGGCAGTCTCATTGTGACGGCCTCATTGGCGATCGCATATTCCGCATAGCCGCCACCGGTAAGCAGCGCGCAGACGAGATCGCCAGGCTTGAAGACGTGCACCGCGGCGCCCACTTCGATGACTTCGCCGGAGACTTCAAGGCCGGGAATGTCGGAGGCGCACGACGGGGGATGGTACTGGCCCTTACGTTGCAGCACGTCGGCTCCATTCACGCCGGCAGCCGAGACGCGAATCAAGACCTCGTCCGCGTCGGGACGCGGCACGGGGCGCCGCACGGGAATCAGCACCTGGGGGCCGCCGGGATGGCTGATTTCGATCGCCGTCATCTCGGCGGGCATACGGGAAAGTGCATTGGACATGGTGTCTCCCAACAGTGGTCAGACAACCTTTAGCATCACCTTGCCGAGCGCGTGTCCCTGTTCGACTAAGGCCAGCGCGTCGGCAGCCGAAACAAGCGGAAAGACCTGCTCAACATGTGGTCTTACTTTACCAGAGGCAACAAGGGCGGCGATATCGGCAAGCTCATCACCGTCCGCTTCGACCGTGAACCGCAGTGCGCGCACGCCATATCTTTCCGCCATCTCCAGCGACGGTGCGCTTCGGGTCGAAACGAGAACGTCGCCTTTCTTAAGCAGACCCCACGATTGCTCGCGGGTTTCGCCGTCGATGAGGTCAAGCACCATGTCCAGGTTCGAAGCCTGGTCCTGGACGCGCTGGCTTCTGTAGTCGATCACAACATCGGCACCTAGTGCGCGCGCAAATTCGACGTTTGCGGTCGAGACCGTCGTCAGCACGCGGGCACCTCTCGCCTTCGCAAACTGGATAGCGAAATGACCTACTCCGCCAGATCCCCCCTGGATCAGCACCGACTGTCCTGCTTTAAGACGGCCATAACGGAACAAGCCCTGCCAAGCAGTCTGCCCTGCAAGCGGGATGGCGGCCGCGTGAACATGGTCGAGCCCGGCGGGCTTCGCCGAAAGGGCGCGTTGCTCTACGGCGATTTGCTGAGAGTAACCACCGCCGTGAATATCGACAATGCCGAATACCTCGTCGCCTACCTTGAAGCGAGTGGACTGGGCGCCGCAGGCCGCGACGACCCCAGAAATATCTCGGCCAGGCGTGTAGGGAAGACGGTCGTCCCTGACGCCCGGATACAGGCCTGAGCGGATCTTAAAGTCGATCGGGTTAATGCTCGCGGCGTGCACCGATACCAGCACTTGCCCCGCATCTGGCTGCGAAGTTTCGAGTTTTTCGATCTTCAGGACATCATTGCCGCCAAAGCGATGGAAACGTACCATCGTGCTCATAGCCTTCTGCCCGGCTTTCGCGCTACCTGTTCAGGGGAGCCAGAGATCACAATGCGACCGCCGGGATCGTGGCGACCGGCTCCCCACAGCAAGTGGCGGGGATACCACAGAGTCGGACTGCTCCCTTCCTTGAACAGGCGTTGGCACGAACTGCACCGCGATGATCATCATGTCGCGGCCCTAAAGCTCCTCTCCAAAGAACTGAAAGTACTTCAAGGACGTACTAGTAGGTGAGTAAAGGACAATTCGCCCCTCTCCCTCTCCGGCCAAGGGAGGCAGTCTCGAAGATCTACAGCTTCGCATCCGACAACGGGCGGCATGTGTGGCGGGGAACCGTCCATTGGTGAGGCAGAACTGGTGGTGGGCCTGTCAAGCATCCTGTGTCGCCACCTAGGACGCAAGGTTCCAATCGTCTGATCACACTCGAGCAGCGCTCGCGACCAGATCGGTACTAATCGCGTGACGGGGCCCTAAACCTCCCCTAGACTCACTGGAACATCGAGAAGCTTGGGGGCCCGATGTCACTTGCTTTGAGTTGGACGCACCATCCACTGAGCATGGCGCTCTCCCTGGCCTTGTTCGCCCTGCATCTTTTCGTGGCCGCGCGGGCCCTCACCCGCCCTGGGCGCACACCCGCTTCGCGGGCAGCCTGGGTGGCGGTCATCATGGCGGTGCCCACCCTGGGACTGATCGGCTACCTCTTCCTCGGCGAAACGAGTATCGGCCGCGCACGAGTGCGTCGCCTGCATGAGGCCGAACGCACGCTGGCCAAACCAGAAGGATCGGCGGCCCTTCTGGTCCCATCCGCAGGTGAACTGTCTCAGCTCTGCACGGCCATTAACGGACTCCCCGCCGTCGGCGGCAATCGTATCGAGTTGCTCGGCGATCCAGATGCGACTCCGGCCCAGCCCATGCTCGATTCGGAGGCGGCCATCGCCACGCTCGTCGCCGATATCGCCCAAGCCCGCGATCATGTGCACATCAGCTTCTATATATGGCTGGATGATACCCATGGCGGCCAGGTGGCCGATGCGGTAGCGGCGGCGGCCCAGCGTGGGGTTGCGTGCCGGGTGATGGTCGATGCATTGGGCTCACGCGCCTTTGTCCACGGTCCCCGCTGGCAGCAGCTGCGCCAAGCGGGGGTCCATCTGCTGGCCACACTGGATGACATACCCCGCCTTGGCCACCTAGCTGTAGGCCGGCTGGATCTGCGCAACCACCGCAAGCTCGCAGTCATCGATAACGCCATCGCCTACTGCGGCAGCCAGAACTGCGCCGACCCCCAGTTCAGGGTGCTGGCCCACTATGCGCCATGGGTCGATATCTTCCTGCGCTGCCAAGGCCCGGTGGTGCGGCAAGCGCAATGGCTTTTTCTGAGCACCTGGATCGCCGAGACAGGCGAGCCGCTGGAAGCCCCGCCGGCGGCACAGCCTGAGCCAGCCACCTTCGAGCCCGGCGTCGCCGCCCAGATGTATGGCACTGGGCCTTCCACGCCGGGCAACGCGATGTCCGACGCTTTCGTGGGAGCCCTCTATGCTGCCCAGCGCGAGCTGCTGATTACCACGCCCTACTTCGTGCCGGACGAGGCCCTTCTGCGGGCCCTATGCGCAGCGCCACGACGTGGCGTGAAGACGACGATCGTGTTCCCCAAACGAAATAATTCCTGGCTGGTCGCCTGTGCCTGCCGAAGCACCTATCGCGATCTACTGCAGTCCGGGGTTACCATCTACGAGTATCCGCTGGGGCTTCTGCATACCAAGTCGCTGACCGCAGATGGTGAATTCGCCCTTGTGGGCTCCGCCAACATGGACCGGCGCAGCTTACAGCTGAACTTTGAGAACAATCTTCTCATCATGGATGCAGCCACCACAGCGACCATCAAGCACCGTCAGCTCGGCTATCTCTCCGTCTCATCGGCAGTATCTCTCGATACTGTGAAAGCATGGCCCCTCCATACGCGCCTGCTTCAGAACACAGTGGGCATGATGGCACCGGTCCTCTAACCCCCCCTTTAGCGCCCCTCCTGTTCTGAATGAAGCTTCCCTTCTTTACTATCGGTCATTCCGACCGCAGCCTGGACACCTTCGCCGGACTGCTAAAGCAAGCAGATGTCACCCACGTGGCGGACATCCGAAAAATGCCTAGATCCAGAGCAAATCCTCAGTTCAACGAGGACAGCCTTGTGAACTGGCTGGCAACGCTTGGCATAGGGTATGAACATATCGCAGCGCTAGGCGGCCTACGCGCGAAGACCGTGCAGGTGCCCGCTGATGTGAACGGCTTCTGGATCAACCGTAGCTTCCACAACTACGCCGACTATGCGCTGTCATCGCACTTCAATGACGGGATAACGCACTTGATTGGACAAGGGCGCAAGCAGCGCTGCGTGATGATGTGCGCCGAAGCCGTATGGTGGCGCTGCCATCGCCGCATCGTCGCCGACCATCTCATTGCGCGCGGAGAGGCCGTGTTCCACATCATGAGCGAGAACCGCATCGAGCCGGCCCAACTCACGCCAGGCGCCGTCATCGAATCCGACTTGCGCGTCATCTACCCCGAAGAGAATCAGGGCTTGTGAGTTTTCCAGCCCTCCCCCGCGCCTTCTACCACCGCGACCCACGCATCGTGGCGCCAGAGCTGCTGAACAAGCTCCTGGTGCGCGACGATGGCCGCGTGGGTCGCATTGTCGAAGTGGAGGCTTACTGTGGTCAGGAAGATCCCGCCGCTCATAGCTACCGTGGCCAAACCCGTCGCAATGCCACGATGTTCGGGCCTTGTGGCCATCTCTATGTCTACTTGAACTACGGCATGCATTGGGGTGCAAACGCCGTATGTGGCGAGATTGGCCAGGGCGTTGGCGTGTTAATGCGCGCCATCGAACCTGTCGCCGGCATCGAACTGATGCGCCAAGCACGCCACTACCCGGCCAAGGAGACGGAGATCGGCTCTGGCCCAGGACGATTGACGCAGGCGATGGGCATCACTGGCGATCTGGATGGCGCCGATATCGTCCGCAATGATCGAGGAATCAGCATCGCCTCCGACGGCACGCCCCCACCTGAGGTGCCCGATGTGGGACCCCGAATAGGGATACGGCATGCCGTAGACCAGCCGTGGCGCTGGCATGTCCCTGCTCACCCCCATGTTTCGCACCTGCACCGCAATCGCCAGCGCTAGAGGTTATCTCTTGCTAGACGGGTGGAGCGTAAAGCAACTCCAGCGCTTCGAGCGCAGTGAGCACATAGCCACCGTTGTAGTCCACATCCTCATCAGTAGATAGATCCAGCTGCTTCCATATGCCATTGCGGTCGCCGATCTTGTATTCGTCGATCACACTATTGGCAAGACGACGGATAACACTGAACTGGCTGATATCAAAGTTCAAGCCACCAGAATCAATGAACAAGCCATGTTCGCGCATCGCCGCCGCCATGGGCATTGAGGTCTCAGTGAGGTAGAAGATCAGATCATCCGACTCCAACGGTCGATCTTCGGCCCGCGGGATGATGCCAATGCCACTCACCAACTGCTGTGCATTCGCACGCATATCATGGGTTAGCTTTTCATAAGAAACGGCAGTCATCGCTCTTCTCCTCACCAAAACACACAAAGCAGATCACATCCTAACGCACGATTAGAACCGCCCTGAAAGATCTATACATACTCAAGCGCGCCACCTTTGTGGGCGGCAATATGGTCAGTCTTGTCGCTCTTGATCTCGTATTGCGGATCGTCCTTTGATGCGTGGTGCGTGTAGTTCTTGTAGACGAAATCTTCGGTATGCACGGCAATGATCGTGCCAGATACCTTGCCCGCCTCTGAGTTCCAGCACACATGATCACCCACTTTGAATTTCCTGGTCACTCCCTTGTCCCTCCTACACACTTTGCAAGCTAAGCCAGCGAAACCACGACATTGACGACGGCTGCCAGGAGCACCGTATTGAATGTAAAAGTAACCAACGAATGCAGCAAACTGACCGCTCGGATGCGCGAAGACGAAATGGAAACATCCGCCGTCTGCGCCGCGACGCCAATGATGAATGAGAAGTAGAGAAAATCCCTGGCGCCAGGAGGCTTTCCGCCGGGGAATATCAGGCCGCCGTGGTAGCCATCCGCGCTGTCGGCCTCTTCCTTGTCCGCTTTTCGCCAATACATGTGAGCGTAGTGCCAGGCCATCATCGCGTGGATCGTGGCCCATGCCAGCGGCAATGACGCCAACGTCATCACCAAGGCGATGGCATCGCGATCCTTCTGTCCACTCACGGTTATCACCAGGATCACGGCCAGCGCTGCCGCAGCCAGGGTGATGATCAAGACCAACCATAACGGCTCATCTCGGTGCCCAGCATTTTCTCTCATCCGTTGGGCATCAAAGGAAGGCACCGCAGCGAGGGTGCGCACCAGATAGGCGATGAAGAACACATCCACGCCCACCACCAACGCCAGGTAGGGCACGGCGTAAAGGGCCCAAACCCATGCCAGAAGACCAGCAACGGCGGCGAGGTAGAAGCTAGCTCGGGCATGCGACAGCTTGATCATCACTCACCTTTACTGGCCAACCAAACGAGGTTTTGCCCAGATTGAGATCGCTATCGGCGCGCCCAATCATCGACGGCAGACGCAGTTGACAAAACGAGCACCTGCGTTATGGGTATACCCCCATTCGAAGGTGAAGAACATGAAATCCAATAGTCTGTTAGCGCTTACATGGAAAGAGCGGGCGGCCATCAGTGGGGGCGTGTTGATGCTGCTCGGATATGTATGGCTTGTTCTCTATGGCTGCCAGTATGCGAAGGCTCATCGGCAACCTGCCCCCCTGCAGAACACGTCCCAAAGCGCGCCAATGTCTCCGTCCGCACCGTAGACGACATCCATCGCCCAAATAGCAATTCCTGCCACCGAAAATCCAGTTCCCCACCAGCGTGTTTTTATCTCAGAACACATGGACGTTGCCCAGCCGGCAGCGAGTAACCCGAGCAGGAGCGCGTTCATCTGCGCAGTTGGATCCTGCCCCGGAATCAAGTCGGACAGCGCAAGCACGATACCGATAATGATTGCCACGATCGCAATACTCAACCAGGCCAGGTCCCACGTCGATTTGATACCAAACAGGCGCGCCAATAGCGAGAAGTGATGAGCATCGTGCTTGGAATCTGGCACTTGTTTGACGTAAGAATCTGGCTGCTTTTCGAACTCATCGGGAATGCCATCAAACTCCTCCGATGAATGAACACCGCCAGGGGAAGGTGAGCTGACACTCAGCGCTTCCGAGTCCTCAGGCGGAACTTTCTCTGTATTCATGCCAAACATTCCTTCTGGACAGTGGCGGCTGGATCGCAGACAGGCTAGCTGCGCGCCGCAACCTCATCGATGTGCCGCAACAGATCCGCCGGATCCTCGTAAACACGAAAGGCACCCGCACGCTCGAGCTCTTCTTGCCCATACCCACCCGAGAGCACGCCAACGCCCAACGATCTAGCCCGTTGGGACGCGAGCATGTCCCAGATGCTGTCGCCGATGACCAGGCACTGCGTGATGTCTACCCCGAGCCGCTCCGCCGCGGCAATGAAGAGATCCGGATCTGGTTTGGCATGCCGGACGAGGTCCCGGGTGATGACGGGCACCTGAGCTGGGTCCACGCCCAACGCCGCGATGTTGGGTCCCGCCGTCTCCATGCGGCCACTGGTCGCGATCGCCCACAGAATGGATGCGCCACTGAGGAAGTCCAGCAGCTCGCGCGCCCCGGGAAGAGGGTGCACTGAGCCCTCCCGGGAGAATCGCCCATAGGCTTCGGCGTGATACTGCCGAAGCCTGGCTAGACGCTCCTGCGTGATATCCAAGCCCGTCTCGCGCAGCAGGATATTGGTGAATAGGCCGCCGCTCATCCCGATCTTGCGATGTATCTTCCACACCGGCAGATCAACGCCCTCCCGATCCAGCGCCTCCTTCCATGCCAGCACATGCTGATAGACGCTATCGATCAGGGTTCCATCGAGATCGAAGAGGAATGCGGTTGAGGCTCGCGGCATGGCGGTGGTTTCCCAGGTAGGACGGGTTGGTCTCAGACGGTGCCCAACGTGGGGCGGCTACTCCTTGTCATCCTTGACCTCGGTAAACTCGGCGTCGACTACGTTGGGATCGTGTGCGCCCTCGCCGCTGCCGCCAGCCTCTTGGGTATGTGCGCCGCTTGCCGCCTCCATCAATGGCTGCGCGATGCGCTCGAGGCCTTGCGTCTTGGCCTGGATCTGGGCCTGATCATCCCCCTTCATGGCGGTTTGGAGGTCGGCCAGGGCCGCTTCTACCTCGCCGATCACGCCGCCACCGACCTTGCTTCCATGCTCGTTGACCGCGTTGCGCACGGTATAGATCAACGCATCGGCCTGATTGCGCACCCCTACCAGTTCCTGGAACTTCTTGTCATCGTCCCGGTGCTTCTCCGCATCCTCCACCATCCGCTTGATCTCGGCCTCTGACAGGCCCGAGCCGGCCTTGATCTCCACTTGCTGCTGTTTGCCCGTCTTGTTGTCCTTGGCCGAGACATGCAGGATGCCGTTGGCATCAATGTTGAAGGACACTTCAATCTGGGGCGCACCGCGTGGTGCGGGCTCGATGCCGGTGAGGTCGAACTTGGCCAGAGACTTGTTGAACTGCGCCTGCTCTCGCTCGCCTTGCAACACGTGCACCGTCACCGCCGGCTGGTTGTCTTCGGCGGTGCTGAACGTCTGCGACGCCTTGGCCGGGATTGTGGTGTTCTTTTCGATGATCTTGGTCATCACACCGCCCATGGTCTCGATGCCCAGGCTCAGCGGCGTCACGTCCAGCAACAACACATCCTTGACGTCACCGGCCAGCACGCCGCCTTGGATTGCGGCACCCAGTGCCACGGCCTCATCGGGGTTGACGTCCTTGCGCGGCTGCTTGCCAAAGAAGTCGGACACAGCCTGCTGCACCTTGGGCATGCGTGTCTGACCGCCCACCAGGATCACCTCGGTGATCTCGCTGGTCTTGATGCCGGCATCCTTGAGCGCGATGCGGCACGGTTCGATAGTCTTCTTGACCAGATCCTCCACCAGTGCCTCGAGCTTGGCTCGCGTCAGCTTGACGCTCAGATGTTTAGGGCCTGAGGCGTCAGCCGTGACATACGGCAGATTGACCTCAGTCTGCTGGGCCGAAGAGAGCTCAATCTTGGCGCGCTCGCCGGCGTCCTTGAGCCGTTGGAGGGCCATGGGGTCTTTACGCAGATCGATGCCCTGATCCTTCTGAAACTCATCGATCAGGTAGTCGATGACGCGCTTGTCGAAGTCCTCACCACCCAAGAACGTATCGCCATTGGTGGCCAGCACTTCAAACTGCTTTTCACCATCGACATTGGCGATCTCGATGATGGATACGTCAAACGTGCCGCCACCCAAATCGTAGACCACGATCTTCCTATCGCCGCCTTCCTTGTCCAGTCCATATGCCAAGGCGGCCGCGGTAGGCTCATTGATAATGCGCTTGACGTCGAGCCCCGCGATCTTGCCCGCGTCCTTGGTGGCTTGACGCTGGCTGTCGTTGAAATAGGCCGGCACCGTGATGACGGCTTCGTTGATGGTCTCCCCCAAGAAGGCCTCGGCGGTCTTCTTCATCTTCTCCAGCACGCGGGCTGACACCTCTTGGGGTGCCATCTTCTTGCCCTCGGAGGTGGCAACCCAGGCATCGCCGTTCTCGTGCTCGACGATGCTGTAGGACACCAAGCCGATGTCCTTCTGCACCTCTGCATCCTTGAACTTTCTGCCGATCAGTCGCTTGACGGCATAGAATGTATTTTTGGGGTTGGTCACTGCCTGCCGCTTGGCCGCAGCGCCCACCAACACCTCGCCATCCTTGGTATAGGCCACGATGGAGGGAGTGGTGCGATCGCCCTCGGAATTCTCCAGGACGCGGGCCTTTCCGCCCTCAATGATGGCCACGCATGAGTTGGTGGTGCCCAGGTCAATGCCGATAATCTTGCCCATCTTGATCACCTTTTTCGGTTGAGAAGTAGAAGCAATGCGCCCGGACCCAAACCACTTGTGCGATCCAAGGCACTAACCATCAATGCAGGACGAACTACGCTTACCTAGTTTCGTTTGAAGCCCAATCTTCCGTCCTGCGCGAAGACCTTCACCGTGTCCCCCGGCGTGAAGTCTCCCGACAGGATCTGTTTGGCCAAGGGATTCTCCAACTGGGTCTGGATGGTGCGCTTTAGGGGCCTGGCCCCGTAGATCGGGTCAAAGCCGATGTTGCCCAGCAGGTTCAACGCCGAGTCGTCCAGCTCCAGGTGAATCTGGCGCTCTTCCAGGCGTTTGGCCAGGTAACGAGTCTGGATGCGCGCGATCTCCCGGATCTGTGCCTTGTCCAAGGGATGGAAGACCACGATGTCATCGAGCCGATTGATAAATTCAGGCCGGAAATGGGCTTGGACCACACCCATGACCGCCGCTTTCATCTGCGTGTAGCTCTCGGCACTGTCCGCAGCCCCGCTTGCATCGGACATGTCCTGGATCAGGCTGGACCCCAAGTTGGAGGTCATGACGATGACGGTATTGCGAAAATCCACCGTGCGGCCCTGGCCATCGGTGAGCCGACCGTCGTCCAGTACCTGCAACAGGATATTGAACACATCGGCGTGGGCTTTCTCCACCTCATCTAGCAGGATCAGCGAGTAGGGACGACGACGCACGGCCTCGGTCAGGTAGCCACCTTCCTCGTATCCGACATAGCCAGGTGGTGCGCCAATGAGCCGGGCGACACTGTGCTTCTCCATGAACTCGCTCATATCGATGCGGATCATGGCCTCGCTACTGTCGAACAGGAACTCGGCCAACGCCTTGCAAAGTTCGGTCTTACCAACGCCCGTGGGGCCCAGGAACAGGAACGAACCGCTGGGACGATTGGGGTCACTCAGGCCCGAGCGCGAGCGACGCACCGCATCGGACACCACCTTGATGGCTTCCTCCTGGCCGATGACGCGCTTGCCCAAGGACTGCTCCATCTGCAAGAGCTTCTCGCGCTCGCCTTCAAGCATCTTGGCCACCGGAATGCCGGTCCAGCGCGAAACCACCTCGGCGATCTCCTCAGCTGTGACCCGATCCTGGACCAGCTTGAAGTCCTTCTGCTCAACCTCCTGCGCTGCGCGGAGTTGCTTCTCAAGCTCAGGCAGTTGTCCATATTGGATCTCGCTCATCCGAGCATAATCCTGGTGGCGCTGCGCGGCTTCCAATTCCAACTTGGCTTTCTCGATCTGCTCCTTGACTTTGGTGGCCCCCTGCAAGGCCGCCTTCTCTGACTTCCAGACCTCATCCAGATCCGAAAACTCACGCTCAAGCGAAGCGATGTCGGCGTCCAGGTCCGCCAGGCGCTTCTTGGACTCAGGATCCTTTTCCTTCTTGAGCATCTCACTCTGGACCTTGAGCTGGATCAGACGACGCTCCTTGCGATCCAGTTCTTCTGGCTTTGAGTCGATCTCCATGCGAATGCGAGAGGCCGCTTCGTCCATAAGGTCAATCGCCTTGTCCGGCAACTGCCTATCAGCAATGTAGCGGTGCGAGAGCGTGGCTGCGGCCACAATGGCCGGGTCGGTAATCTCCACGCCATGGTGGACGGCGTATTTCTCCTTCAGACCTCGCAGGATGGCGATCGTGTCTTCCACGGACGGTTCACCCACGAACACCTTCTGGAAACGGCGCTCGAGCGCGGGGTCCTTCTCTACATACTTGCGATACTCATCCAGCGTCGTAGCACCGATGCAATGGAGTTCGCCACGCGCCAGCGCCGGTTTGAGCATGTTGCCCGCATCCATGGAGCCTTCAGCCTTGCCAGCGCCCACCATCGTGTGCAGTTCGTCGATGAACAGAATGACCTGCCCATCGGTCTTGGACAGATCGTTGAGCACGGCCTTGAGCCGCTCCTCGAACTCACCGCGAAACTTTGCTCCGGCAATCAATGCCCCCATGTCCAGCGACAGCACCCGACGGTTCTTCAAGCCTTCGGGCACCTCGCCGTTGACGATACGCTGAGCCAGACCCTCCACGATCGCCGTTTTGCCGACCCCAGGCTCACCAATCAAGACCGGATTGTTCTTTGTGCGGCGCTGGAGGACCTGGATGGTGCGCCGAATCTCCTCATCTCGACCGATAACAGGATCCAGCTTGCCCTCTTCGGCCCGCTTGGTCAGATCGATGGCGTATTTGTCCAGCGCCTCTCGCTGGTCCTCGGCGTGCTCGGAATCCACTTTGTCTCCTCCCCGCAGTTGTTGTATCGCGGCCAGCAACCTTTCTTTGTTCGCACCTGCGTGTCGAAGTGTCCGCCCCGCCTCTCCGGTGTCCTCTGCCGCCGCCAGTAGGAACCATTCGCTGGCGACATAGGTATCGCCACTGTGTTGGGACAGTTTGTCCGCCACGTTGAGAAGACGCGCAAGGTCATTGCCGATGGAGACGTTTGATTGCCCGTTAACGCGCGCGAGCCTATCTATCCCTGCGTCAAGTTGCTCATCCAGATGGGAAACATTCACGCCGGACCTGACCAGCAGGGGCCGCGTCGTGCCTCCGCTCTGATCCACAAGGGCTTTAAGCAGGTGCACAGGCTCGATCAGCGTGTTGTCGTGGCGAGCAGCCAATGCCTGCGCCTCGACCAATGCCTGATGCAGGCGCGAGGTTAGCTTCTCAAGACGCATCTGCTCTCCCTACAGCGCATCAAATCGGCGGACATCAATCCAGCCGACTCATGCCGGATCGAAATGCCGTCGCGGGGGCCAAACTTATCAGTATTTGAACCGCACAATGCTGGACAAGTTGTCCAAATTATCAGAATGTCCGCGTTCAATCCGCGTGAGGGAAGGGTTCTCACTCACCTACCGGAGGCGTAGAGTTGGCCCGGGTAAGCCCTGCAATGCGCGCGGCGGTCGCGACGCACGGGAGCGGCGGCACACGGGGAGGTATATATGATGAACGCAATAGCGTTGCTTGTGGCTCGGCTGTTCTTGGGCGTGCCTTTCATCATCTGGGGCGTCATGAAACTTCATGGGGGTGAGGCTAAGCTCGTGCCCGTCCTTGCCGGCATGGGCTTGCCCGACGCCAGGGTGCTGGCCTACCTGGTGGGTGTTTGCGAACTTGTTGGTGGAATAGCCGTGTGCATTGGCTATCCCGTTCGCACGGTAGGCGTCCTGCTAGGCGTGTGGTGCCTGCTGACGGGCTATGCGGCCCACAGGGGCGATGTGAACCAACTATTGGCTCATGTGGGCATGGCAGGTGGTTTCTTCCTGCTCGCCGCAGTGGGGCCAGGCTCGCTCTCACTATTCGGTGGAACTCCAACAGGTGTCTTCGCCCACCTGCGCTGATAGCTCAGCAAGAATAGCTCAGCAAGAATACTGAATCTATCGAGGAAGCCATGTCCGCCCCAACTCCTGGATCAGATGCCATCCTATCGCCCAACACCCTGGCGCCGGACTTCACGCTCAATGCCACGCCCGACCAGAAATTATCGCTCCATGAGCTACGGGGAAGGCCCGTCGTGTTGGTGTTCTATCCCGCCGACTGGAGCGAAGTCTGCTCGGATGAGCTTACACTCTTCAACCAGGCCCTTTCGCTCATCTCGGAAAGTGGCACCACAACGCTTGGAATCTCTGTAGACAGCGCATGGTGCCACCAAGCCTTCGCCGCCGCGCACAAGCTACGTTTCGATCTACTCTCGGACTTCCATCCCAAAGGCTCTGTGTCGGCGCTCTATGGCGCATATGACGCCGAAAATGGCTATTGCAAGAGAGCCCTGTTCGTCATCGATGCACAAGGTCGCATTACCTGGAGCTACCTTTCGCCAACGGCCATCAACCCTGGCGTTGACGGCGTATTGGACGCGCTCGAATCTCTCAAACACTCCTGACCTCATCCCAGAACAGGATATCCGCCATGTCCACGCTTCGCATTCCTGTAAACACTCGCGATCACGCGCAGGGCCCCCTCGACGCACCCGTCATCCTGGTCGAATACGGCGATTATCAATGCCCGTACTGCGGCGAAGCCTATGAAGGAATCAAAGAACTACAGGCACAGTTCGGCGCAAGCCTGTGTTTCGTATTCCGCAACTTCCCTCTGAGCGATGACCACCCACAAGCCCTGCCCGCAGCCGTCTTTGCTGAGTATGCAGCCACCCATGGCAAGTTCTGGGAAGCACACGATGCCCTTTACGAGAACCAGGACCGTTTAGGCCCTGCGTTCTATGTCGAACTGGCGCGCGAACTCGCACTGGATATAGAAGGCCTGCAGGAAGCGCTCGAAGCCGGACAACTCGCCAGCCGCATTCAAGCCGATCTCAACGGCGGTTTGCGAAGTGGCGTTAACGGCACGCCGAGCTTCTTCATCAATGGCCAGCTATGTCCCATACAAGACGGAGTAGAGGATCTGGCCGGCCCCATCCACGCGATCCTCGATGGCATACAGCGCTAGGGCCACCCTGCTCAACCTGCGCAGCACCTACACCGGCGATTTCCAGTCCTTCGTCAATTCCAGCGTGTCCATCGTGCTGGGGGTGGGCTTCTTCATCGTGATGACCCGGCTGTTCCGCTCGGTCGGTGCCGAACTGAGCGCGCGCCGGCTGGTGCGCCGGGCGTGGACGGTGATCGCCGAGGCGTCGGCCGGGCACGGCGTGCTGGACCGGGACGTGTTCACCGCACGCATGATCGACCTGCTCGGCCAGCTCGCCTCGCGCATGGCCGCCGTATCCAGCGACAGCCACTTGGCCACGGTCGACCTGCTCGACGAAATCCGCGCCGGCCTCAACGTGATCGAATTGCGCCGCGCGCGCCGGGTGCTGCCCGAAACCAATGCCGCCGCGCTGGACCGCCTGCTCGATGCGGTCTGCCGGCATTACCGCGAACAGGCCGCGCATGGCCGCAAGCTGGCGGCGCCGGCCGCGCTGCGCGAGGCGATCGACGCATCGCTGGCGCGCGTGCGCACGCTGCCGCCCGGCACCGGCCGCGACGAGGGCCTGCTCGGCCTGATCGGGCTGCGCCATTTCTTCGCCGCCGGCGAGGCCGAAGCGGCGGAAATCGCGGTCCCCGCCTGAGCGGCGGCCTTCACGCGCCGCCACATTCGGCCGCGCTTTCATGCCGGATGACCGGTTTCACGCTGCACATGGTTCAATCACGCAAGCAAATCCATTCACCACCGCACGTCTGGACGGCATCGTGTCCGTTCGGCAACCATCGCCCGATCGGGAACCTTCATGCCGGATGCATGCACGGTTCCGGATGACGCGCTGGTTACCACCACGCGGATCGCGACGGGCTGCACCGCCGCCGCGTGGCCTCCCCCACCTTTCACTGACCTGATCACGGAGAAACCTCATGGTCGACACTCCCTTGCCGGGACAGGGATCCGCCTTGCGCGCCATCCCCCGGCTGTTGCTCGCCCTCATCGTCCTCGCCACGGGCGTGGCGCTGGCTTATGGCGGCATATCGCTGCTCAAGCTGGGCGGCTCCGCCTATTACCTGATCGCCGGCCTGGCCTACCTGGTGCTGGGCGTGCTGGTGCTGCTGCGCCATCGCCACACGGCCGCGTTCTCGCTGCTGGTGTTCGTTGCCACCGCCGTGTGGGCGCTGCTGGACACGCCGCGCTTCGGCTACTGGGAGCTGCTGCCGCGACTGGTGTTCCCGGCGCTGGTGCTGATGATGACCTTGTGGTCCGGCGCCGCTTATCCGGGCGTGTCGGCCATCACCCGCCGGCTGGGCAACAGCGGTGCGCTGGCCACCTTCGTCGCGCTGCTGGCCACGCTGGTGGCCGCATTCTTCCCGCACGGCACGATCTCCAACCCGGCGGCCATCACCGCCGATCCGGCCGCCGCCAAGGCCTCTGCGGCCAACCCGGGTGACTGGGAGTTCTTCGGCCGCAATGCCGCCGGCACGCGCTTTGCGCCGTTCGAGCAGATCACCCCGGCCAACGTCAACCAGCTGCAGGTGGCGTGGACCTATCGAACCGGCCGCCGCACCGTGTCCGAACCGGGCGCGGCGGCGGGCGTGGACGAAAACACCCCGCTGCAGATCGGCACCTCGCTGTATTCGTGCACGCCCGAGAACCTGGTGACCGCGATCGACGCCGATACCGGCAAGGCGATCTGGAAGTTCGATCCCAAGGCGCACACCGCCGAGCACGTGACCTGCCGCGGCGTGGGCTATTACGACATCGACAAGGACGCCAGCCTCGACGCCGCGCAGAAGGCCGCGTACACCGGGCAGACCTGCCGCCGCCGCATCCTGGTATCCACCGTCGATGCGCGCCTGTTCGCGCTGGATGCCGCCACCGGCGCACAGTGCCCGGGCTTCGGCCAGAACGGCGTCGTGGACCTGAAGCCGCACATGGGCCCGGTGGAGAACAGCAAGCGCTACCACCCGACCTCGATCCCGGTGGTGATGGGCCACCTGGCCGTGATCGGCGGCTGGGTGCGCGACATCATGGAAGGCGAGCCTTCCGGCGTGGTGCGCGCCTACGACGTGCGCGACGGCTCGGAAGCCTGGGCCTGGGACGTGGGCAAGCCCGACGAGCTGGCCAAGCCCGGCGAGGACTACACGCTGGCCACGCCGAACGTGTGGACCATCCCGACCTACGACCACGAGCTGAACCTGGTCTACCTGCCCACCGGCAACGGCCCGCCCGATTACTGGGGTGGCAGCCGCAACCCGGCCAAGGAGAAGAACGGCTCGGCGGTGATCGCGCTGGATGCTTCCACCGGCAAGGTGCGCTGGGTGCGCCAGCTGATCCACCACGACGTGTGGGATTACGACCTGCCCTCGCAGCCGGTGCTGCATGACGTGACCGATGCGCAGGGCCGCAAGGTGCCGGCGCTGATCCAGACCACCAAGACCGGCCACATCTTCGTGATCGACCGCCGCACCGGCGAGTTCGTCACGCCGGTGGAAGAACGCCCGGTCCCGACCACCCCGCACGCGCAGGGCGACACCCTGTCGCCGACCCAGCCGTTCTCGGTGGGCATGCCGATCATCGGCGCCGATACCCTCACCGAGCGCTCGATGTGGGGCATCAGCCCGTTCGACCAGCTGTACTGCCGCATCAAGTTCAAGGACTCCAACTACCAGGGCGCCTTCACCCCGCCCAGCGAGAAGCCCTACATCGAGTGGCCCAGCCTGCTGGGCGGCATGAACTGGGGCGGCATCTCGATCGACGAATCGCGCAACCTGATGTTCGTCAACGACATGCGCATGGCGCTGCGGATGCAGCTGATCACCCGCGAGGACGCCAAGAAGTTCAAGGTGTCCACCGACGAAGTGCCCGGCTTCATGGGCACCATCCGTCCGCAGCTGGCCGGCCCCTACGGCGGCGTGAAGATCGACATCCTGCAGTCGCCGCTGGGCGTGCCCTGCGTGGACCCGCCGTTCGGCACGATGAGCGCCATCGACCTGACCACCAAGAAGCTGGTGTGGCAGGTGCCGCTGGGCACCGTGAAAGACACCGGCCCGCTGGGCATCAAGACCCACCTGTCGATGCCGATCGGCATGCCGACCCTGGGCGGCCCCACCTCCACCGCTTCGGGCCTGGTGTTCTTCGCCGGCACGCAGGACTACTACCTGCGCGCGCTGGACGCGGCCACCGGCAAGGAAGTGTGGAAGGCCCGCCTGCCCGTGGGCGCCGTGGCCGCGCCACTGGTATACGTCTCGCCGAAGACCGGCAAGCAGTACGTGGTGATCTCCGCCGGCGGCACCAGCCATTCGCCGGACGTGGGCGACTACGTGATCGCCTATGCGCTGCCGGACAGCATGACGAAGAAGTAAGCCGCACCGGCCGGGCGGCCGATGCCGTCCGGCCGATCACGCCGCCGCCCATCGCGGCGGCGGTGCAAACGGAAAGGCCCGGCAATTGCCGGGCCTTTTCTTCATCCGGGAAAACAGCACTGCGGCCGATGCCGGCGCCAGCCTTCAGATCAGCTTGCCGGCGTTGTCGAGCACGTAATCGCAGCCCTTGTCCTTGAGCTTGTCCGAGACCGCATCCAAGTTGAAGGACTGCCCGCCGTCGCCCTGCAGGATGCCCTGCAGGCCACTCTTGTAGCCGCTGTCCTGCTGCGCCTTCTTCTCGGTGCCCAGCCCGTATCTGGACAGCAGCTTGTCCTTCACCGAGGCCACCGCGTTGCCGCTCAGGTATTTGCGCTTCACGCAGTACTCCAGCACGCCGGCCGCGTTGCCCGCGGTCTTGCCGCTGATGCCCGGCAAGGCCAACCCGCCCAGTCCCCCCAGCGACGACACGCCCTCGCTCGATTGCGCGGACGACTCGCTGCCGCCCAGCGACTTCTTCAGGCTCTTGAGGTCCACGGCCGAGGCCGACCCGGCCACGGCCAGCAGGCCGACGGCGATGACGAAACGACGCAGGTTCATGGAGTGATTCTCCCGTTGACGTGGCGGGCCGGACGGCCCGATGCAGGGCCGATCATAGCCGCACCATCACCGGTGGCCTGTCGAGGCGGGCGGCGGCATGCGGGGAGAAGATGCTGCGCACGGCCGACATGCCCGCCATGCCGGTCACGGCGTGACCCGGGCATGTAAACCGCGCCTTAGCGCCTGCGGAAAATCGCGTCGATCTTGCCACTGCCGGCAACCGGCACCGACGCGCCTGCCGTACGATGTCGCCACCCCGTCGGCCGCGCTGCGCACGTTCCACATGAAGGCTCACCTCCCCGCAGAAGCCGTGCCGGCATGAGCCACGCATCGCTGCGCACCTCGCCCCGGGCCCGCACCCGGAGCGAGCGGCTGCAATCGTGGGTGGCGGCCTTGGTCAGCGCCTTGCTGCACCTGCTGCTGTTGCTTCTGCTGTTGTCGTCTTCGGTACCCACCGTGTCCGACCCCGACGGCGCCGCCGGCGGCAGCCGGATGAAGGTGGATTTCGTCGGCGACGCCTCGCCCCAGCCGGTGCAGAGCAAGCAGCCCGCATCGCCTTCGGCCCGCCACGCCAAGGCCAGCACGCCGGTGCAGACCACGCTGGTGCAGCATGCCGAGCATCCGCCGCCGCCGCATGCCGAACCCACGCGGACGCATCACCCCGAAGTGCGGCAAGCCACGCAGGCCGCACAGACCCCGGCGCAAACCCCGTCACAGGCCGTCGCAAGCCTGCCGCCCAGCGCCGACCGCCATCCGGAAACCTGGACCGGGCGGCCGTGGAGTTACCAGCATCTTGTGGACAGGGTCTAGCATCCACGCGATCAGCGGGAGGCAAGCATCATGTCTTCGAAGAAGGTTCCGAGCCGGACACGGCGGGTTTATCAGTTCATTGAGTCGCATCGGAATGAGTTCAGCATTCAGATGATGTGTCGGCTTCTCGGTGTAGCTCGTGCCGGCTACTACGCCTGGCTCGATCATCCGATGTCCGAGCGAGCACTGGAGGATGCGCGCTTGCTGCGTCTCATCCGTGCTTCATTCACAGCCAGTCACGGGATCTATGGCGCCCCCCGGGTATTCCTGGATCTGCGCGAACGAGGTGAGACCTGCAGCAAGCACAGGGTTGCTCGACTCATGCGCGAGAACGGCCTGCACGCGCTCCACGGCTACCGCATACGTCATATCCCGGTTGCCAAGCCACACGTGCTGATCCCCAACGTTTTGCAACGTCAATTCACGGTATCCAAGCCCAATGAGGCGTGGGTGACGGACATCACCTACATCCGTACTTGGCAGGGATGGCTCTACTTGGCCGTCGTCGTAGATCTGTTCTCGCGTAAGGTCGTGGGTTGGGCTGTGAAGCCGACGATTCATCGAGAGCTGGTCCTGGAAGCGGTATTGAAGGCTGTTCGTTCTCGGCGACCCCGCAAGACCCTGATTCATTCGGATCAGGGAACACAGTATGGGAGCGATGCATGGCGGCGCTTCTGCAAGGCCAACCATCTTGAGCCCAGCATGAGCAGGCGTGCGAACTGCTGGGACAATGCCGTCGCTGAATCCTTCTTCGGAAGTCTGAAGAAGGAGCGGATCAAGAAGCGCATCTACGCGGATCGCCAAGCGGCTGCTCTGGACGTGTCCGAGTACATCGAAGGCTTCTACAATCCGATCCGTCGACACAGCCATCTCGGCGGCGTCAGTCCCATCGAGTTCGAGGCGGCACATCGGCCTCGCCGCTCAGGTCTCCACTAAATCCTGGTAACTCCACCGGCCAGCCCGCCTGCCGAAGTTTGAGGTGAATCATCCCCACGCCGTATCTTTTGTGCCGGATGGCCAGCGCATGGATCTGTTCGCGCAGCTCGACGTTCCGATCGGGCCGGGGTTGGTAGCGCAACGCACTGGCGCTCATCCGGGCCACCACCAAGGCCCGCCGCTCACTGAGACCGCGATCGATCATCTCCCGCACTAGTGCCCTACGCACCGGTGCGGTCACGGCTTTTTTCGCAGCACGTCCTTGATGACGTCGTTCTCGAACATCTGCTCGGCAAGCAGCTTCTTCAGCCGGGTGTTCTCCGCCTCCAGCTCCTTGAGCCGCTTGGCATCGGACACGCTCATGCCGCCGAACTTGCTGCGCCACAGGTAGTACGAGGCTTCGCTGAAGCCATGTCGGCGGCATAAGTCCTTGACCGCCATGCCGGCGTCGGCTTCACGCAGGAAGCCGATGATCTGTTCTTCGGAAAAGCGCTTCTTCACGTCCAATCTCCTGGTCAGGTGGGATTGGACTCCAATTCGCCGTGCTACTCAAAACCGGGGGGACGTCGACGTGGCACTGACCAATCTCATCCTGCAGAACCTGATCAGAAAACTCTTGGAACGAGGCGCCTTGTCCGAACAAGACACCCGTAGCCTGCTCTTGATGTCAGCCGAAAATATCGACCTCGTGGGCGATGAACTCACTCGTCCGGCGGCGCAGGCCATCGTTCAATCCCATCTACTGCCGGCTATTCTCCAGCGACGGGCTTAGGCACCATGGAGTCAGAAGACTCAGGACACGGAGTCCTCGTTCGACGCGCCTGATGATCCCAGCTCATGCTGAATCGACCTGAGCACCCTGCGCAGCGCGTGGATCTGATCGACCAAATGCAACGCCACCTCGATACCCGCATCGTTCACACCGAAGTCTGCACTAAGATCCCGAACGAAGTAGACCCTGGCCACATCCACCGCTGTCAGGTGAACACCCACTTCGGTCTTTGACGGACTGACCCACTCGTTCTCAATCCAATGTTGCAGGACTTCACGTTTGATGCCGGAATTGGATAGGAACACTTCGATATCAATGTTCATTGCTTGCTCTCCTGGCGTGGGTCGAAGGAACGCCCAGCCTCCCACGCGGCTACAAAGTCTTTCAGAGCAGGATCAACTGGCCTCGGCAGTGCGATCCGCAGCTTGACGAACTCATCTCCCCTGCCCCCTCCGCGGATTGGCATCCCATGGCCCTTCAACCGCATCTTCACACTTCCGTCTGAACCCGATGGAACCGTCACCTCGAGCCTGCCAGTGGGCGTCGGCACGCGAACTTTCCCACCAAGCACGGCTTCGCTGAGTGATATCGGAATCTCAATGGTCAGATCATCACCATCGCGCGTGAAGCGAGCATCTGGCCTGACTTCGAGCTCAATCAGCGCATCGCCCGCCCTGCCTTTGCCGGCGCCCGGTGCGCCTTTGCCCCTCAATCTTATGGCCTGTCCGTCCACCACACCGGCCGGGACGACGACGTCCAACGTGTCGCCTGTGGGCAAGGTCAAACGCTTCTTTCCGCCCTCGATGGCCTCAGACAGGTCAATGGACAAGCGGTAGTGGAGATCCTGTCCGGGGCGGTTGGCTCGAGCCTGTGCGCTTCGCCGCAGCAGGTCGGCGAACGGATCATCGCCTTGCATGAAGTCCGCATAGGCATCACCACCACCGTATCCATACGCCTGCTCGGAATCGGCATAGTCACGGTAATAGTTATGCCGCGGCCTTTCGGCGCCGGTCTCATCGATCTCCCCCGCATCAAATCGCGCTCGCTTCTCAGGATCGCTGAGCAAGCGGTAGGCATTGTTAACGTCCTTGAATGTCTCCTCAGCCGCCTTATCGCCAGGATTCAAATCGGGATGCAGCTTCCTGGCCAGCCGACGATAGGCCTTCTTGATCTGATCAAGGGAGGCGTTGGCCTCGACGCCAAGCACTTGGTATGGATTGCTCAAAACCTGATCTCCACAGACGTGTTCACTTCAGATGCCCGATAGAGGGCAATCAAGGGACGCTTTCGGGCAGCCAGAGGGTAAAGGTTGCCCCTTTTCCAACGCCACTTGTAACGGTGAGTGTGCCCGCCTGCCTGACAGCCAGCATCTGACTGATGGACAAGCCAAGCCCCGTCCCCTCCTGCTGCTTGGTCGAAACGAAGGGGTCAAAGATGCGGTCGAGCATATCTGCCGCAATACCCGCTCGGGTGTCCGCAACCTGGATGGCCACTCCCGCATCGCCCGTGGCGCTCTCTGCATCCACCGTCCGGAGCACCAATTCTCCGCCTTTGGGCATGGCATGAATGGCATTGACGATGAGATTGACCAGAATCTGCTGGACCTCACTCTTGTTCACCGATACCAATCTCGTGGCAGAGAACTGCTTCTCCACCACGATCAACGTCTTTCTGAGAATATGCTGGACCACCGGCAGCGTATCCAATACAACTTCCGAAGCATCCTGCTGATCCAAGTGCCCGGCATACTCCGCCGGCTTTGAGAACTGCAAGAGTTTTGTCACGATTGTGCTGATTCGGTGTATCTGTTCGTCCAGTAGCTTGAGCTCGACATCCGCCGTATCGGCCTGACTTCCCAGCAGGTCACGCACGACCTCCAAGTTGCCCTGCATCACAGGGTTGAAGGTCAAGCTTGTATCTATTCCAGGCATTGTTGAACTCAGTTTTCGGCATCGCCAAACCGATGGCGAACGGCTGATTGGAATTGGTGCAGGGTCTGCGGCTTCACGAAAAGGGCGATCACATCGGGATGCATGACTTTCACCCTGTTCTCAATGGAGGACACACAAGACTCCACTTGGGCCACTGTCAGGGTGGGAGCGAACTCAATACTTAGCGCTACCAGGGATTGGTTGGGGGATAGCTGCGCGGTCAGCGCACTGTTGGCCGAACGCACGCCGGGCTGTTGGGCGGCGATTCGGCATATCGCCTTAACCAGCGCTGGCGGCGCCCGCTCTCCAATCAGCAAGCTTTTGCTCTCCATGGCTAGCAATCCCGCAATAATGGACAGCCCCAGCACGACATAGGTGACGCGAATGTTCTCTACGGGATCAGGCTCCATGACATGGCGCACGCCCTGATAGATCGAAACACCCGCCCCAACCGAGAAGAGCAACAAGGCGACAATGAAGCTCCAAAAATAGAGCTCACGCCCATACCCCAGCGGGTGGATCAGGTTGGGCCGCTTCTCCGATTGACGATACCCATAGAGAAGAAGCACTTCATTGCCAGTATCCACGATGGAGTGGATGGCCTCACTGAGCATGGCCGAACTGCCCGTGACCACCGCTGCGACGATCTTGGTGATCGCCACAGCGAGGTTCCCAGCTAACGCGGCATACACCGTCCGCCTGGAAGCGCCATGCCCCTTGGGAGCGTCAGGATGGGTTGCAGGCAAGGTCATGAGGAGGACTCAGGCAATGTGCTGCCATTGTGCCAGTGGCATAGTCAGCTCAGCAATGCAGTTGCCTTCTCGATGGTCTCAAACACGCCCCAACTGATGGGAATGCCCACGGCAATCCAAGCAAGGGCTAGCCTTCCATGGACAGGGTGAACGGATTCGCCCCCAACCAAACCCAGCGCCTTAGGGGCCGCGCTCTTGCTCCCACGCTCTTCTGATGAAGCGCCCATATGGAAGCGCTTGTTCACCGGCCTGATCAGCAAGTTCAGCAAGAAGCCGGCCACAAGAAGTCCCGCCAATGTCCAGTAAATGGGCTGATACACATCTCCGCCTTGGGCCCCAGCAGCAATGCGCGCATCTCGAATCGAAGTGACGAGATAAGGCCCCACAATGCCTGCGGTGGACCAAGCCGTAAGCAGGCGTCCGTGGATGGCGCCCACAAACCGGGTGCCAAACGTATCGGCCAAGTAGGCCGGAACGGTGGCAAAGCCCCCGCCATACATCGAGGCACAGATGCAGAACACCAGGATATACAAGGCGATGGGGCCACCCACCAGCGCCGGTGCCGCCACGCCATAGAGCAGCGCTCCCAGGCCCGTCATGACGGCATAGGAAAGCTTGCGACCCAGCTTGTCCGAGGAACTGGCCCACAGGAACCGACCGCCGATACTGAACAGACTGATGACCCCTACAAAACCGGCACCGATCGCGCCGGCAGCCACACGCTCGGCATCACCGAACTCGGAAAAGGCCATATTCGGCAAAGCAATCAGCTTTCCACCAAAGATCTCCTGAAGCATGGGTGAGGCCATGCCAATGATCCCGATGGAAGCGGAGACATTCAGGAATAGCACAAGCCAGATCAGCCAGAACTGAGGGGTGCGATGCGCGTCCTTGAGGTGCACGTCAAACTGGCTGCTGGCCACCGTCGCCGGCGGCGTCCACCCGGCTGGTGCCCAACCGGGCGCAGGGATTCGATAGCCTAGTGCGCCCGCCAT
This sequence comes from Stenotrophomonas sp. Marseille-Q5258, assembly GCF_946900935.1. Taxonomy (NCBI): domain Bacteria; kingdom Pseudomonadati; phylum Pseudomonadota; class Gammaproteobacteria; order Lysobacterales; family Lysobacteraceae; genus Stenotrophomonas; species Stenotrophomonas sp. Marseille-Q5258. The sequence goes on from NZ_CAMPPN010000005.1 coordinate 172,060, forward strand.
GGTGAAGGCGAAATACAGCACAGCCAGGACCAACAGCGTTTGCCAAACGCCCACCTGCGAAGCAGTGGCGAATCTTTCCATGAGGATCGTAGCCAAAGGACTACCGATCATCGCCCCACCGCCGAAGCCCATGATGGCCATACCTGTCGCCATGCCTCGGCGATCCGGAAACCATTTGATAAGCGTTGAAACTGGCGAGATGTAGCCAAGGCCAAGTCCGATACCACCGATCAGGCCCGTGCCCAACCACAGGAGCCAGAGTTGATGGAGGTAGACGCCAAGCGCTCCCAGGAGCAGTCCACCTGACCAGCAGCAGGAAGCGACCACGCCCGCCTTGCGTGGCCCCACGCGCTCTAGCCACCCGCCCCATAGCGCGGCCGCCGCACCCAGCACCACGAAGAAGATCGAATACGTCCACACCAAGTCACTCACTCGCCAATCGCATGTGGTGGTCGTAAGCGCATCGACAAGCGTCATGTCATGGCACGTAGCGGGCTCTGATATCCCGATGGCCCTGGACAGAGGCAACCAGAAGACACTGAATCCATAGGCCATGCCGATGCACAAATGCATCGCCAGCGCACAAGGCGGAACCAGCCATCGGTTAAACCCAGGTCGCGCAACACTGCGGGACTTGTCCAGAAACCCTACTGTGGCCCCACTGTTGGCTGCCTTCTCCATACATCTCCTCCCAAAGATTGCTGGTATCGACATTGGCCCACGATGGAGTGGGCCTGCGCGCCAGGATGTTGTTGGCCCGCAAGACGCTACCACCGCGTTAGAGACATAATGTCCGGACCGGACGGACAGAATGTCCAATCGCGAAACCTGCTTCCGCGGCTCTGTTAGAGGGAGGGTTTACGACCCGATCGGGAAAGGTCTATCCTCACCCGGCTCGTCGACAGTTTGTCCGACGATGTTCTGATGGCCAGCGAGGCCATTGACCTTTAGCGCCATGGGGTGGACGGGTGAAGGCATGACATGCGTAACCAACACCGGCTCGCCCCTCAAGTATGCGCAACGCCCGATCTGGCGCGTGCAGGGCGAAGTAGGCGTCAAGACAAGTGATCAGGTCGCCGAGGAAGTGCCTATCGCTATGCTCTGCAACGATCGCTCCTATGCCGTGATGATGGCAACCCCCGGCGATCTGGATGATTTCGCACTGGGCTTCTCCTTGACCGAAGGATTGATCCACCATCCAGATCAGTTGTTGGATGTCCAAACCAATAGCTATGTGGAAGGGATTTCCCTTTCCATGCAAGTTGCATCCGAGGCGCCGGTCAACTCGCTTTCTACGGATGACCAAAGATTGCTCCCTGGTCGCAGCGGGTGCGGCATTTGCGGCACCCGACAACTTGAAGACCTTGTTCGGCAGCCACTCCCGGTCGCTGACGTGCGGTCGTTCTCCGCGCATGCATTGCGCCATGCCTTGGCGACACTCAACCAGCACCAACCCATCAATGATGCGACCGGCTCCATGCACGCCGCGGCCTGGGCCGATGCCAACGGTGATACTCAAATCACACGCGAAGACGTGGGAAGACACAACGCTTTGGACAAACTCATCGGCGCGCTCAGGCGCAAGGCGACCAATCCAGTCGACGGCTTCGCTCTCATATCCAGCCGGGCCAGCTATGAAATGATCGCCAAGGCAGCAAGCGCAGGCGTGAGCATGATTGCGGCGATCTCTGCACCTACGGCCCTGGCGATCGATCTGGCACGCGGCGCAGGCATATGCCTCGTCGGCTTTTCCCAGCCTCAACGCTACAACATCTACACCTATCCGGAGCGCCTGATATGACCATGCGCCTGGGAATGCACCCGCTGACTGAAAGCGCAGGCCCATTGCTGGCGCCAAGCTCACTCATAGGCGCAGTCGCAATAGGGCTCGTGGTGCTCTGCATCTGTGCCACGCTGGCCTGGTTTACACGCCGGACCGCCAAACGCTTGGAGCACCGGCTTTCAGACGTGACGGTATTACAGTTCGCCAGTGTCTTTGTGCAAATGCTGATCTATCTGTTTGGAATAGCCGCATTCGCCCACATTGTCCCCGAGCTTCGCACCCTTGGCACCGCCCTTCTGGCCGGCGCGAGCATCATTTCGGTGGTAATCGGCTTGGCTGCCCAAGACACCCTTGGCAATCTCATCGCGGGCTTTTCCCTCGTGCTCTCCAAAGCCATTCGCGTGGGCGATGATGTGCGGATCTACTCTCCCGTTGGCACCATCTCAGCGCGCGTGAAGGAAATATCCCTGGGCTTCACCTCTTTGATAGATGAAGAATCCAATGAAGTCGTCATTCCCAACGGCGTCATCATGAATGGGGCTGTGGTCCGTATAGTCAATGCCGCAAAGAAAGGATGAGTTCACAGGGTTTCCCCCGACCCGTGCCATACCAGACATCGTTTGAGCGAGGGATCCAAGCCATGGCACAGCCGGAAATATATACCGAGCAACAGATTCACCAGGCCATCATCAACAATGAGATGTTCTTGGAGTATATGCCCACGGTTTCATTGGCCGAGAACCTGCGCTGCGTGGGCGCAGAAGCCTTGGTCCGATGGAAGCATGACGGCCATGTTGTCGAGCCAATGGCCTTTGTGCCGGTAGTGGAGAACACGCCGGTCGCCGGTGCGTTAACCTACTGGGTGATTGACCAAGTGGCCAAGGAGCTTGGGCCCTGGCTCAAGAGAAATCCTTGCACCCAGATCGGCATCAACGTTCCCCCCGAGGTCCTGGGCCGTGGCGGGTTCGAGTATGTGGCCCGCACATCAAAGCTGCTGGACTACCCTGGCTCCATCCTGCTGGAGGTCACCGAGCGGGGCATCCCTGACAGGCTAGGCCTCGAAGAGCTCAAAGAAGTATCGGATGAAGGTGTATCCATCGGCCTGGATGACATCGGGGCACGAAGCCGGAACCTGCTGGTGCTCTTCCAGGCACCGGTGGACGTGATCAAATTGGATCGCGAGGTTACGCGTAGTATCGATGACGGGGGGCACAGCGAACTTCTGCAGGAGCTGGCACCCCTCATCCATGCCAGCGGACGAAAGGTCGTGGCCGAGTGCGTCGAGCGTATCGAACAAGAATCAGCGCTTCGTAAGGCAGGCATTGAGATGGCACAAGCATGGCTGTATTCGAAGTCCCTGCCCGCGGAAGAATTCATGGCCTGGCACGCGGCACATCAGCACGCAAAGAATGAGCAACAGGAGCAGGTGTGACCTCAGCTATCTCCCAACCGGTCGTAACCAAGATCACTCGGGCGGCCATTTTTCTTGTAGTCGTCTTCAAACAAGACTCCGATCCGCTAAAGGCATGCGGCGCATTGTGCTCGGACATGAATTCCATACTCCGTGCGATAGGCTCCCGTGCGCCCGAGGCGGGCCTGTCTTGCATCATGGGGTTTGGTTCCGACGCGTGGGATAGGCTCTTTGGGCAGCCCAGACCCAAGGACCTCCACCCGTTCCGCGAGATCAAAGGTCAACATCATGCGGTCTCAACGCCCGGCGATGTCCTTTTCCATATCCGCGCCGATCGCATGGACTTGTGTTTCGAACTGGCGTCGGTCCTGATAGAGCGTCTGGGGGCTGATATCGCCACGACGGACGAAGTCCATGGTTTCAGCTATTTTGACAGCCGCGACCTCATCGGCTTTGTCGATGGCACAGAAAATCCTGCAGATCAGGACGCCGTAGATGCGGTCATCATCGGCGAGGAGGACCCCTCTTTCGCAGGTGGAAGCTACGTGATCATCCAGAAGTATCTGCACGACCTCACCGCGTGGAACAGGCTTCCCGTTTCGACCCAAGAGGCCATCATCGGGCGCAAGAAGCTCTCCAATATCGAGATTGCCGACGAAGAGAAGGCCCCCTACGCCCACAACGTCCTGACTAACATCACCAAAGATGGCAAACAGTTGCAGATCCTTCGGGACAACATGCCCTTCGGAGATGCAGGCAAGGGAGAGTTTGGCACCTATTTCATTGGCTACGCCCGCTCGCCCGAACGCACCGAGCAGATGCTCACCAATATGTTCGTCGGCAATCCGCCCGGCAACTACGACCGCCTGCTTGATTTCAGCAAAGCCATCACAGGAAGCCTGTTCTTTGTTCCCTCGGTGGATCTGCTCGAAACCCTTCCCGCACGCCCCGACTCACCGCCAGCAACCCGAGACGGGGGCTCTGCTCCCGCGGAAACTGACAGTGAGAAGGACGGTTCACTCCGCATTGGATCATTGAAAGGAGAGTAGCCCCATGAACAACCTGCATCGTCAACTGGCACCCATCTCTGCCGGTGCATGGGAGCAGATCGAGGAAGAAGCATCCAGGACGCTCAAGCGCTATCTGGCTTCGCGCAAGATCATTGACGTCATCGGCCCCGCTGGATCCGATCTGGCGGCCGTGGGCACCGGCCACCTCCAAGCCCTAAAGTCCGAGCAAGACGGTTTGACGGTGAGCCAGCACAAAGTAAAGGCACTGGTGCGATTTCGTGCCCCCTTTAAGCTGTCCCGTGAGGCGATCGATTCGGTGGAGCGCGGCGCCAACGATCCGGATCTCCAGCCTCTCAAGGAGGCTGCCCGCTGTATCGCATTTGCCGAAGACAGGGCCATTATCGACGGCTACGCACTGGCCAACATCGACGGAATTCGCCCCAGCAGCAGCAATCGGGCCGTCGCCTTGCCTGGCGATGTCAAGGCCTATCCGGCCGCTGTGGAGCGAGCGGTCGCGACACTCAAAGATGCCGGCGTCAATGGACCCTACAAGCTTGTGCTGGGCCGCAAGCCCTATGAGCAGCTTGGTGGCGCCCCAGCAGAGAGCTACCCCGTTCTCAAAGACATTCGCGGACTGATCGACGGGGAGATCATCTGGGCTCCGGCCATCGAAGGGGGACTCATGCTCACAGGGCGCGGCGGCGATTTCGAACTGCACGTAGGCGAGGATCTGTCCATCGGCTACATAGGACACACCCATGAGGATGTGGAGCTGTATTTCCAGGAGAGCTTCACCTTTCTCAACCTGACCACCGAAGCTTCGGTGGATCTTTCGTCAGACGCCTGATCCCGTCCGACAGGAGCAATGCACATGCAACCGCAAGAATTCGACTTCTACATCAATCCCAGCCGCCCCACCCTGGGTCTCTATGTGCGCAAGGGTGCAGGTCTGCCTGATCTGGCGAACCCAAACCAATGGCAGTTGGAAGGACACGTCTGGCAGAACGAGATCCCACCGGACAAGCTCAAGGAGTTGGAAGCCAACGGCCATCTATTCCTGGAACTGGGCTAAACCCTGACCCACCCCCGGACTCCAAATCAGGCCGCTACTGCTACTGATAGCCGGGGGGACGTTGAAGCCGGCCAACGTCGGTAGCGTCGGGCGGATGCTTGGAAGCATCACATCCGAGTTGGCTAGATGCACGCCAAGAAATGAAGGCCCGCATCTGGGGGCCTTTGCTCGGGGCTTGCAGCGTATACTCGCCCTACCCTCGATAACGCACGCTTATCGTCGGCCGACTTGGTGACTTGCAACCCGACCGTCGTGGGGTGATCGCACGAATCGCTCCTGTCAACCAGGCCAATGAGTGCGACGCAGCGCTTGTCTATCCGGCGACCCCACAGCCTTGATGCGAGATCCAAGATCGGCACCAGCTTCGGGGCTGGCGAACTGTGGATAGAAGCTACGAAGGGCGCTCAAGGGATATCGGAAGATCAGATAGACGTTGGATCGCCAACTTGCTATGCTTGCCCACTGGCGAGCGATTCGAGGGCGAAGTGGCCTATGTCGTTAACCAACCGACCCTCCTCGCAACCTGGCCAGAACTGGACACATTTGTTCGTTCGATTGGCCCTCTCTTAGCGTGCGCGTGGTGTGCGCTTGAGAGATCGAGGAATGAGAGCAGTCCGGTCGCTACTGAGGGGCTCGCAGTTCAAGCTCTTGAGACCCTCTCAGCGCTCCGAGTTCTAGATGCGGTCCCCCTCCCTCTTGCTGGGAATGCTGCGCGATCGCGGTATGAGCCGCTTGCTTGGTCATATCGCGCCCCATGGAGCCGGCCTGATGTTGATCTTGGCTACCTCTTGACCACCATTCTCCTGGTGTGGGCTCGAGAGTGCCCGGTCGACTCCAAGCGTCGGCTCTGGGTGACACTGGCCGAAGGTGAAGCCAATGCCTACCTGGCGAGTCTGTTGCGCAAGCACCGAATGTCCCCGGAGGCGGGAAAGCGCCTGCGCTCGCTAGCTGGCAGTGACTGGGGGCAACTCAGTCTTGGTCGGAAGCGATATGTTCTATGGTCGAGCATGCGCGGCGCTGCCTCCGAGCTTCTTCGAACCGGCATGAGTGAGGATCGAGCGATCGCTGCCCTAGACCGAGAGGTTGGAACAAGGTGTAAGTGGCTTCTGCAGCGCGAGCAGGCTGGCGGGCTTGCCCCTACCGACTATTGCTTCTTTCCCAGTCCGGAATGGCGCCGACCTTTGATACTCGATGTGGCATTGGCGACTTTTCTGCCGATCGGGAACGCCTATTGGGCGTGGCCGGTCGGTCGCTGGAAGTTCTAGGTCCGCACATCGGCAGCGACCGCCGGTCATTCGAGCAGCTCGTGGGGTGCCGGCAATCGTGCGTGGATATTATCCAGGCACTTGCGCCTGCCCCCCCGCTACTTCGCCGGGCAGCCCGCGCACCCATCCGTGAAGAAATGCCTCCTGTTCTCGGGTCTCGATGGCGCCTGGGCGCACTGCTCTAACCATGTTCATCGCCTGTTCGGCAGTGACCGCTGCGCCGGTCGCAAGCATTAGCATGCTCGCCACCGTTCCTGCGCGGCCAAGCCCCCCTTTGCAGTGAACAACCAAGCGTCCTCCAGCGAACAGTTCCTGCACCAGAACTGGCTCCAACGACTGCCACCGGGCAAGGAATCCATCGTTGGGTGCTGCCCCGTCGCGAATCGGAAGTCCCACCCATGTAAGTCCATAGGTGGGTGCGACGGTCGGCAGCTGCGGGATCTTCAGCTCCTCGAATTCCCACGGCTCAATCAGCGAGATCAGGCGCGTACCGCCCCAAGTGCGGATTGCGTTCAAATCGGCGTCCATGTCTCGCGCCCAGTTGCCGGTCATCGCAGCATCTTGGTGCTTTCCGGGAGCGAATGTGACGCCGATCGCTCCGCCATGCAGGCCGACATGCAGTTCAGCGATCTCAAGTGGATGCGTGTGACTGGTACGGATCATCGGCGACCACCGGAATCTGACGGGTCCATTTCAGTGCATGTCGACTTGCTGCCTTCGACGCCATGATCGACGCATCTGACACCAATCACCAAACCCTGCCTCAGGCGGCGCGCGTTGGCAAATTGGCGTGGATGGTGCAAATGCCACAGCGGGCTATCGCAGCTCCTGTGAAAGGCAGTGAAGGTCCAAGTGGGTGCGCTGGGTGTCATGGTGCTCAGAAGATTGGGTCGGTAGTTGTTGTGTGACCGAAGAGTGCACAACGGGTTCGCACGGCTCTAGCGCAGCCTCATATCTCAGATTTCAAGCTCAGCAAGCCTTCTACGCAGATTCTGGAGCGCTTGCGCCAGCCCCTGATCGCAGGCCTCATAGGGCGAAGCAAAAAGCGGTACGTGGACCCACCAGCGCTCTTGGCCAGGGTGCACATAGGCGGCGTGGTCATCGAGCAACAAAGCTGCGCCAAGTTCTGGGGTGATAAAGCGCAAGTCCTTTGTCGCGCCATGCCACTGGGTGAAGTCCAGCTGAGAGAACCACGGAGGAGCATGTTCCTCTCGGGCCAATAGCTCCACGATGCCCCTCGCTCGTGGTTCCGGAACGCTAGTGAACAGCACCAGTCGTTCGAAATCATCCTGAACGGAGCAAAGGAACTCACTCAGTCCCGGGCGCGGGATCTGGCTGACGGCATTGGAGATCAGTGTCCCTTCCAGATCTAGAGCAAGTATGGTCGGTCGCATCCTTCACACTCCAGTACAAGAGCGGGAGGCTTCCCGGCGCAGCAGTGGCAAGTACTGTGTGCCCGGTCAACGCTCTGCGCTATCGCTTTGATCATCGCCCCCTCCAACATGAGGCATGAGGATATCTGGTTTTTAGATATCTGAGAACTGGATATAGCTTCGGAGGCCGCTCAAACAAGGCGCGGCCGTGACCAAGACCATCCATCGCAAGGAGTATTCGGCGCTGATCGAGGTGGTTCGCGATGCACGGCTGGCGGCTGGCCTCACACAGGCTCAGGTTTCAAGCAAGCTGGGACGCAGTCAGTCGTTCATCAGTGATGTCGAGACTGGGAAGCGCAGGCTTGACTTAGTTGAGCTAAGGGATATAGCTGAGTTGACTGGACAATCGCTTTCCAAGCTAGTCACTAACTTCGAGAAGCGGATCAAGGGCTAAAACCCCGGTTATGCTATCTGCTCCTCTGTGTGCCTCCCTGACTTGGCCCCTCCCCCCGCTTGTCCCGAATGTTTGGCCGTTGCAAGGTGCTGAATCTGCGGTCTTGGGTCAGGAATGTGGAAAAGGACAGAACCCGGAGTAGCTATGGGCATACGCAGTGGCAGCGATCTACGCACTTTCCACAGGATGGGAGTGCGCCATGGCGCCATCTGGCTCGCCGTTGGCGGCCATCAGGCGAACGATGGCCTCTTCAGGTATCAGGGCCTGTCTTCTACCCGTTGCGAGCACCGCTGCAGCCCATTCCCAGGCCGCGTTATTGAAGCTGACTGAGCGTCGCGCGTCTTCGCTGGCGTGTTCGAACGGCACCTTCAGTTTGATCCGCGGCCCCAATCCAAACCGAAGGTCAAAGCCATAGTCGACCGAAAGAAGTCTACGAAGCTCCCGCGTCGGGCCACCGGGCACATAGCCCGTCCAGCCATTGTCTTCCATCTGAAGAATGGTGCTGCGCAGCCAATCTGCCTGTGCATTGAGCACTTCTCGATTGAGATCGAACTCAATGAAGGTGTCCGACGCCATTGGGAACACATAGCGGATGAGGTATTCAAACAGTTCTGGTGCGATCCCACGCAAGCCGGTCACGACTGCAGCCATCAGCGTGATTCCGTGCAATGAACGTCCGATGTCAAATGCGCGCGACGTATCGCCCGCCTCGTAGGCTTCTCGAACGAATACGACAGCCGCCGCAATCGCCTGCAGGTCTGCCTGTCCCTCAAGGCGGATCAGCGGTTGGACAGGTGCGGTGCGACGAACATAGCGCCCATTCGCCAAAGCACGTTCTTCGAAAAGGGCACTTTGGATCGAGGGCCGCAATCGCCTCAGCAGCTTGTCACCGTCGCCGCCAATCGGCCGACTCACATCCAGCAGGTCCCAGCTCGGATCCTCCAGTAGGTGACTCGACCCCCGGACCTGCTCCTCACAGGCATAGACCGTCTCAGCACTTGGCAAATGCTTTCCCACAGCGTACTTGGCCCACACATTGTGGTGATAGATGCCGTCGCGGTAGGTGTGCGGCTGCATCTTCCGACCAACTCCATAGGCGGTGGATTGATACAAGCGCATGCGCAGCCCTTCAAACCAAACCCCCGCTCTAAGGACGTTCAACGCCTTCTTCAGTGATCTGGCGCTGTCGGATTGCGCAAAACATAGCATGTTTTTCAGCCGGGCTTCGTGGTACGGCTTTATCATTTTCAATGACTTGGAAGACATCTTGGCCCGAAAATAGAGTAACGATTCCCTCCAACTTTCCATCTGTTCAAAAATCAATGCAATGACTACGCTAGCCGTATGACTGAGCGTGACAGAATCATGGATTCATTGGCGCGCGAGTTGGAACAGGATTTGCTGCATCGCTATGGGCCCATGATTGGCCAGGATGATCTACGGCAAGCCTTGGGCTACAGCTCCTCTGACGCCTTCCGCCAAGCCCTTGCTCGACGGGTCTTGCCTGTTCCCGTGTTTGCCATTGCACATCGGCGCGGAAAGTTCGCGCTGGCCAAGGATGTTGCGCAGTGGTTGGCCCAATTACGACATCGCGCGCAAGGTGTTGAGTCGACAGGAGCTGAACAGACACAGTTGCGCGTCTCCTTGCGCTGACTGCTTCGGCCGGTCCCGTGCCCGCAGCGGTTGTCGACGCTATGACCGTGTCGGCGTCGCCTGCGGAACTATTGCAGACGGACGCAGCAAGACCGCCCGCCCTACCCCAATTGCTGATGGCAAGGAGAACGTCCTCAGAGACTTAGTCCAGATCTCCGGACCACAGAAATGAAAAATGCCCCCGTTGGAGCGGAGGCATTTGGCCTCTCGTCGGAGCGAGAGGTGGTGAGCACTAGCTAGAAGCTAAGACTAGGCTCCCGCATTTCTCCCCCCAAGTCAAGTCGCCCCATGCAGGCGGCTGGGCATTCGTGCGCGCTCGTTCGGGCCAGTCGGCTCGGACAGACAAGGGCGCGCTGCGTAGCCCTGACGGTGCATGGTGCGAGGCGGCGCCCAAGTGCGCCGCAGCAGGAGATTCCAATGACTGCAGGAGCAGCGGCCACCGCCTCGGGCGTGGCCACATCACATCACGTTGACGCTTCACTCAATTACACCCCCCGACCGCTCAAACGAGGCCAGCGCAGCCGGCGCGAGGTGTTCGTCTTCCAGTCCCCGCGCAATGGCCGGGTGGTCACTGTCACTGACGCCAGCGCGTTTGCCTACGCCCTTCTGCTCGAGTTCGATCCAACCGTGCGGATCTACGTGGAAAGGCCGCGACAGCTGCAAGTGACCAGCAAAACCCGCATAGATCTGAGCTTCTGGTCCGAGCGAAATGACGGTAGCGAGCGATTTGATCTGATCGTGCCGGCCACCCTCATCATGCAGAGCACCACGGGCTCGATGCCGCTGCCGGGAAAGCAGGATTTGGTCGAAATCGGGACGCGCAACGGGGTAAACCTGACACTGGTCACCGAGCAGGAGCTGGCCTCTCAGTTGTCCCAAATCGCCTTGGCCTATGAGCTGCTGCCGCTGGTATGGGATAGCGGTCGCATAAGTGCCCGCGCAGCCATTGCTGAGCAGATCAAGGCGCTGCTTGAGCGCGCCGCTCGCCTAAACCTGCTCAGCTTAGCGGCTGCTCTGCCCTATACACCCAATCAGGTGCGGGCCACTGTGGCCTGGATGGTTCACCAGGGTGTGGTCCATCTGATCGACCATACACCTGGTGCTTCGGATGCCGTATTGGAGCTCGTCCGTGGCTGATCGTCCCTATATCTATGATGCCCAAGAGTTGGCCACGTGGTATCGGCCGAATGTGAACGAGTTGCGGGAAGAGGACCGCGACTCCTATCGCCGTGCAGAGGCCGCATTGCTCGGGGTGGTGACGGGCCAGTTCTCGCTCGCGCGAGCGGCCAAGCTGCACGGGCTGTGTCGTAAGCGCTTAAAGCGCATGGTGGCCCATGCCCCCGGAGTCAATGCCGACGGCATGGCCAACGGATTTCGTGTCTGTGTGCCGTACGGCATCTATCAACGCACGCCGGCTACATCAGGCGAGGCGCTTATTCCCCTCAGCGGCGGGCCCGGAAGCATGGCTCAGCTGCTTCAGGCACTGCCTGCAGTGCGTGGTCTGGTGGAGCGCTTCAGAGATCCTCTACCGCCAGGGCGCGCGTCAGGGGCGTTCTCTCGCCTGCATGAGCGCGTCTGCGCAGAGTTGCGCCGGTTGGATCTCTGTGACCACTACCCGCTTAATACGCCTGACCGCGGGCGTAGAGCCCTGCTCGACTACCTGCGCCGTGACAGGCTCACCGCCGTCGTGCCCGGAACGCTGGAGCTGGAACCTCTTGCGGTCCAAAAACTGGAGGACGCCTTCCGAGGTCGGCTGTTTGATCGTACCGAGTTTGACGCGCACCGCATCGATGTCGAAGGCACCTTGAGTGTTGCGCTTCCCGATGGCGGGGTCGCAGAGCGGCCGATCACGACACTGTGGCTTCTGGCAGAGGTGGAGGTCCGCTCCCGAGCCATTGTCTCTTGGCCCCTGCGCGTCGGTCGCGGCTACAACAACCTGGATGTGGCCAACTGTCTGGCCTCGGGGCTTCGCCCGTGGACACCGCGCGAGCTTACGATTCCTGATCTGGCTTATGCACCTGGTGCGGGGATGCCAACGGGATTGGAACCGGCCTTGGCGTCCAGGCGCTCGCGCTCCATCGCTTTGGATAATGCGTTGGCTCACTCAGCCCTGGAGCTGGAATCTTCGATGTGTCGGTCCCGCGGGGGCGTGATCATCTTCGGCCGCGCTCATGAGCCCCGCTCCCGCCCCATCGTCGAGCAGCTGTTCTCGCGCCTGGAGCGCGGAGCACTGCGTCGGATTCCTGGCGGCTTCGAACCTGCCAAGGCCCACAGTGAAAGCAAGCGACGGATCAGCAAAGTCTCCGGGAGTGAGCACTACTTCAATCTGGGCGCATTCGAGGAGCTGCTGGACGTCATCATCGCAAACTACAACGCCACACCGCACCCAGCGCTGGGGAGCCTGTCTCCGCTGCAGTTCCTCAGGTCCCAACCTTGCTCGGCCTTTGCTTTCTGTCCCGATGGTGCCGAACAGGACGCTGCGGACCTGTGCACCGTCCTGGTTCCGTTGGTCGTGCATGGCAACAAGTCACAGGGTGTGGTGCCTCACGTCAACAAGTACGTCAAATACCGAGGGCCAGGCCTGGAAGGACGCTGGGAGCTGATTGGCAAGACAGTGCTCGCTCGCGTCAATCGGAGTGACCTGCGCACGTTGACATTGATGAAGAGCGTCACCGCGCCGTTGTGCAGTGTGCGCGCTGCAGCCCCTTGGGCCCGTACCGCACACGATGAGACGACTCGGGCGTTGATCATGCAATGGATCAAGAACCGCTCCGGCTTCAGCGTTTTCGGTGCGGATTGTGCGGTCGCCGCCTATGTGAGCTTCCTCAAAAACAGGATGCAAACTTCGCAGCTGGCGGCCGATCAGCTGGCGCGCATGGACGCCGTGGCACAACCAGCGTCCCGCCATGCGGTTGAGCCTGACTACTACGGCACTGTCATCACGATGGCAACCGATGGCTGGATCAGCCTGGATGAATAGCGCGACCTCTGACCGCTTCCTCACCAGTTCTGCCGCCGCAAACTTTCAGACCCTGCCATGAAGCACACACACAGCAACCCGTTGATTTCCTCCCACCATCCGTTGCTGGTCCCTGATGGTTACCAGATCAACACTAAGCCCACCGAGCGACTGGCCAATTTCATTCGTAAAAACATCTTTGAAGGGCACCATGGGTGCTCTGCCTATGGGGGCGGCGGCGTGGGGAAGACCACCGCCATTGCCTACCTCACCGACAATGCTCCGCGTTGGTTGATTGACAGCGACAGATCCCCGATGGGCGTTGCCATGAGGATGGTCATGGCCAGCGGTATTCGGCGCACGGACCGCGCATTCTGGTCGACCATGAATGATCGGATGGGGATCGGTAGCTCGAGCGCAACCTCAGCAGCGGCAGGAATGGCCAAGCTCCGGAACCTAATCGGCAGCCGCTGCGGCCAAGCCGGCGTGAGCAGGATGGTCCTGTTCATAGACAATGCACAGCGGATCACCGAGGCAGAGTACGAGTACTTGGAAGACCTGGACAGCATGGTCAGGGAGGACCGGTTGAGCCTGTTCCTGGTGCTGATGCGCCAGAGTGACGCCGAAGGCGTGGACGTGGGTGATGACTGGCGTGACCGTGCATCCCACAGTATCCGGCGCTGGTTCATGGCCACTACCCCCTTTGGCCCATTGATGGGACTGGATGAGGTTAAGCATGCCTTGAGCGGTTACGACAGCAGCTGGTGGCCAACGCCCGACGTGCCCTACAGTCGCTACTTCGCGCGCTCGGCCTTCGATGGCGGTTGGCGCTTGGCGATGGAGGCGCCGCTGATCTGGCAGGTGATGGGAGAGCTTCGAAAAAAGGGAAAGTTGCCGGAAAGCCAAGCCTGGCCGATGGCGACGTTCACCTTGATGGTGCGCCATTTGCTCCACGACATTGCCTTCCGGCAGAAGGACTTCACGGGCTTCACCGTCGACCAGGTGGCTACCGCCCTGCAGAACTGTGGCTATCTGCGGCTAGAGTACGTCCGAGCGCGCATGCGTATGCCTTTGGCTACCTGACAGAGGACGACGTCATGGCTTGGACCGACGATATCCACGGGCAGCCGGCGGTGCCACGAGTGGTAGGGGCTGACCTCAGCCCCTATCCCTACATCTCCGGCTACGGCTTGGCACAGCGCATCACGGCGTTTGCCCTCCCCGCCGGTGCAGAGCTCACGGCCCTTGGCTTCAGAAATAGAAAGGGGATGGACGTTCTGATTGCGACCCAGCGATTGGGCAAGCCGCGATCGAATTTCCTCTGGAGCCTGGGCTTGGCTGACACCAATGTGGGGACCTATTGGTCCCCGGATGCTTGGTCGCCGACCGATTGCCCAGGGCTGTTCTCCCGGCATCCGCGACCGCTTCGGCAATGCTGGGAGTGCGCTGCGTACGGATATCACAGCGCGCTGTTCCAGCTTCCCTCCATCACTCGCTGCCCTTGGCATGGGCAACGCCTCACCTGCACGTGCCCTCAGTGCGGCCGAGTCCAGTTTGGCCGGTTCAACGAGGACGATGCGCTGGGCGTCTGTGCCTGTGGATTCTCCGCGATGAATGCCCGTACAGCGCTTGCGGGCATGCGCACCTTTCCAACGAATCAATGCGCGCCGTGGGCCGAAGACTACCTGCAGTGGGCCCGGGGTCAGCGGGAGGGCCGAGTTCTCTATGTGCCCGAATCCAATCAGGCGTGGGACCTAGCCTACGCGGCTCTGGCTGCCCCGCCTGCCCGCCTGATCGCTAGAGAGCTTACCGCCTCTAGAGAGCCACCTATCCCTTCTGTCTTCGAAGGGATAGGTGCAGATCCAAACCACGATTGCCTGCGGGGCTTCTCGCACCTGGGTGGTCCCCAGGTCCTCCGCTTGACCCCACTACCCAAAGGTGTCATTGAACGGCTAGCGGCCATCACGGATCAGGCAGTTGCAGAAGTACCGAAGCACGAGATCGAAATGGTGCGAGGTGAGGCTCGCGCTCGGCCGTTCGATTCAATGTCAGTGCCGCCGGCTAAAGATCGCACGTTCCTTATCGGTCCTTATGGTCGGTCGGAGAGCGGTCATGCTTGGCTCAGCCTGGCGGTAGTGGACAAGGAGCTAACCATTGCCTGTGGAAACGCGCTACTGCACTTTTCTGAGAAACTCCGCACATCTCTCGACCTGCATCTGTCTCTGCAGGCGACCGTGGCGTCAGTGCTGGGTGCCATCGACGGTCGCAGGCACCTTGTGGACGCAATGATGGCTTGCGTGTGCCGAGCTTATGACCAAGGTCTTAGAACGAGGCTGCGCCAATCCGGGCAGGAGATGAAGGAGGCGCAGGGTAGCACTTTGGAGGTTCCACTGATTGAGCTGCACATCCGCGATGGCGCGATTGCAAAGGTCCAGGTGGCGTGGGCTCCCTCCCCCTCGGCAAGAAGGGCTCCGAGCGTTCCGTCGCTCCGGGCTGTTCACGAGACATCGCCGCGGTCAACGCCGAGTTCGGGCCAAGAAACGGACCGGGACGGTGTGTAATGACGTGGGCGCCATCAGTATTCGATCCCGATCCGCAGATGCGGGGCTTAACGGGCCGTGGCGGCCAGGCGAGGATGGCGAGGATGGCGAGGATGGCGAGGCTCTTATCACACGCTACGGCACGCTGGGGCGTGTGAAGGAGCCATTTCTGCTTCGCTCGGACAACGGCCTAGTGTTCACCAGCCGCGATTACACCCGGCTGGTGCGCAGGTACGGCCTGAGGCAGGAGTTCACCACCACGCACCGCCCTCAGCAGAACGGGATGGTGGAACGGGTAATCCGGACGTTGAAAGAGCAATGCGCGCATCGGCATCGCTTCGAGAGCCAAACCCACGCCCTGCGGGTGATTGTTGACTGAATCGCCTTCTAAACCAACAGCGCCCGCATCAGGCGCTGAAGATGATAACCCCGGATGCGGCCTATGCCTGTACATTAACCGCATGACCTGAGCAGAAACCTGTGGGTCATTACACGACGGGCCAAGGGGCCGCGGGACAGGAGGCGCCGTCGGCCTACATCAGCAACTCAACTTAGAGGCTTCTGGGAAATCTGAGGCGCATTGTCCGGATTGCTGGCAAAAGCGAGGTGCCTTTTCCGTAGTTCGCGGATCACGGGGCGCCTTCTCCGTAGTTCACGAAATACGGGGCACATTGCTCGTAGTTCGAACTACGGAAAGTTGAGTCAATAATTGCCACCACGCCATAAGAATCAGCGGCTTACGGATGGGGCACATTGACCCCGTCAATCAATAAATGGTACAAATCATGTTGCTCTCTCCAAGAGTTCCTTGTGCTTAGACTGCTGAATGATCCTCAAGTCCCGAGCTCACTCCGAGGCGCATTGATTGTCGATGATCGCTACAGGCTGCCGCGCTACTGGGCCAGCGTCTGGACATCGATGTCGAGTTCTGAGCTTGCCGCATCCACTCAGGTCAAGCGGCTACGCTATGTGGAGAACCTCTACGCCCACGCAGACAGCCTATTTGGAACCAGTTCTCTAGACGATGCATTGGGCGACCTGGATGACGTACGGCTTGCCGAGATTCTTGAGTCTTGGTTCATATCCATCCGAAACCAAGCCTACGTAGGGTCCGCCGACGAGACACGTTGGAGAACCGGGTTGTCCTTCGTCACGGCCGTAGTCACTTGGCTGTCGAAGACAACCCTGCCAACGGATCGATTACGGCATATCGAGGGTCGGCTGCATCGCCTGTCCAATCTCTATGGGCAGCTACATGTGCGAAAGAGCAAGTACGCGAGCCAGATCCGTTCACTGCCGGCCAGCGTGGTTGAAGTGTTATACGAAATGTTGGACCCAGCATCTGCGACCAACCCATTCCCCAGAACGCATACCAGGTGGCTAACCTTCGTGGCCTTCTTGTTGATGCTTCACCAGGGCCTCCGGCGCGGTGAGCTGATGCTCCTCACGGCGGATGTTGTCAAAAGCGGATTCGATGATCGTCAACAACGACCCCGGCACTGGTTGAACGTGTCGGAAAGCAAGTATTCCGATGACGAGGTTGATCCACGGTATTCGCGACCCAGCATTAAATCTGCGGATTCCGTTCGTCAACTGCCAGTGAGCAACACGATTGCTGCGTTGGTGCAAACCTACGTCGAGAACTATCGAGGAAAGCCAAGTCACGCCTTCCTGTTGAACACGCAGCAGAACACGCCGTTGTCAACGGAGTCTTTGACGAAGATGTTCGCAAAGATCTCCGTGAGCCTCCCACGCGCTGCCCTTAAAGAGCTAACGGACAGAAATCAGAAGACGACCATAACACCCCACGATCTGCGTCATACATGCGCCGTGGTAAGACTGAATCAGCTGCTGCAGCAGGGTGATCCAATGGAAGAAGCGCTCCAGAAGCTCAGGGCGTTTTTTGGTTGGTCCAGAGAGTCACAGATGCCAGTTCGCTATGCCCGGGCAGTGTTTGAAGATCGTCTCTCGTCAGTCTGGAACGACGCGTTAGACGAGAGAGTTTCCGTTCTAAGAGCGATCCCCTCCTAGGCCTCGCTTGGAGCGCGACATGGCTAGAAATGAAAATATTCAATGGCAGCTGGAAGCTGGGGCTTGCGAAATAGTTGCTCAACTACCGTCGTTGCCTCCGGTGATTCGGTACTACGACGATTTCGACGGAAAGCAACGATCAATTCGAGATCCAGCCAATGCCAGATGTTTTGCGGTTCATATCGATGGCCGGGTTGTGAAAGTTGGCTTTGATCATCTGTCCGAGCAACTCGCCTTGTTGATAAAACACGTCTTCTTGTACCTCCTGGGTGAAGGCCTGGCTCCATCGTCGGCAAGCAAGTACGCCCGTGGCAGCAAGGCAATCGGCGAGGCAGAAATCGTCAGGTTGTTGGGGGTAGCACCAACAGGAATAGGATCATTCTGGGCGACATTTTTTGCACGCGACCTGCCGGCGGAAGCGTACGCGTGCGCGAAATCTATCCTGCGACTGCTATGCAAATATCGACTCAACCAATGGGCTGACTCCTATCACGGTGTGATATCCGCCCTGCCCCTTCCCTTCAACGACAAGTACGCCGTCGTCCGGTCTGGCGAAGCGTTTCTCTCGGTGGATGATGAAGCGGCGGTAGTTCGTTTTTTGGACGAAGCGGCAATCCAGGCCAAAGCGTCGTCGCTGACCCTCGAAGATGTGCAAGACGCAGCGATGCTGCTGTGTGCGTACCAGTTCGGGATGCGACCGGTTCAGATCGCAATGCTCACGTTTCGTGACGTCAAAGTTCGTCACGAATCCGTCGACATGTTCGCTTCCGTCCACATCACATTCCGCATGGCGAAACAGCGGAGTTCTAGTGCCGCCAAGCCGCTGCTTAGACGAGTAAAACGCGAGTGGACACCTCTTTTCGTCGAGATCGAACGGCGCTTTCAGGTTGATGGCGATGACGCGGGCGCTAGGGTGTTCGGCGCCACATCCGCAAATGAAGCAAGTCGTCGCATCAGCTCCCTACTCCGCGATCTGCTCGAGCTTGGCGCGACTGCCGTCAATCTACGACATACAGCCGCTCAACGCCTCGTTGACGCCGGCGCAAGCCAAGAGGAACTGGCCGAGTTCCTTGGGCACTCGGATATGACGACTGCGCTCGTGTACTACGAAACATCGGCCAACCAGGCTGAGCGGGTGAACAAAGCCCTGGGAATCTCCGAGATCTATCAGCGCGTGGCTCGCATTGCCCACAATCGTTTTATCGGTCCAGAAGAACTCGCGCAATTGAAAGAGTCCCAGCAGATTGGCGGAGCGCCACATGGTGTTCCGATCGCGGGGATCGGTGGGTGCACCTCCGGGCAGGCTGCGTGTCCCTACAACCCGATCTTGTCCTGCTACGGCTGCAGGAAGTTCATGCCGATTCACGACGTTCAGATGCACTCGAGAGTTCTAGCCGACTTTCGGGATGTGGCGCGGTTTTTCCACGACTCGTCTCGTGGCGACGCGGTTTCGCCGGCCTATCTACAGCTTGAACGGACGATCGCAGAGGTTCAGGCAGTGGTGGTTGAGCTCGAAGGTACGCCGTCTTGAATCCCCACTTCGCCGCTTTCATCAAGCTCGGAATGGAACTGGCCGCGACGCATGGGGTTCCTTGGGGAATTCCTCTGGACCAGAGCGGCACGGCGATCAAAGGGTACGACTGGGACCTCACTGCGCTTGCAGGAGGCGTTGCACCTAAGCATCGCTTGCGCCACTTCAGTTCGGAACCTTCGGCACTTGATGCGCTCAACGCAGCCCACTCTTCGAACGGGCTACCGGTTCTGCATGCGCGCACTTTTTCGCCCGCATGGCAAGACCTCATCAAAGCTGCCGTCATGGAACAGCTGTTTGTTCGCCGCAACTCGTTCGGTCACATCGCCAACAATGTGGCACGCCCCTTGCGCGTGATCGCTACATGCGCGGGGGACGCTGAGCCGTGGAGTGTCACCGTCGACGAGATGGCTCTCGCGGTTCGCACCGGCAACAGCATCCAGGCGTCGGGCAAGCTTGGCGACTTGATCGCGGGTCTGACCAAGGTGGTGTTTGATGCCAACCATTTGGCCGATGTGGGGCCGCTCTACCCTGCCCTCGCCGCCGCACGTCTCCAGCCTAGAGCCACTCGGCGGTCCAAATTTCTCAGTTCTCAAGCGGAGATTCGGCACAACCTGGAAGATCGCAAGCGCGCTGAGCGCCTACCAGAACGTCGCGCGTTCTGGGAGTTGGTCCGGATCGTTATGACCGAGCAGCCCCTGACCTTCATGGACGAACTGCGCTTTGCGGCCATTCGCATCATGATCTTGACGGGCTTCCGAATTGGTGAGGCCACGCTCCTCCCCGCTGAGTGGCGGACGGACCGGCACTATTACGACTCGAAGCAGCGGCCTGCAGGGGAGCTAGGTGGCTACTCCAAATCGCTCATGATTCGGCACTTCGCCGAAAAGCAGCAGGCAAAGAATGCAGATAGCAAGGTGCTAGTCGCCAAGACTCACTACGTTCCCCAGATGTTCGAGGAGATCGTGAGCGAGACCCTGACCCGTGCTGAGGCAATCACAAATCCGCTACGAAGCACGCTGAGGAAGCAAACTGAAACAGGGCGCGTTCTGCCAGACTTTGCGCTCGGTGAGCTGGTGCCGACCACGCAAATCTACTCTCGCCTTTCCGGAAACGCCTTCTGGCTAGACCTGGCCGAGGACAAGAAACAGTATTGGATGCAGAAGTGCCGTCAAAACTATTCCGCTGATTGCTTCGACGAGCTCCAGAAAGTTCAAGAGAGCTTGAATGCCAGTCTTCAAGGTGAAATGAGTGCGACCGCTCGCATGTACTTTCGCCGGATGGCGGGATTCGAGGGCAAAGATGGTGGCGCATTGGTGCTGAGAGACGTCGAAGGCAGGGCGGTCTCACCCAACGGCAAGCGCGACATGAGCAAGGTCTTCGTAAGAATCGGAGATCTTGAAAGTTACCTTCGTGTCGCGGCCAGCTCAAAGTTGCCGGACACCGAGCTTTTCAGTCTGACCGATCGCAGCTTTGCTTCCTGGGAATTCCTTTTCCTGCATCCGAAACGGTCCCTAGCCGAGGAGCGAAACAATGGGGTCTGCGATGTCACCCGATACATCTCCGTTGGTCGGCCCGATACAAGCTTGGTCAATCTTTCCCTCGGCGAGCAGAAGTCCCGCGACACGCTTTTCAAACGGTATGGGCAATCTGACGACGACAAGGACCTGGTACTCACCTCCCATACCCTGCGTCACCTACAGAACACCGAGCTTTTCCGTCTCGGCGTAGCCGACACCGTCATCTCCAAACGCTTCAATCGCCGCAGCGTGGCCCAAAGCTACGAGTACGATCATCGCAGCTTGGCGGAAGAGTTGGATCAACTCGAACTGCCTCCAGACGTGGAAATGGCACTCGGCGAGAAAGCCAGCACTGTCGCGAAGATGATCCAATCCGGCAAAGCCAGTGGTCCAATCGTGGATGCGTTCAAGAAGATCCAGAGCGCGGAGGGTGACACCGCAGCGTTCGAGTTTCTGAAGGTCGAAGCCGATGGCTTTCACGCGACTCCATACGGACATTGCTTGAACAGCTTCACTGTCGATCCGTGTCCAAAGCATCTGGAGTGCTTCTCCGGCTGCCGTCATCTGTCGGCAACCAACTTGCCGGAGAACCGCCGTCACCTGCGGACGCTCGAACTCAAGTTGGCCGCGGCTGTCGAGATCGCAGAAGCCAGGCCATCAAAGAGCATCGGCCGCACGAACCAGATTCAACATGCCAAGGTCAGACTTGACGGCGTGCGCACGCTCCTGGCGACCAAGGAAGGCGATAAGCCATTCCCTGATGGTCCCGACCTCTCTCTTCCTCGCCGCAGCGGAGTCATGGATGGATAACGACAGCTTGCAACAAGCCACACGCGATTGCGATCCGGAAATGCGCCGAGTGCTGGACGACCTGCTATCGCGCGACGAGGACATCACCGCGCGGGCGGTTGCACGCTTGCATCCGCAAATCAAAGCCGCATCATCGATCACCCGCAGCAAAGAACGCAGCCGCATGCTTGCGCAGTATCAGGAGCGGCAAGCCGAATTCCGTCGTTGGCGAGGCAGGCCTGGAAAGCTCTCTGGTGATGCCGCGGCCAGCGCCCTGGCAGATCGCGATGTGCGCATCGCCGAGCTTGAATCGCAGGTCGCTCTGCTCACGGCATCCCACGTCGCGATGATCCGCGCAGTAGGCGAACTGGGCGGCTTCAGCAAGTGGGCACAGTTCTATGAATCGTACAGCGGCTCAAGGGACCAGCTGGCGCAGCTGGGCGCGCTGCCAGAAGCAACGGTGGAGTCACTTCCGCAGCGCAGGCCAAAGTAATCGGCGATGCTTCGACCGCGGTGCGGAAGCGTGTGATTCACGCGAATCTATTGAGGAGTAACCACTGAGCGGGCGCCAATTCCTCAAGCGCGTAGACCGCGCCGTTGGGCAGCGGCAGGCCAGTCTGGAAACGCCGGAAGCGGCGCATGTCATCACTGGTGTCTGCGCCGAACCCCAACAGCTTCCACGCCACCATGCCGATCCAGATGCCGTGACCGAAGCAGACCGTTCCGTCGGGTAGCAGCGGGAGCCGGTCGGTCATGAACGCGGATGCTCGGCTCGCGAACTGCCCGAAGCTTTCGGCCTGCTCGCCCATCTGCTTTGTGGGATCACCCTCTTTCCAGAACGCATCGGCGATCGGGCGCCGTTGGTCTTGGTCCATGCCGGCGATCAACACCGGGTCGATCATGTCGAATTCCTGCAGCAACGGCTCCTGCTCGATCTTGACCTGCCTTCGCTTGGCGTAAGGCTCGGCGGTGTCCAGCGCCCTGATAAAGGGCGAGGCAAGAATCCTGGGGGGCTGAGCTGGCAACCGAGCCGATAGCGCCTCTGCCTGCTTGCGCCCCGCTTCTGTTAGTGGAATCAAGGCATGGGGCATGGTGATGCCACCCGCATTGGAGACACTTTCTCCGTGGCGTACCAGATAGATGGAGCGATGCATCAAATTCGCAGCCCTGCCATTGTTAGTCCGCCTCCAGCACCTGCGGCACGTAGATGCGGCGCAACGGCAGCAGGCCCTTGTGGCGTGAATCGAACTGCTCGTAGTGGGCGAAGATCAGGTCCACCAGTTCATCTCCGTCGATCAGGCGCAGGTTGCCCTTGCCCTGTTCGAAATTGCGGCAGGACGGGCTGTAGCTGCCCAGGGTCACGAACAGCCCGTATTCGCCGTGGGACAGCTTGCCGTACAGCGCCGACACGTCCTTGTCGGTCACGGTGTTGGGGCTGCTCTTGACCTGCACCTTGATGATGGGCGGCTCGATGCCCAGGTGGTCCTTGTGGGCGATCACGTCCACGCTGGGCTCGTTCACACGGGTCTTGCGCGCGTGGTAGCCCATGCACTGCAGCAGGTGCACCACGAAATCCTCCAGCGGCAGGCCCTTCAATTCCTGCGCCAGGCGCTTGAGCACGAAGTCGCGGGTGGTGTCTTCCATGTCATCGGTGACCAGGCTCACCGAATGGTCCTGGTCCACCGGCAACGGAGGTGCGGACTTGCCGCCCACCGCCGCGCGGAATTCGTCGGCATAGCTCTTGACCTGGAACAGGCTGAGCGCCGAGCCGATTTCGTACAGCGCGCCCTGGGTGAACTGCAGGCGCGGCACGTGGCTCAGCCATTGCACGCTGCGGCGGTGCGGGTACCCGTGGGTGGCATCGGCCACATGCTGGTACGGGCCAGTGACGCGGCCAATGTGTACCTGCTTGTCCTGCTTGGAGGGGTACACCACCAGGTCACCGGCCTTCATCTCGTGCAGGAACCGGTAGGGAATGCCGGACACCGTGGCAATGCCGCCCTTCTTCGCATCCGGGTAGGCCTGCACATAGCACTGCCGGAAGGCGTCGCGGTCGGCTGCCAGTACGGACAGGTCGCCCATGGCGTCCCAGCCGATGGCAATGCAGCCTTGCTTCAGGAACAAGGCATCGGCATCGCCGGTGCGGCCTGCGTGGATGCCCCACACCACTTCATTCATAGGAATGTCCTTGTGGGGGTCAGCCGTCTTCACGGATATCCAGCGGTGGCAGCGCAGCGACGATCTTCTGCGTTTCCAGGCTGACGGTGACCACGCGCTGGAACAGTTCCAGCGGGTACTTCGGGTTGCCCATGGTTTCGATGGCCCAGTCGTTGGCGTCGTTGACGATGCCGCTGGCCTTGTCCACGCGCAGGGCCTGGCGTTCCATCACCCAATCCAGCGCGGCCTTGCCGTTGACGATGTAGCCCCATGCGGTTTCGGGAATGTCGCGCAGTGTGATTTTGCCGTTGTAGATCACGGTGCCGCGGTCGTTGACGGACTTGCCGGTGTCCGGGTCTTTCTTCTTGGCGAACTTCATCTTCTCGACGCGGTAGTCGGCATCCAACAGCTTGCCCTTGGTCTCGATGGTGAGCGGGTACTTGTCCACCGTTTCGTAGTTCAGGTGCAGCGCGGCGAGGTCGCGGCCGGCGCGGCTGAAATGCCAGAAATCCTGTGCCGTGCGCACACGCGGGATGCGCGGCAGCTCCTTGCTCAGGTTGTCGGCATAGCGTTCGCGGTAGTCGGGGGAATGCAGCAGGCCGTAGATGTAATAGAACAGGTCTTCCTTGCTGATCGTCTCGCCCGGATAGGCGGACTGGAAATGCGCGAGGCCGGCATCGGTGATGGCCTCGCGTCGGCGTGGGCCATCATTGGGAATGCTCGCGAACAGGCCGTCATCGGATTGTTGGGCGGCTTCATCGTAGAGATAGAGCGGAAAACACTGGCCCTTCTCAATGGTGTCAAGGGACGGTATATGGCCAGAAATAATCGCGGAAAATCCAGATCGTGCTCCAGCTCCGCTTAGCTGAATTACTACGTTTTTGCAGCAGCATCTGGGAAGATGCGCGGCATCTGCAGCACCATCTCGTTGAAAGTCCGATTGAAGTACAGCCATTGTTTGGTGAACGGGCGATACAGGCTGGGAACGATGCACTCGGCATCGAATGTGTAGGTGCGATTCTTGGTCAAGTTCTGCTTGAGCGCGCGAGTCCAACTGATGCGGAGTGGGTCGCTGTCAATGAATCCGTCCACGCGCTCCTGCCGCGCCTTGGTGTCCAGTCCAATATGCGCGGCATCGAAGCGCGCCACTTCGGCGTTGTAGAAGCCGATCATGTTGCGCATGTTTTCCGCAAGCTTGGCCTTGCTATGGCTGTAGGCCCAGGCATCTCGGTTGGTGGCCACGCCTAGCGAGAAGTTGTCGAACATCTTGGACGCGTCGCCCTTCTTGTCGCCCAGCGAGATGAAACGCCCGAAGCTGTCATCGCGCTGCTTCAGCCAGTCGCCATGCGCATCCGGGATGATGTGCTGCCATTCCTGTTCGGGAATACCGTCGACGCTGGCATAGGCTTCTATCCTGCCCAGCTTCTCATCGCGGCTTAGATCGTCACCAATATCGTGGTAGTAGACGTGACCACGCTGATTGGCTTCAGGATTTCTGATCAGAAGTGAGATGGCAATGCCCGCCATGCTGCCGCTTCCGAAAATGTTCTGACCTTCCTTCGCTTGTCCTTTGCTCAGCATGTTCTTGCGGATATCGCCGCGGAGATTGAATACATGCAGGCTGGAGAACTCGGCCACTAAGCAGCGCCGCACCCCGTCCATGGCGGCCTTCTCTAGATAGCCACCATTGGTGACGAAACCGATGATGCCGGCATTGCCGATGCGGTCGCTGGCCCAGCGGATGGCACGGACGTAGCTGTCGTAAAGCCCCTTGGACAACGCCGCGCCTGAGCGTGCGGCATAGGTTTCCGCGATGCGTGCATCCAACGCCGGATAGCCGATGTTCTGATTGTTGTCGTTTTGGCTGCCTTGTCCGATCGAATACGGCGGATTGCCTACAATCACGCGAATGTCGAGCGTCTTCTGCCGCCTGCGCCGCTGGCTGTTGTCCACCAGCAGCGCATCGACCAGATCCTCCTTCTCGTACATCTGGAAGGTGTCGGTCAGGCAGATACCCTCGAAGGGCACGTAGTCGCCGCCGGCGATGCCGTGATACGTGGCCTCGATATTGATCGCGGCGATGTAGTAGGCCAGCAGCACAAGTTCGTTGGCGTGGATCTCGTGCCGGTACTTGTGATCCAGCTCTTCCGGCTTGATCAGGCCGGACTGCAGCAGACGGGTGATGAAGGTGCCGGTGCCGGTGAAGGGGTCGAGGATGTGCACGCCATTGCTGCCGAGGGTCTGCCCGAACTCCTGCTCCAGCAAGTGATTCACGCTGTGCAGGATGAAGTCCACCACTTCCACCGGGGTGTAGACGATACCCAGGCGCTCGGTCATCTTCGGGAAGGCGTTGCGGAAGAACTTGTCGTACAGCTCGACCACGATCTTCTGCTTGCCGGCGGCGCTGTTGATGCCTTCGGCGCGCAGCTTCACGCTGTCGTAGAACGCCTGCAGGGTGTCGGCTTCCTTCTCCAGGTGCAGTTCGTCGAGTACGTCGAGCACGGCCTGCATCGCCTTGGACATCGGGTTGTGGCTGGCGAAGCTGTAGTCGGCGAACAGCGCGTCGAACACCGGCTTGGTGATCAGGTGCTGGGCCAGCATCTCGATGATCTCGGCGTCCGAGACCTTGTCGTTGAGGTCGTCGCGCAGTTCGTTGGCGAAGGCGCTGAAGGCTTCGCGGGCCTTGGCCTGACTGGGGTCTTCCAGCAGCGCCTTGATACGGTCGATGTGGGTCTGCGCGATTTTGGCGATGTCGTTGGCCCAGTCCTCCCAATGGTGGCGGTTGCCGCACTTCTCGACCACTTTGGCGTAGAGCGCGCGCTCGACTTCGCCGATCTCGAACTCGAATTCGCTTTGCACTTCGGCTTCGTAGCCGGGCTGGGCTTCACCGATACTGTGCCTGCTCTTGGCTTTGGCCGCCTTGCGGGCATTGCCGTCCAGCAGCCGCGCGGTCTTGCGCTGCACCGTGTCGGCGACGGCGACGACTTCCATCCGGCTGCGGTCCGGGCCGACGAGGTCGAGCTTGTTGACCATCGCGTCGAAGCGGTCGTCATGGCTGCGCAACGCCTGCAGCACCTGCCAGACCACTGCATAGGTGCGGTTATCGTTCAGCGCTTCGTGCGGCTCGATGCCGGCAGGGATCACCACCGGCAGCACCACGTAGCCGCGCTGCTTGCCCGGGGCATTGCGCATCACCCGGCCGACCGACTGCACCACGTCCACCTGCGAGTTGCGCGGAGTGAGGAACAGCACCGCGTCCAGCGCCGGCACGTCCACGCCTTCGGAAAGGCAGCGCACGTTGCTCAGCACGCGACAGGTGTCCGGTGGCGTGGGTGCCTTGAGCCAGTCAAGCTTCGCTTCCTTCTCGCCGGCGTTCATGCTGCCGTCGACGTGCTTGGCCTCGCAGGTCATGCGCGCGGCGTCTTCGATGTCCTCGGCGTCCTGGTAGGCGTCCACGACCGCCTTGAACATGTCGGCGATTTCCTTCGAGCTGACCTTGTGGGTCTTGCCACCCCGGCTGGGCTCGATGACCTGGCAGAACGCGACCGCGCGCTTCATCGGTTCTGCGCTTTCGCCGGCACCCTCGTGGATGCCGAGCTTGGCCAGCGCCTTCCAGCAGCCGACGATCTTGGCGGCATCGTCCACGCGCAGGCTGTTGTTCTCGTCCTTCAGCAGAGTCTGGAGGCGGCGATTGATGTGGCTTTCCTCGACTGCCAGCACGATGACCTTGTAGTCGACCAGCAGGCCGCGCTTGACGGCTTCCGAGAAGGTGATGACGAACAGCTGTTTGCCGTACCAGGCCTCGTTGTCCATCGAGTACAGCGCCACGTTGTCGCGCTCGGCCACGGCCTTGGCCTCGTTGCCGTAGATGCGCGGGGTGGCGGTCATGTACAGGCGCTTGCCGGCGCGGATGTAGGCGGCGTCGTGCACGCGCACGAAGGCGGATTCGTCGTCGCCTTCGAAGGTGGCGCCGGTGGTGCGGTGGGCCTCGTCGCAGACGATCAGGTCAAAATCGGCCAGCCCCTGCTGCTGGGCGTCGTGGATGACCTCGATGGAGTGGTAGGTGCTAAACACCACGGTCATGTGCGCGTTGTCGCTGCGCGCGGCGACACCTTTGGCCAGTGCGCGGGCGTCGGTGGTGGCCGGGTAGCGCAGTTCGTGGGCGAGGGTCTGGACGGCGTCGTCCTCCTTGCGGCCCTTCTTCTTGCCGACGTCGCTGTCGGAACACACCGCGAAACTGTGCAGGGGAATCGCGCTTTCCTGGGTCCACTCGGTCAGCGTCTGCTGCAGCAGCGACAGGCTGGGCACCAGGAACAGCACGCGGCCGCCCTTGCCAGCCATGCTTTCCGCGATCTTGAGACTGGTGAAGGTCTTGCCGGTGCCGCAGGCCATGATCAGCTTGCCGCGGTCTGCGTCCTGCAGCCCGGCGGTGACCGCCTTGAGCGCGGATTGCTGGTGCGGGCGCAGGGATTTCTTCGCCTTCAGCGCGACCGGGGCGTTGGGCTGGAAGCGCGACCAGTCGATCTGGCTGGCTTCGAGATCGTGCAGGGTGATCTTGCTGACCGGCGGCTGCTGGTCGATCAGCGCGTTTTCGGCATTGTCGGACCAGTGGTCGGTGCTGGAAACGATGACCCGGTGCGCGAATGGCTTGCGGCCCGAGGCGGTGAAGAAGCTGTCGATGTCCTTCTTCTGCAGCCGGTAGTCCGGGTCGTAAAACTTGCACTGGATGGCGTGGATCGCGCCGGTTCCGGCTTCCTCGGCGACCAGGTCAATGCCGTCATCCTTCGCGCTGAAGCCGTGGGCGGGCGCCCAGTCGGACCAGGTCCAGACCTTGGCATACAGGTCGCGGTAGGTGGCCTCGTTGCGCAGGTAGGCCAGGATCAATTCTTCGAAGTAGGTGCCCTTCTCGCGCTCGGTCATCGAGGACTGGCGCAGGGTGTCGAGCAGAGTCTCAAGTACGGTCACAGATTCCGGATCCTGGCAAAACGGTGAATCGAAGGAAGAAAGGGGGCGACAGGACTCCCACGCCATTTGAAATCAATGACATTCATGGCATCGCGTGCCCCCTCCAGACCTCGATTCTAGGTGCCGCCGGCTCAAAGGGCGACAAGCGAGGATGATCGGTCACCGGAATCGTTGCCCGGATCCACGTAGGCGACCGGGTGCCAGCCACCGGCGGGCGGTGGAAGGACTTCGCACTCGCCCCTGGGCGCCGGCAGTTGTCGGATGACCCGGGCGGACTCCAGCCTGTCGACGAAGTCGTTGACGGGCGTGTAGAAGTTCGGAATCCGCTCGTTCTCTTCGTCGGTGAAAACCCAGTAAGCCAGCCTTCTCTTGGCGAACCCTGCGCGCTGGGCCTCGGCGCGGGCGGCGTACTGGGTGACGAAGAGCCTGTACAGCGCCCTCTCTGGGTAGAAGCTACGCCGGACCCACGCGGCGACGTCCCTCTGGTTGAAGCGATCACCCGGGGACCGCTTTGCCACGAAGTGGTCATGGGCCAGGAGCTGCCAAAGAACCGGGTCCACTCCGAAGATCCAGGCATCTTCATGGGCTCGAAGGCAGGCGGACCGAATCGCCGCTGGCACGGCGTCCAGGAGCTCGCTGACGCGGTCTTCCGCGCTGACCCGATACTCGCGCAGGATCCGCTCGATCCGCTCAGGCGAGGTCAGTTCCATGAGATGGCCCAGGTCCTCAGCGTGTCTCGCACGCTCCTGGCGGCGCATGTAGGCCTTCCGGCCCTCCTTGTCCCTGGTCTCCTGGGCCTCGCGTTCCTTGCGGGCCTGGGCCGCCTTGGCCATCTGCTCCCGCAGCTGTGCGATCTGCTGGTTCCTCGCCGCAACCTGCTCGTCCAGTTCCTGCTTGGAAGCCCCCCACTCCGCTACCGCCTCGGGACAGGAGATCCAACTGCGATTGGCAGCGTCATCGAGCACGGCGTGCTCGAAGGCGGCCAGGTCGTGGGGAGTGTCGCGGTGCAGCTGGGACAGGTCGATCTCGACCATCCTCCGGCCCTGCGCCTGGACGCGCGCCGCCTTGATGTCGCCAACGGCATGGGTCACGCGGATCTCGATCAGCAACTCGCCCACCTCATCCCGGGCAACGACATCGGGCTTGTAGCTGCCCAGCGATCGCTCGATCTCGATGTCGCGCAACGACATGCTGCGGCTCGGCTGGTCGACCTTCCGCCCCCAGTGGAGCCGGCCATCGTCGTCACGGGCATGCGGCGGGTTGGGCATGTCGATCGGGTCGCCGGTCCAGGCCGGGATCACCAGCCGCTGGTGGTCTGCGATCAGCTGCTTGGCCCGTTCGTGAATTCCGGTTTCACGACCCGTCTGGCAGCCGGTGTCAGTCAGGTGGGCGAAGTGGGGGCGCTTGCGGCGACTCTCCTTGGCCTTGGCCGACAGCGGGGCATGGCACCCCGGGCAGATGCAGCCGCACGCCTTGCCTTTGGACACCTCGCTGGGGGCCCAGACACGGCCATCCTTCAGGCCAAACGGGACGCGGAACCCGCCACGCCGCGCCAGCGGGTTGCCCGACGGATTGCGAAGTGAGAACGGCTCTGGGATGGTGTCCATGGCGCTTTCCTTGATCGGAGGGAAAGCAGAAATTCGCGGCAGGCCATGGACGCAAACAGATCTAAACCCGCCCAAACGGGTAATCCACAGGTTGAATCCCTCCAATTGGCGCTTGAATGGCTGGATCGGGAGGGGGGACAGCAGCGCAATGCCCGGGTCCTTCGGGAGGTCATGGACACGACCCTGACCGCCATCTCGCGCGGCGAGCCGCCCCCCGAGACGGACACCACTACCCTTCGGGCGCTCTTTCAGCAGTTGGAAGGAACTGGCGATGGCCAGTCCAAGGTATTCCGGGCGGCCGAGCTGGGGAACTGGTGGGAATCGCGACAGGAACAGCTTCGACAGCGGTGCGCTCAGGCAGGCTCTGCCCTTACCCCTTACCTCGTGGTCAAGAAAGGGGGCGGCCGTGGCCTGCCCTCTCGGCTGTCTTTCGATTTCCGCCCGACGCCCGAAGCGGAGCCCGAGGAGGACGTCGCGCCACCAGAGGCCGATCCGACCAAGATCCGCTACCAGATGGATCCAGCCAAGCCAGCGCTATGGCTCCGGCTGTTGGTGGGCAGCCGGCCATTCCCGGTGCAGTCCTGGCGCGGCTACGTGCTTATCGGAACCGCGGCCTTGAACATGGTGCTCATCGGACTCGTCTGGTTCTGGCTGTACACCTCATGGAGCCGTGGCCACGCGGTGACCACCGCGACACTGGCCCAGCTCGGCCTGGTGATGCTGGTGACGGCCGGCTCTGGTGGTTGTTGCGGCCGGTGATCCTTCTGCCCACACAGCGGGTAACCATAGCGGAGCCCTCGTTCCTGGCGCTGAGCGAGCTCTACGGTCAGCTCCGCACCATGCCGGCGCCAGGTCGAAAGTTGAAGTCCCGAGAGTTCTCCGTCGTGCGCCACTGGGGCACGTGCCCGATCTGCTCGGCCGAGGTGGATCTGGATTACGGACGGGCCGCGTTTCCTGACCGATTGGTTGGTCGCTGCCATGATGCGCCGCTGGAGCACGTGTTCTCGTTTGACCCGGTGCGCCTTGTCGGGCGGTCATTGCTTAACGCGCAAGATGCAGGCTGAAGGAGTGGGCTCAGCCGCCCTACCCCGATAAACGTCCCCTAATCGCGTATGGCTGCATCATGTGGCAGATGGCCTAATCGGTACATCGGCCACATACGGTGTCGATACTTGACAGCCGCCCAGTGTCCATCCGGTTGGCATCTTTCCGTATACCACCCCGATCCAACGGCCACCGTCTACCGGATGCAGATGAAGCTCGTTGGACCATTGGACAGGGAATCATTTGGATCCTGGCTGCCCATCTTCCATCCTCCCATTTCGCGGCGCGGGGCCGGGCCAAAGCCCTCGCTCGAACGCAGGATTCAAGAACTGGGACAAAGCTTCGATCTGCTCGCCAGACAATGAAGCCCGCACTTCCTTGGCTATGCGTGCGCGCTGCTGCTCCGGCAGTTCTTGTGGCGCACTAGCGTCGTCCGGATCGGGCTGACCGGTTCCGGCACGTTGCAGCGGCATCGCTGCGCGAGCCAAGTCGTTTAGCAGGAAATGTAACACCTCGTCCTCTACTCGGCATTCCGCAAGGACACGCTCGCGGATGTAGTCAGCGAGTGATCGGCCTTCTATGCGGGCGGACTCGACAAGCTTGCGCTTCTCCTCGGAGGTAAAAGCGACCCTCACGGATTCGTTCCGAACGTCAGGCATTCACGTCTCCCGACTCATCGTCCGACTGGAAGGCGCGCACTGCCGGTTCGGCCGTCACTTGCTTGTGGCAGTTGACTGCTCGACCTGCTTCACCAGATCGCGCTTCTGCGTCTTGCTGAGATCATTCCAGCGTAGGAGCAGCTTGGCCAACATTTCGTCCTCGGTGTACAAGAACGCAGCAGGGACATTCAAGGCTTCCGCAAGCTTCTTCGCCGTCTCGGCGCGAGGCTCATGCACGCCGCGTTCGTACTGGTTGACGCGAGGGCTCGCCACTTCAGGCTCCATACCGGCCAAAACGCCAAGCTGAGCCCGGGAAAAACCCGCGCGCTTGCGGGCTTCGGCCAGTCTCCGGGCAAAGATCGGACGCGAGGTGTCGGACACTGGGCCCCCTACGGTTGGAACCATAGGATGGCGCAAGCGTCCACGCTTTCACACTAAGATATACTTAGTATCCGGTCAAGTCTTCAAGGATCCAACTGCTTCATGGGCCTCTATCTGGTCGCACCTGAGCACGGCATAGCCCTCGAGGTCCCGATCTCGGAGTCGGACGAGCGCGCCCTCGTTCGTCAATGGGCCCGGTTGCGAGAGGCGACCGCGCGTGAGCGATTCAACATTAGGCTTGGCAAGCACTTGACCAGCGCACTGTCTGAAGCCTTGGACTGGGACATAAAAGCACCAACTGATGCCCAGATGGCTCTGGCATCGGTGCTTGCCCAAAAACTAGCTACGGATGTGCAGCCCGGGGCATTGTCCTCCCGGTTGGAGATGTCACTCTTCATCGACAAGGCGTCTGCTCGCCTCCGCGACGGCTGACCGTGCGCTCGGAGGCACTTCTAGAACGGTGCCGAGCCTAAGCGCATCAGATTCTCAGCAAGTTGCTGCTCTGCTTCCGCGGGCTGCACTGCCCACACAGCACTCAATCCGAGTACGGCGAACGACGCCTCCCACGGAAGAATAGAGCGGCCATCAAATTGCGCAAACGGACCATCGGATTCGGTGAGCACCCTCTCCCTTGGCATGCGATCCACCAGAGCGCGTCCCTTTGAACTCCCTAGCATCGCTGGGCCCACACTGAACCAGCATCCCTGCTCCACCGCCTTGTCGACCTCTTTCGCCGTACCACTGAACCAATGAAGGATAGGAATTCCAGCGCTCGGATGCCCTGCCAGCCGACTCAGAACGTCTTTGCTAGCGCGGCGGCTGTGTAACGAGAGGATCTTGCCCCCTGCATTGGAGCAGGGGTTCTACCCCGAAATCACGGACGGTTGTGAAAGAGCTTGGAACTCCCGATCGCGCCTGGCGACTCTTCGCCGCATCCTCGGGTTATGGAACCGCTCGACGTATTCGAACACATCAGTCTTCGCTGCATCGAGTGTCAGGTACTTCGTGCGGTAGATCCGCTCGCGCTTGAGCACGCCGAAAAACCCTTCGCAGGCCGCGTTGTCGCCGCAGTGTCCCACCGCGCTCATCGAACAGACCAGGCCGTTTCTCGACAGATACCGCTGGTAGTCGCCGCTTCGGAATTGACTGCCGCGATCGGAATGCAGGATCACCGGCTCCGCGCCTTGCCGCTGCCATACCGCCATCTGCACCGCCCGGATCACCATGTGCCGGTCCTGCCTGTGGTGCATCGACCAACCCACCACGCGCTGGTCGAACAAATCCAGCACGATGCATAGATACAGCTTGCCTTGTCCTGTTTTGATCTCAGTGATGTCGGTGACCCATTTGGTCTCCGGCTCCAGTGCGGTGAAGTCCCGCTCCAGCAGGTTGCGCACGCCCGGAGGCGTGAGCGCCGGCCGTCCGCGCTGACCGCGCCGCTTCGGGCGCGGCCAGCCCTGCAAACCCTCGGCCGCCATCAGTCGCGCCACGCGGTTCAAGCTGGCCGACTCGCCCTGATCGACCAGGTCTTCGTGCATGCGACCGGCGCCGAGAGTGCCACGGCTGTCCTCGTGCATCTCGCGGATTCACGCGGCTGACCTGCCCCCACTGGCCATACCAGTGATTACTGATAAAGCCCGGGGTTGAAGGTTACTGCGTTGTCGGCTTGTTGTGCTCGGTGGTTGGCAGCGAACTGGGCAGGCGGGATTCGACCGCAGCTGCTGTGTGGTCGCACCTGGTTGTAGTCGCGTCGCCAGTCGGCGATGACCTGGCGGGCTTGGGCGAGCGAGGTGAACCAGTGTTCGTTGAGGCACTCGTCCCTGAACTTGCCGTTGAAGCTCTCGATGTAGCCGTTCTGCATGGGCCTGCCCGGCTCGATCAACAGGTGCTTGATGCCGTGGCGTTGCGTCCATGCGATGAAGGCCCGGCTGGTGAACTCGGGGCCGTAGTACATCTGGAAGCATCCCCAAGACGTGGGCAGCCACCGTCTCCAAGGTCATCCTGAGGGTTCTCACACACCACAGGAGCTTGCCGACGATGACTGCCCAGCCCAATGCTACGCCTGCGGCCACGTGGGTCGCGATTGATATTGCCAAGCGTCACCATGCCGTCCTGATTGAAACGCCTGACGGCAAGCAGCAGCAGTTTCGGATGGCCAGCTCGATGGAAGAGCACGATCGTCTGGTCGCTCTGCTGCGTGGATTACCCCAGCCTGCCAGGATCGCCATGGAACCCACTGGAGACTGCCATCGAACGCTGGCTTTCCGGCTTCTCACGGAAGGCTTCGACGTTTGCCTTGTCTCATCAGTCGCTGGCGCCCGCTACCGCGAAGCAATGTTCAACTCATGGGACAAGAACGACCCGAAAGATGTCCGCGTGATTCTCGCACTGCTCAAGCAGGGCATGACGCTGCGCTACATTGATCCCTTGCTGGCCGGGCACCACGGATTGCAGGAGCTGTCCAAGACTCACTATCAGATCAGCCTGGCAAGGACGCGACTGCAGCACAGCTTGATGACGCACTATCTGCCGCTGTACTTTCCCGAAATCGAGCGCTACTTCGACAGCGCACATGCGGACTGGTTCGCCCGCTTCATGCTCCGCTTTCCTACTGCGGCATCAATCCAACAGCGTGACTACGAGACGTTCCGCAAGGAGGCGTGGGACCTGGTGGGGCGCAAGGTCAACAAGGCGGCATGGCTACGCGAACTATATGAAATCGCCCTGCGAAGCATTGGCTTGCCTGTCGCCGATGACTCGCTCGAGGTTCAGAGCTTCCGCCTGCAATTGCAGCGCTTCCAGGAGCTGGTCCAGCAGCGCGACCGGCTCGCGGAACAGGCGCACCAGACCCTTTCGGGGCGCCCAGACTATGAGTCGCTGCGTTCGATTCCGGGTATTGGACCTGTGCTTGCACTGACCATTCTGGCCGAGGCTGGCGACCTGCGTCGCTTCGCCCACCATCGCCAGTTCCTGAAGTACTGCGGCCTCGATCTGGCCAAGTGCCAATCAGGCCAATACAAGGGCCAGGAGCGGCTGTCCAAGCGCGGCAATGCGCGCCTTCGCTTCGCCTTCTGGTTTGCCGCCACAGTGGCCATCCGGATGCGGGAGAACAGCTTCCGGGAGAAGTACGAGCGCTACATCCGGAACGATCCATCCAACGCCGACCGCAAAACCGGATAGGTGAACTATTGGGATAGAGGATGTGAACTATTCCACTGCTGAAGCAGCTGCTGGCCGGCCGACAGATGGCCGAGAGGCGCCGTTGGAGTGGTTCCAATCGCATGGTCCTTTCGCAGAGCATGCTTGCACTTCGTCAACTTTGCTTCAAGTGATCGACCGAGCACGTTTCGCTTTCACAGGACAAATCTGCCGGTTCCCCCCCCTTGGAAACCGCCCAGGGCTTTATGCAGCAATCATCCAAGCTTCACGCGGTCCCGGCGCAGGCGGCCGGAGTCGGGGCGTGACGCCCGGTGCAGGATGATGTGGACCGAAGACAGATCGACACACGGATCAGACTGATGAGCCCGCGCATTGCGGTGCGTGTCAAGATAGTTGTCGCCTGATTTCATGCAGCTAGTCGCTTACTTTCATTCTGTTTGCTTTGTGCCGGCACGACCGTGTCTCGGTCGGGATTGAGCGTGACGGCACCGACGCGACTCCAGTCCCTGATCGTGCCGGTCCAACGCTGCGGATGGCGCTGGCGGGCGAGCTCGTAGACCTGAGTGCGGACTTGGAGCTGAGCGGCGTCCTGGCCCGCGTGTCGCACGGCCGGGGCGACGAAGCGCAAGCCGCTGTGCAGGTGCTCGTGGTTGTACCAGTGAACGAACTGCGCGGCCCATGTCCGTGCATCCTGCAGGTCGGCAAAGCCCCGGATCGGGAAGCCGGGGCGGTACTTTGCGGTGCGGAACAGGCTCTCCACGAAGGCGTTGTCGTCGCTGACCCGCGGGCGCGAGTAGGACGGGGCGACGCCCAGCCACTGCAGCATCGCCAGTACCGTGGTCGCTTTCAGGGCGGCACCGTTGTCGCCATGCAGCACTGGTTTGTTGGTCGCTGCATGGATGCCCTCGGCCAGCGCCGTGCGCTTGAGCAGATGCGCGGCATGCTCGCCGGACTCGACCTCGTGCACCTCGTGGCCGACGATCTTGCGGCTGTACAGGTCCAGGATCAGGTACAGGTAGAACCAGCGCCCGGTCACCTGCGAAGGCAGCCAGGTCACGTCCCAGCACCACACCTGGTTGGGGGCGCGGGCCACGTGCGTGGTCGGCTTGCGGCGGGCCTGCGGTGTCTTGGCGCGACCGCGGTGACTGGCCTGCCCGGCCTGGTGCAGGACCCGGTGGAAGCTCGACTCGCTGGCCAGGTAGCGGCCCTCGTCAGCCAACCGCGGCACGATCTGCGCCGGCGGCAGGGCGGCGTATTGCGGGGCGTTGGCCACCTCCAGGATCGCGGCCCGCTCCTGCTCGCTGAGCGCGTGCGCGGGGGCCGGACGCACCGCTTCGGGCCGACCATCGGCACGGATGCCCGCGCTGTCGGACAGGAACACGGATTCATCTTCGCCTTCGAGCCAGCCGCGGCGCGACAGGTGCCGGCACACGCGATGCGCGATGGTGTTGGCGAGCTGCGTCAGTTGCGCAGAGGTGGGGGCACGGGCACGGGCGCGGCGCAGGCGCGGCTTGCGCCGCGGGGGCTCGACGTTCGCGTCGTACACGCCGTCGAGCCACAGCATGTGGAAGTGAACATTCAGGTTCAGCGCGCTGCCGAAGCGCTTGATCAGGGTCACCGCGCCGCATTGCGCGCTGGCGTGGTCGACGCCGACTTGATCGGCTAACCAGCCGGCGATGACGCGCTGCACGATCACCAGCACCGGGCCGATGGCCTCCGGCTTGCTGGCGAACAGGAAGCGCAGCGGGTACGGAAAACTCAGCACCCATTGCCGCACCGGCCGCGGGCCAAACACCTCCTCCACCAGGTGCCGCGCGCTCTCGGCCATGCGCCGCGCCCCGCAGCTGGGGCAGAAGCCGCGCTTCTTGCAGGAGAAGGCCACCAGCCTCTCGGCCCGGCACTGCTCGCACACCACGCGCAGGAAACCGTGCTCGAGCACGCCGCAGCGCAGGTAGGTCTCGAACTCCTCGCGCACATACTCGGGCAGCGAGCGGTCTTGCGCCTCAAGACTTGCGATGAAGTCCGGGTAGTGCGCCTCGACCAGCGCGTACAGCAGCGTGCGCTCGGGAACATGGCGTGCGTAGCTCGGCGCGGCCGCCAGCGCGGTGTTTGCGGCACGGGCGACACGCGGCGCGGCGCGTCCCTCCGGTGCGGTGAGGCACAGCACGGAACGATCCTGCGCATCGACGGCTGCACAGTGTTCCGCGCGGCCTCATCGCCGCCCATCGGCATTTCTCCCGCGCATGGGTAAGACATCGGCGCGGCGCAGCGTAGCAAATCACCTACCTGAGGGCACCTCTAAAAACCCCCGCTCTCGCGCCAGCAGCCCTCAGCAGAGTGCCCCGCTGACGGCATCAGGGTGAGCGACATCGTCAAGGTGAAGGTGCTGGAGGTCGATGTGCCGCGCAAGCGCATCGCCCTGACCCGGCGGCTGGACGACGTGCCCGGCGAGAAGCCGGCACGCGAGGCGCGCGGCGAGCAGCCGCGTGGCGGCCAGGACCGCGGCGGCGGACGTGGACCGGGCGGTCCGCGTGGCGGGCGTGGGCCGGGCGGCAAGCCCGCCACCGCCTCACCGCCGGCCAACAACGCCCTGGCCGACGCCTTCGCCCGCGCGCGCGGGCGCTAGCCGGGGCTCCGACACGGGGCGCCTGAACACCACGCCCCTCGACGGGGTAATCTTCGCTCCCGCATGCGGGAGCGGGCCACGGCGGGGCAATGCACCCGGAAGGCCGGCAGGTCCAGAGGCGCGTTGATGGCGCGGTTGCCCGGATGCGGCCGTGTCCGGCCCGACCCGGCACAGGCCACCGCACCCGTGGGGCGCGAACGCCCTGCAGGGCGGCTTCGCCCACCGCCATCGTTGACTGGACGGGTGCGACTTTCCTGCACGGGAAAGCGCGCACGCACGACCACCCGGCCGCGGGCGCGCGCGCATTCATCACAGACGTACTGGACAGTACAGTATTATGGCCGTGCGCTTCCCCGCGAACCGGCAGCCATCGCTCCCGATGCGTCCCGGCGGCCGCGTCCCCCTTCCTCGAGGTCCGATGACATGAACACCACTTCCGTGGCGCCTGCGGGCGCCAGTACCGGTCGCTGGCCATTGCGCCTGTTCGGCGCGGCGCTCGTACTGATCGCGCTACCGCTGCTCGCCGGCGGGCTCTACCTGATCACCCTTGGCGGCTCCTGGTATTACCTGCTGGCCGGCCTGGCGCTGGCACTGAGCGGATTCTTCTACGTCCGCCGCGCGCCCGTCGCGGCCTGGCTGCTGGCCGCGACCACCATCGCGACCGTGCTGTGGTCGCTGTGGGAAGTCGGCGCCCGCTTCTGGGAACTTCACTTCCGGCGGAGTGCTGAGGGCTTCGCGGCCCTCGACGCCGACATCGAAGAAGTCGCGGCCTTCGAAATTGAACATGCCCGCGATGATGGAACCGGGGAACTGTTCGCGGGACGTGTTGTAGTCCTGAACCGCCGAGTTGTAGAACCGGCGCGCCGCGGCCAGCTTGTCCTCGATGGCGGACAGCTCGTTCTGCAGCTGGATGAAGTTCGTGTTCGCCTTCAGGTCCGGATAGGCTTCCGCCAGTGCGAACAGCTTGCCCAGCGAGGCAGTCAGCATGCCCTCGGCCTGGCTCATTTCAGCCGGCGTATGAGCGCTCTGCGCCGCATTCCGGGCAGCGATCACCTGCTGCAGCGTGTCCTGTTCGTGCTTGGCATAGCCCTTCACGGTCTCGACGAGGTTCGGGATCAGGTTCTGGCGCTGTTTCAGCTGCACATCGACGTCAGCAAAGGCCTGGTTGACCCGCTGCCGCTTCATCACAAGACCGTTGTAAATCAGGATAATGAAGCCAGCGATCAATACGATGACGCCAAGTCCAATAAGCATGTGTGTCCCTCCGGAAAGCCTTACGCATCAACGCCTAACCGGCACCGCCGCCTCACGCAAGGAAAACCCGGGACATCCGGACTGCATCAAGGCTTGACCTGGCCGCCCGGCCTGGCCACCCAGTATATAACGATCAGGAACTGACCCATGGCCGAATCTGCACCGGAATCCGACAATTCCTACATCCACAAAGAACACCACTATTTCCAGCGGGTGAACTGGCTGCGCGCCGCCGTGCTCGGCGCCAATGACGGCATCCTGTCCACCGCCGGCCTGCTGATCGGTGTTGCCTCCGCAGACGCCACACCCGGCGCGATCTTCACCGCCGGCCTCGCGGGCCTGGTGGCCGGTGCCATGTCGATGGCCGCCGGGGAATATGTGTCCGTCTCCTCGCAGGCAGACCTCGAAAAGGCAGACCTCGCGATCGAGCGCGCCGCCCTTCACAGCCATCCGGACGCCGAACTCCAGGAGCTGACCGAAATCTATATCAGCCGCGGCCTGACCCCTGAAACGGCCCGGGACGTCGCCCGGCAGCTGACAGAGCATGACGCCCTGGAAGCCCATGCGCGTGACGAACTCGGCATGAGTGAGATCGTCGCCGCCAAACCTGTGCAGGCGGCGGTCAGCTCCGCCCTCAGCTTCTCCGTCGGCGCCGTCCTGCCGATCATTGCTGCTGTTGCTTCGCCGGCTGGCCTGATCACGCCGGTTGTGGCCGTCGTGTCCCTGATCAGCCTCGGCATCCTCGGCGCCCTGTCGGCCCGCGCGGGCGGGGCCAGCAAGAGCAAGGCCGCCGCGCGCGTCGTGTTCTGGGGTGTCGCTGCCATGCTGGCGACCGGCGTGATCGGGCACCTGTTCGGCACGGTGGTTTAACGCAGCGCTGGCAACGCCCTGTAAACAGACCCCGGTCAGAGATCATTGCATCTGTCCGGAAGATTGAAGGGTATAGGAAGTTCAACCGCCCTTTTTGGCGAGTCTGGCGGGTAGGAAGCGGCCGCGCAAGCGCCGCTTTGGGCACAGATCGGGCACAGATCGGGGGTTCATGCGTGGGTTTTCGACATCGCGGG